>DATFGK010000152.1:0-19441 GCA_035249485.1 Actinomycetota bacterium | reverse complement strand
GGCCTCGGTCCTGGAGCGCGATGTCCTCCCGTCGCGGGTCCCCGGCTACCAGCCGCGGCTCCTGGACGAGCTGGGGGCCATGGGCGAGGTCGGCTGGGTGGGGCGGGGGAGTCTCGGTCGGGACGATGGGCGGATCGCCCTGTTCCGGCCCGGTCGTGACGCGCTCCGGCCGCCGTCCGCGCCACCCGACCGCGAGGAACGCCCCGCCGACGAGCGGCACGAGCGGATCCGCGACCATCTCATCACCCGTGGCGCCTCGTTCTACCGCGAGATCCATCGGGCGGCCGGTGGCGGGTCCGACCGGGAGGTGCTCGACGCCCTGTGGGACCTGGTGTGGGCCGGCGAGGTCACCAACGACTCCTTCGCCGCCCTGCGGGCGTTCGTCGGCCAGGGCGGCCGGGGCACACCCTCCAAGCGCTCGGGGCGGCCCCGCCTGGGGTCGCTCACCGTGCTCGGCCCGCCCAAAGCTCAGGGCCGGTGGTCGCTGGTGGAGGCCGACGTGCCCGTCGACCAGGACAGCCCGACCCAGCGGAGCCACGCCCTGGCCACCGCCCTGCTCGACCGCCACGGCGTGCTCACCCGGGCAGCGGTGCGGGGCGAGGGCCATCCGGGCGGGTTCGCCGGCGTCTACCCCGTGTTGCGGGCCATGGAGGAGTCGGGGCGGTGCCGACGGGGGTACTTCGTCGCCGGCCTGGGCGGCGCCCAGTTCGCCCTTCCCGGCGCCGTCGACCGGATGCGGACGACGCCGGCCGACCCCCAGCCGAAGGCCATCGTTCTCGCCGCCACCGACCCGGCGAACCCATTCGGCGCGGCGCTCGCCTGGCCCGACGCGCCCGGCGAGCAGGGCGGCCACCGAGCCGGGCGCAAGGCCGGCGCTTCGGTCGTGCTCGTCGACGGGACTTTGGCGCTCTATGTCGAGAAGGGCGGCCGGTCGCTGCTCGCGATCGCCCAGGATCCTGCGGTTCTCCGGACGGCCGTGATCGCGCTCGCCGGCGCGGCTCGCGTCGGCACGGTCGGCTCACTCGCCGTCGAGCGCGTGAACGGTGCGCCGCTCGCATTCGAGTCGCCGGTCGGCGCGGCGCTCAGCGAGGCCGGCTTCGTCCGGACGCCGAAGGGCCTGCGCCTTCGGGTCTGACGGTGCCCGAAGGCGACACGATCGCAAAGGCGGCCGACGGGCTCAACCGCGCGCTCGCGGGAAGCCGCATCATCAAGACCGATTTCCGCGTGCCCTCGCTTGCGACGACGGACCTCGCCGGCCAGACCCTGATCGAGGTCGTCGCCCGCGGGAAGCACCTGCTCATGCGCACCGAGGGCGGGATGACGATCCACACCCACCTCAAGATGGACGGTGCATGGCGGCTGCTCCCGCCGGGGCGGCCGGTCGCGGACCGGCGCGACGAGGTCCGACTCGTGGTCGAGACCGACCGAGCCACGGCGGTCGGCACCGAGCTCGGGATCGTCGAGCTGTTCAAAACGGCCGACGAGGACCGCGTGCTGGGCCACCTCGGTCCGGACCTGCTTGGCCCCGGCTGGGACGCCGCCGAAGCGCTCCGCCGGCTCGCAGCGAACCCCGCCCGGCCGATCGGCGAAGCCTTGCTCGATCAAACCGTGATGGCCGGGATCGGGAACGTCTACAAGTCCGAGATCTGCTTCCTGCGCGGCGTCGAGCCCGCCACGCCCGTCGGCGTCGTGCCCGACCCCCGCGCGGTGATCGACCTCGCGCACCGGCTCTTGCTCGCCAACCGCGCGACCGGGAACCAGGTGACGACCGGCGATCCACGCCGGGACCGGCGGCACTGGGTCTACGGCCGCGCAGGCGAGCCGTGCCGGCGATGCGGCACCAGCATCATGAGACGGATCGACGGCGAGCCGGGGGAGAGCGGCGAGCGCGTGACCTACTGGTGTCCGTCGTGTCAGCCGGAGGCGAGCGCTATCGCAGGAGGTACGCGGCCGAAGCCTCGAAGCGGCAGCCGTTCTCGACCGTCGAGAGGCAGCCGCCGACCCACGCGGTGACGCGCAAGACCTGGGGCTTGGAGGTCCGCGCAACATACGGGGTGCCGGTCGACGTCGATCGCCTCCACGCCTGGCATGTCCGGTCGAAATGCGCCGAGGAGTTGGCAGCCACCATCGAGCGGCGTGCCGCGCAGTCCCACGCGAAATAGACGACACCACGCGCGTCCGAGATGCTCGCCTTCACCCGCCAGCCGAGCGCTTGAGGGGAGACGATCCGGGCGACGAGGCTCTCGTATTCGATCGCGTCCCGAGCGTTGAAATGGGGGATCCGGAACGTCACGACGCAGGAGGCGCTCCCACCAGACCGGATCTCGTCCGCGCAGCCGACGGGCTTTCTGGCGGCGGCCTCTCCGGGGACCGCCATGGCCAGGACGAGGACGACGAGCAACAGCCAACGAACCCGAGCCATGGATTCCCCCCTGGTCGCCCAGCCGACCGACCTTGTTCAGGTTCCGCGGCTCTCGCCCGATTCCTCCTGAGTTGGGCGGTTTTTTCCGCGAGCCGGAAAAGTTGGCGGGGGTTGCCGGGGAAAGCGAGAGGGGCGGCTCTCGCCGCCCCTCAGACGCTGCGACCTACGTTACTTGACGAGCGCGAACCGACGGACCAGAACAGCCATCCCGATCAGAGCCGGACCGGCGATCAGGTACAGGTTCGTGCTGACACCGGTCGTCGGGTGCGGACCGGGGAACGTCTTGCCTTCGACGTTCGTGCCGGCCGCGAGAACCTCGGAACCGGGCCCCTGGATCGTCAGGTTGAAGAGCTCGTTACCTGCGATGTTCGGAGCGATGGTAACCGCGAGGGTGCGAGCCTTCGCCGTGGCCAAGCTCGCCGTCGCGCTCTTCTCGGTGTCGAAGACCTTGATATCGAGACCGAGGGTGTCGAAGATCAGCTCGTTGAGCTTGTTCAACACGTCGAGCGGAAGCGCGAGCTGCTTGCCGTTGACGCTGACCGCGAGGTCCTCACCCTTGAGGAGCCCGATCTCGTTGTCGAGGACGCGCAGACCGACGATCTCGTGGATCGCGGTGGCCTTCGCGGCGCCGGCGGTCTCGCCGACCTGGGCGAAGGTCTTGGTGGTCAGTGCGTCGATGTGAACGAGCGCGTTCTCGCCCTTGCCGAAGAGGTCGATGTCGGCCATGCGCGAGAAGCCGGTGGCGTTACGGACGCCGGTCGCGAAGTCGGTGATCGTCTTCGTCTCGATGACGCCGATGGAGACGAGCGACTGCTGGAGCAGCTCGCCGATCTTCGGCAGGTCGAGAGCGACCGGAACGCCCAGGGTGGTCTCGACGAGGTCCTCGACCGGCGTGAGCAGGCCGTTGATCGTGTCGATGAGACCCGAGTTCGGAGCGTCCGTGAGGTCCAGCACCGGCTGGAGAACGCCCTTCAGGGTGTTGATCAGGTCGGTCGTGAGGCCGACGGTGACGCCGACGAGCTTGGAGTCGGCGACGCTCTTCACGGCCTTGACGCCGCTACCCAGGTTCTTGAGCGTGCTCGAGGCGTTGACGTCGGAGATGCCGACCTTGATCAGGCCGCCGAGGTCCAGCGCAGCGAGGTCCTGGTGAACGACCTTGTCCACAAGCGAGAGAGGCGCGAACGCGATCGGCAGCTTCTTGCCGAGGAGCGTCGTCGAGAGCATCTCGAGCTTGGTGTCGAGGTTCCCGAGGAACATCTGGGCCTTACCGGACCCGGAGTCCTTCGCCTTGTCGATCTGGGCGAGAGCCTGGCTCATCGAGATGCTCTCGGTGATCGGGTTGGCGATGTCGAGGGCGCTGAGGACCGGGTTCAAGGCGGTCGGCAGCGCGAGATTGATGTCGAGCACGCTCGCCGTCGCTTCGGCGGCGTAGTTCTTCACCGAAAGGATCGGCGAAGCGGCGTTGGCGCCCGTGCCCGTCGCGAGCAGGGCCACCATGGATACCGCAGCCGCCGCGACGACGCGACGGGTCCTACCTACCCCTTTACGCATACCGCCCCTCCTATGAGGCCCCTACCGAAATGAACGACGCGGTTCCCTGGCCGCCCGCTCCAGCACTCTCTTGTTCTTGCGGCCGTCGGCGGAACCCTCTTGCGCAATTACGGACAACTGCGTCGAGGAGAACCGGCGCCGATACCTTCGGAACGTTGAAGCGTCTGTCTCGAGCGTCCCCCTTGTAACGAGGGACTAGTTACTCAAGTGACGCGAGTATGCCGTGCCTGATCCGCTTTGACTAGTGGGCGGATTCAGTAGAGATCGCGTGTCCCGTAGGAGAACGGGACTTGCGTCCCGGCTTAGGCGGTTTCGGCGGTTAGTTGCCGAGGCCGAGCGGCAGGGGTGGGATCGTGATCGTCGGGATCGGCGACGGCCCGAGGATCGGCTCGAGGATCGGCTCCAGGACGTCGTCGATCAGATCGTTCACGACATCGTCCACGTCGTCGCCGACGACCGGGAGCGGCGGAAGGTCGATCGGCACATCGGGATCGACCGGAGGAGTCGTCGGGTTTGGCGGCGGCGTTGGTCCCGGGTCGGTCGGCCCCGCGATCGGATCGGTGGTGGGATCGTCGTCGCCGCGGAATTCTGCGCACGGGCAGAGCGGAGCCTGCGGGCCGGCCGTTCCCGCGCCGCCCTGGTCGCCGCCGGTCGCCGGGGGACCGGCGCTCGGGACGAGGGGGTTGGCCGGGCAGAGGCAGCCGCCCATGATCCCCGTGACGCGCTCGGAGACCCGCTCGAGGATGTCGATCGAGTCTCTGGCTTGTGGTCGAGCAGCGGCGGGAAGGCGCTCCACGAGAACTTCGAGGCCTTGTCGCTGAGCCACGGCGAACTTCGTGAGCCGGTCCAGCGGGACACGGTCGGCCGTCTCGCCGTAGAGCTCGATCAACAGCAACGACGCGTCCAGCGTCCGCGCATCCATGTCGTCCAGCGCGGTCGAGTAGTGGTCTGGGTTCGTCTCGGACCGATTGACGAGCTCACGGACCTCGTCCAGGCGTTCGCGGGCCAGCTCCATCTGCAGGTAGGCGCGAGGCTCGGGCGCGCGGGTGATCAGCAGGCGCGCGTCCTCATGCAGGCGCTTGGCGAAGTAGTCCCAGTCTCCCGGGACCGACTCCTGGGCGACGGCCATGATCGACCCGCCGGCGAGGAGAACGACCGCGGCCACCGCGTTCGCGAACACGAAGCGGAAAGACCGGCGCATCCGCGCGTTGCGCTCGATCCAGGAAGTACGGACCCCCTCGAACCAGGGCCGGCGGACGGCGGTCTCGGCGAGCAGACGGTTCCGCAGGGCATCCCGGAAGGCCGGCGCCGGGCCGGTCATGGGGCGCGCGTGCTCGAGGGCCGCCGCCAGGGCCGCCATGCGGGCGACTTCCCGCGGCGCCTCGGCTCGCATGCCTTCGAGCAGGTCTGCGAACGCTTGTTCGTCTCTCGTGGGCTTCATCATCGGGCTCCACTGAATGCAACGAATCGGTGTGGCTCGGGACACGACGCCCGAAGGGGTGGTTTTTCGGGTGGTTCGAACGGACTACGCGGACTACGCATCCTCGCCCACCACCACCAGCTTGTATAGCGCTTTGACCGCTCTGTACTGCAATGCCTTGATCGCGCCGTCCGTTTTGCCCATGGCGGCGGCGCTCTCGGCGACCGAATACCCCTGCAGGAAGCGCCAGTAGATGACTTCCTGCTGCTCGTTCCCGAGCCGGGTGATGGCCTTATAGAGGTCTTGGGTCGAGAGGCGGCTCAGGGCGGCGTCCTCGGCGTCTATCACGCGGTCGTCGCCGATGGGGCTCTCGATCCCCAGGACCTCGAGCCGGGCCCGGCCGGACTTGAAGTGGTCCAGCACCAGGTTGCGGGCGATCGTCAGGAACCAGGCTCCGACGTCGCGGCCCTGCCACGTGAACCCCTTGATCTTGCGGAGCGCGCGGAGGAAGACCTCGGAGGTGATGTCCTCGGCCAGGGCGGAATCGCCCTGAACCCGGTAGACGACGAAGCGGTACACCCGGTCGACGTACTTGTCGTAGAGGGCGGCGAAGGCTTGGGCGTCGCCCTCCCGGGCGCGGTCGACGAGCGCGACGACCTCGACCTCGCCGACGGCTCCTTCGGCCCCGCCGGACGGGAGCTCTGGGTCGGGCGCGACGGCCCCGAGGGGTCCGCTCACGCGGGTTTCCTCGATGGGCTCGTCCTCATCGACCTGGGGGCTGACCGCTTCAAGTGCCATGTGTCTCCTGCCGGGCGGTGCCGTCCCGGCCTCACCGGTTCAGCAGTAACTGCAGCGCCACGCCGCCCAGGAGAAGCACAAGCACCCCGACTAACGTGATCGCCGTTCCGCGTCGCAACCCTCGCCCCCAGTACGAACAGTGACTCTACGTGGCCCCATCTCTCGGGGGAAAGGGACGTTCGGAGGGTTTCTCCGTAGGTGAATCGGGCCATTTACCGCGACCGTCTCGGTCCGGCCTGGCCCGTCCCCGCTGGATCCCCTGCCGCCGTCGCCCCTCTCCCTACTAATCGTCTGAACGGACATAGAGGGTTACGTGTCATACGCCCACAACGTACGGTCCGCTGGATCCGACCGATCCGGCTCCGAGGCCGGCGCGCCTTGGGAGAGCCGCTCATCTCGGGGCGCATCCGTTGAAAACGGTACTTCCCGACCGCCTGCGCGGAAGGACGTAGGAAACCGATCGGCCGCTGCGTAGTTATCTCAGTGGTGGCAGCGCCTCGCAAAGTGTTGTGACTCGAGGCATGAAGCGCCCTGATGACGGGGCGCGAGGGATGAAGAGCCGGGCAACTGCGCGACCACCTCGACCGAAGGCTTCGACTCGAAAGGCGGACCCCACTCCCCGGGTCCGCCTTTCTGCTGTGGTCGGTCCCTTCAGTCTTGCCGGCCGGCGATCGCCTCGATCAGCGCCGGCAGGAAGATCGGGAGGTCATCGGGCCGGCGACTCGTCACGAGGTTGCCGTCCACGATGACCGGCTGATCGACGTAGTCGGCGCCGGCGTTGATCACGTCGTCCTTGATCGCCGGCACGCAGGTGATGCGTCGCCCTTTCAGGATCCCCGCCGACACGGCGACCCACGGGCCGTGACAGATCGCCGCCACCGTCTTCCCCTCGTCGTGCATCTCCCGCACGATCGCGAGCAGGGCTTCGGATCGTCGCATGTGGTCCGGCGCGTATCCGCCGGGGATCACGACCGCGTCGAAGTCGCGCGCCGACAGGTCCGATACCTGGGCGTCGACCGTGACCGGATACCCCTTCTTCCCCTTATAGGTCTGATCGCCGAGGCCGGCGACCACGACCTCCGCTCCTTCTTCCATCAGGCGGTAGCGGGGGTAGTGGAGCTCCATGTCCTCGTAATCGGGTCCGCACGGGATCAGGATCCGCTTGCCGTTCAGGCGCATGACGTCCTCCGAGGTTCGGTTCCTCAGCTCATGAGATCAATGCACATCTCCGAGATGCTGCGTTCGAGCTGCTCGAGCCCTTCGACCTTGCCGAGCACGAGCGCGGCGCCGGCCTCGCGCGCTTGGGCCTCGATCCCGTCGTCGATGTAGGCGGTGTAGAGGATGACGGGTACCGACGGCGCGAGCTCGCGGAGGCGCCGGGTCGCGGTGATCCCGTCCATCTCTGGCATCTTGTAATCCATCACGACGATATCGGGCGTGGCGCCGTCGAGCTTCGCGATCGCCTCCGGCCCGCTCGCGACCTTCGCGACGACCTCGAAGCCGTCGAGCTCGAGCATCGTCGCGAGCATCTCCCGAACGTGGTCGGTGTCGTCGACCACCATGACGCGGATCGTCATGCCTCACGCACCCGCCGGCGCGCCCAGCTTCTCGAGGCAGTATTCCCGGTTCTCGCGGAGAACCGACGCGAGCTTGACGGGGTTCGAAGCCCACGGCCGGATGTCGAGCTCGAGCGTGATCGTTCCCGTATAGCCGCTCTTGCCGAGGCGTTCGAGGAACGACGCGATCGGGAGCACGCCCTGGGTGAGCGGCGAATGCGAGTCGCGGCCCACCCCGAGGTTGTTCGACAGATGGATGTGGACGACGCGGTCTTGCAGCTCTTCGAAAGCCTTGATGATGTCGATGCCGGTGACGGCGAGGTGGCTGGTATCGAGCGTGACCGCGCCGAACTTCTTCATGTCCTCGATGCCGGTCGTTGCGTGCGCGGTGAGGCCGCGGCCGCGAACCCAGATCGGGAACATGTTCTCCATCGCGACGGTCACGCCCTCGGACGACTGGAAGTCGTCGAGATCGGTTCGCAGCCATCGCTGGTATGCGCGCTGCCAGTGGAACGCGGGGTGAACGATCACGATCGGCGCGCCGGCTTCCTGCGCGAGCTCGGTCGAGCGCTTGATCTTCTCGAGGGGGTCGGTCGAGTACACCCGCCTCGTCAGCAACAGGAACGGCGCGTGGATCGCGGCCACCTCGACCCCGAAGTCGTGGGCCAGCGCCTTCAGCGCCACGGGGTCCTGGCTCTCCCGCTCGCTCGTGACCATCACCTCGACGCCGGGGAACCCTGCCTTGCCGATGGCCTCGAAGACCTGGCCGAGCGGCAGCATGTAGAAGGGTCCCGTCGCGCAGAGGATGCGCGGACCTGCCTTCAGCGTGACACCCCCATGCCGGACTGCTTACTCATCCTATCGAGTGGGAACCGGTGCAGGTTTGGCGAATCCTCCGATGGGGGGATAGGGAGGAACCGAGCATGGCCGATCGAACGCTGGGCGGCGCGCTCGCGGATATCTCGGCGAGCCGAACAACCGTCGACGGCATCGACGGTCGCCCTCGCGAACCCTCGATCGGCCTCCGCGTCGAGGAATGGTGGGCGGGATGGTGGCGCCGCAAGGCGCGGCGCCTGCTCCGCGGGACGCCGCTGGGCCGGATGCGGCGGTGGCAGGCAGCGCTCCTCATCACAACGCTTCTGCTCGCGAGCGGGAGCCTCGCGATCTACTTCGGCCCCGCAACGCTCGGCGCGTCGCCCCCATTGCAAACGGCGTTCCTCTACGCGCGCGACGGCCGGCTCCTCGCGCAGGTCCGCGCCGAGGAGAACCGCGTCGTCGTCCCGCTCTCCGCGATCCCCGTGCACGTGCGGGAGGCGTTCATCGCCGTGGAGGACGAACGCTTCTGGAGCCACCCCGGCGTCGACCCGTTCGCGATCCTTCGCGCCGTCGGGGCGAACCTGACCGGTGACCGCGAAGGCGCCAGCACGATCACGCAGCAGGTCGTCAAGAACTCGTCGGTGCAGGGCAGACGGACGCTCTGGCGCAAGCTCACGGAGGCCGTCACCGCGATCCGGATCGATCGCCGCTACTCCAAGGAAGAGATCCTCGAGGCCTACCTCAACTCGATCTACCTCGGACACGGGGCCTACGGCGTGCAGGCGGCTGCGCGTCTCTACTTCGACGGGGATGTCGGTTCGCTCACGCTCGCCCAATCGGCCCTGCTCGCCGGTATCACGGCCGCCCCGCAGGCATTCTCGCCCCGGCGTAATCCCGAGGCGGCCAAGGCGCGTCGGGACTTCGCGCTCGAACGGATGGTCGAGCAGGGCTTCATCGGCGCCGCCGAGCGCGACGCCGCCGTGCTCGAGCCGATCCACCTGACGAAGGCGCGTCCGGCCCGGGTGCGCACCCCGCTGTTCGTCGATTGGGTACGGGGCGAGATGCTTCGCCGGTTCGGAGAAGACGTTTTCTACCGCGGCGGCTTGAACGTTCGGACGACGCTCGACCTCGAGGTTCAGCGCGCGGCGGAAGCGGCCGTCGCCGACGTCCTCGACCGGCCCGGCGATCCGGACGCCGCCGTCGTGGCGATCGACGTCGAGACCGGGCAGGTCCGGGCGATGGTCGGCGGCCGGGATCCGAGCCCCGGCGACTTCAACCTGGCGACGCAGGCGCGCCGGCAGGCGGGGAGCGCGTTCAAGCCGTTCGTGCTCGCGGCGGCGCTCGACGATGGGTACTCGCTCTCCAAGTCGTATCGCGCGCCGGGATCGATGAACGTCCGGTTCGATTCGGGGCAGGTGTGGACCGTCCGGAACTTCGACCGGCGGAGTCACGGCTATCTCTCGCTGCGCAGCGCGCTGGCGGGCAGCGTGAACACCGTCTACGCGCAACTGATCCGCGACGTCGGCCCGAAGCGGGTCGTCGACATCGCGCACCGACTCGGGATATCGAGCCCGCTGTCGGCCGTGCCGTCGCTCGCACTCGGAACCTCGGGGGTGACGCCGCTCGAGATGGCCGCCGCCTACGCCACGATCGCGAACGACGGGGAGTATCTGTCGCCGACGGGGATCGCGCGCGCCGAGGACGCGTCCGGGCAGGTGCTCGTCGGGGGTGAGCGGACGGCCGACGAGGCGGTCGAGCGGGACGTCGCGCGAGACGTGCGGGAGGCTCTACGCGGGGTCGTCAGCCGGGGGACGGGCTACACCGTGCGCATCCCCGGCGTCTCCGGGATCGCCGGCAAGACCGGAACGACGGAGGACCATCGGGACGCATGGTTCGTGGGCTTCGCGCGCGGCTACGCGGTCGCGGTTTGGATCGGACACCCTTCGGGCAAGCCGATGGGGCGCGTCCACGGCCGTACCGTGAGCGGAAACTCGTTCCCGGCGACGATCTTCGAGCGCGTCCTGGGTTCGTTGATCGAGCAGGATCGCGCCGACGCCGCCGAGGAGTCGTTCGATGGGTCCGACCCGACGGCGCCGGATCGCCCCGGATCCACGCCGAGCCCCGAACCCTCGAACGAGCCGACGCCCCTCCCGAGCGAAGAGCCGACGTACGAGCCGACCCCAGAACCCCCGCCGCGCTGCCCGCTCATCTTCACCTGCTGATGAAAGGGCGACGCCGGCTCGATGAGCCGGCGTCTGAAAGGGGGCCGGCCCCGGGGCCGAAGCCCCGGGGCGCGGAGATGGGTCTTCTAAACTCCCATCGCGGCACCGGTCGCAGGATCGACCTGGTTCGCGTCCATCCCCGCCAGCTGCACGAGAACGTCGACCGTGCGCGGCGAGGCGGTGAGCGGTGCGGGCTTCGGTGCGGGCTTGGGCTTCGGCTTGGGTGCCGGCGCCGGTGCCGTCGCGGGCTTCGGCGCGGCCGACGTCGTCTTCTTCACGACCGGCTTCGGCGCGGGAGCTGGGGCGCTGCCACCGGTCGACGACGGGCGGCCCGCGAAGACCTCGGTCACATAGATGGTGCCGTCCTTCACGACGACGCCGACGCCGATCTGGTTGTAGTCCTTATCGAGGATGTTGGCCTTGTGGCCGGGCGACGCCATGAACGCGTCGTGGATCGCGCCGCAGGTCGGGCCCATCCCGACGTTCTCGCCGAGCGCCCACCAATTGCCGCTGATCTGCTTGGAGAGGTTGTTGTTGTGGTAGATCGTGCCGTCCGCCGCCATGTCTTCGCTGTGGTTGCGTGCGTTGGCGACGAGGTCACTCTTCACCGTGAGCTTCGGACGGCCGACCGCCGAGCGCTCGGCGTTGAGTGAGTTGACGAAGCAGCTCTCGTGACTCGTGAGTGCGCTCGCCGACGGTGCGGCCAGCGCCATGAATGCCGCGGCGAGCGCCGCGACCAGTACCGCAGAAACGGTTCGCTTTCCCATCTGTTCCGCCCCTATTCCGGCCGGAACAGACAGCCCGTCGTCCCCGATGTCTCAGCACGTTCTGCTGATCGTGCGCCTCGAGGTCGACGGGCCGCTTCGCGAACCCGTCGTCCCCATTCGGCAACCCGGCTGGCCCCATGTTTCTCGTGAGGGCTCCGTGGCTTTGCGTCCCCGTCTCGCGACGGGTTTGCCTTTGTCGTGGAGACCGACTGCCTATCCGGATTTCAATGAACGCTCGATGTATCGGGTGGACCCAAGACCCGCTTGACCACGCTGGGTGACTAATGTGCGTAGTCCCTTGGCACCATGACACGCCGGGAAACTGCCCGGTTTGGGGCGGGAAGGGCGCGTACGTGAGCGCCGGCGCGGCCCGAGTTGGTGGTGTTGGCCCCGCTTCCAGATCCGGTCGTAGACTGCGCGCACTCCGAGCACCGTTCGCGAAAACAGGACCGTGGTCCCGATGGATGAAAGGGTCGTTCGACTCGCCGAGCGTTCGGCACCGGTCGTCCTCGACGCCGACGTGGTCGTCGTCGGGGGAGGCTCCGCCGGCCTCGCCGCTGCGATCACCGCCGCGCGGCTCGGGGCGACGACGGCCCTTATCGAACGGTACGGGTTCTTCGGGGGCAACGCGGTTTCCGCCTGGGTGGGCACGGTTTGCGGCCTCTACCGCACGGCAGACGAAGGCTTCGACCTGGTGTGCCGCGGCTTCCCCGAGGCCTGGGCCGAAGGCTTGAAAGCAGCCGGCTCGGGGTTCGGCCCCATCCCTTACAAGGAGACCGCCGTCCTTCTTTATGTGCCGTGGGCGTACAAGTGGCAGGCGGATCGCTGGGTCACCGCCGAGCCGAACCTGACCCCGCTCCTCCACACGACGGTGACGGAGGCCGTGCGGAGCGGCCGCACGATCGAAGCGGTGATCCTCGGGTCCAAGCGCGGGCCGCTTGCCGTAACCGGCCGGGTCTTCGTCGACGCCTCGGGCGACGCCGATCTCGCGTTCCATGCCGGATGCAGGGTCGAGAGCGGCGGGCCGGGACAGCGACAATTCCCGTCCATGCAGTTCCTGATGAACAACGTCGACGTGCAGGCCGCCTACGCGGCGGGGCTGGACCGGCTCAACGAGCTGATCGCGACGGTGGGACAGACGCCGGAGTGGGATCTGTCGCGTTCGGGTGGAGCCGTCCTGCCGACCTTCCGCACGGGCGAGGCGATGGGCGCGATGACGCGGATCGGCGTCGACGGTCACTCGCCCGACATGACCGACCCGTTCGAGGCGACCGCCGCCGAGATCGCCGGCCGCGCCGAGGCGGAGAAAGCCGGGCGCTTCCTCGTCGCGAACATGCCGGGCTTCGAGCAGGCGGTGTTCACCGACACGCCGACGCAGCTCGGGGTGCGCGAGACGCGGCGCGCGATGGGCGAATACGTTCTGACCGGTGAGGATGTGCTCGGAGCGGCGCGGTTCGACGACGGCGTCGCGTGCGGCGCGTGGCCGCAGGAATTCCACGTCGAAGGCAAGGAGACGCGGTGGGAGTGGCTCGAGAAGGGCGCCTACTATCAGGTTCCCTACCGCTCGCTGGTCGCATCCGAGGTCGACAATCTCCTGCTGGCCGGCCGCTGCATCTCCGCGACCCACGAGGCGCTCGCGTCGACCAGGGTGATCGCGCCGTCGATGGCGCAAGGCGAAGCAGTTGGCGTCGCGGCCGCGCTCGCCGCACAGAAGGGCCTCGCCGCGAAGGCCGTCGACGTGGGCGAGATCCAACGCGTCCTCCGAGAGCGCGGCGCGTTCCTCGGATGAGGGAGAGCGGGCCGTCGTGAACGTCTCCGATCTCCTTCGACGAACCGCGCAACGCATCGGCCACAAGCCCGCGCTGATCTTCCACGATCAGCCGATCGGCTACGCGGAGCTGGATCGCGAGGTCGATCGGGCGGCGGCCGGGTTCGCTGCGCTCGGGGTGCGGCCCGGCGATCGCGTCGGCCTCTTGGTGCACAACATCCCGCACTTCGTCTACGCGTACCTCGGTTTGGCGCGTGCGGGAGGGGTGACGATCCCGCTCAACACGATGTACACGGCGGACGAGGTGTCGTTCATCCTCGCCGACGCGGATGCTCGAGCCGTCGTCGTTTCGGAACCGTTCGCCGGAACCGTCGACGGGATGCGCGACACGCTGCCGATGCTCGAGCACGTCGTCGTCGCCGGTACGTCTGCGCCGATGGGGGCGATGACGTGGGAGCAGATGCTGGGGCGCGGCACGGGCGAGCCGCCTTCGGTTCAGCCCGGGCCCGACGATCTCGCGGTTCTCGCGTACACGAGCGGCACCACGGGACGTCCCAAGGGCGCGATGCTGACCCACGCGAACCTGCTCGCGAACCTGGAACAGATGTCGCAAGCCGAGCTGCTGGCCGAAGCCGAGGACGATGTCGTGCTCCTCGCGCTGCCCATGTTCCACATCTACGCGCTCAACGTGATCCTCGGTCTGACGACCCGCGTTGGAGCGACTGCCGTCTTGATGGAGCGGTTCGACGCGACGGGATCGCTCGACGCGGTCGAGCGGCACGGCGTCACGATCCTGTTCGGCGCGCCCCCCATGTTCATCGCGTGGCTCAACACGCCCGGCGTCGAACGGTTCGATCTCTCGAAGGTTCGTGTCGCGATCTCCGGGGCCGCGCCGTTGCCGGGCGCGGTGCTCGAGGACTTCCGCCGCAAGCTCGGGATCACGATCTGGGAGGGCTACGGCCTCACCGAGACGGCGCCGGGGGTGACCTCCAACGCTATGGGCCAGGAGGCGAAGCCGGGCTCGATCGGGAAGCCGCTGCCCGGCGTCGAGGTGCGGATCGTCGACGCGTCGGGCGACGACGTAGAGGACGGCGACCCGGGCGAGATCATCGTCCGCGGTCCCAACGTGTTCCGCGGCTACTGGCGCCAGGACCAAGCGACCGCGGAGGTCATCGTCGACGGCTGGTTCCACACCGGCGACGTCGGGTACGCCGACGCCGACGGTTACATCTTCCTCGTCGATCGGAAGAAGGACCTGATCATCGTCAGCGGCTTCAACGTCTACCCGCGAGAGGTCGAGGACGCGATCTTCCGTCATCCCAAGGTCGCCGACACTGCGGTCGTCGGGATCCCACACCCGTACACCGGCGAGGCGGTGAAGGCGTTCGTCGTCCTCAAGCCGGGCGAAGCCACCACCGAGGAGGAGATCCTCGAGTTCTGCCGGCGGTCGCTCGCGCGGTTCAAGTGTCCTCAGGTCGTCGAGTTCGTGAAGGAGCTCCCGCACTTGCCGACCGGCAAGGTGCTCCGCCGGCTGCTCCGCGACGGCGAAGAGTCCTGACGCGCTCGTGATCGTCTTCCCGGCCGTCGCGGCGCTCGTCTCGGCGATCTTCGCGGTTCAGCTGCTGAGCCGGTACGCGCAGCGGAAGCGGCTGCCGCAGCTCGCCTGGGGGATAGCGATGACGATGTACGCGCTCGCATCGCTTGCCGTGGCCGGCGGCGTCAGCGGCGGCTGGGATCCGACGCTGTTCCGGATCTACTACCTGTTCGGCGCGTTGCTGAACGTGCCATACCTCGCGCTCGGGAGCGTGGCGTTGATCGGGAAGCGCGCCCTTTCGGCGCTCGCGCTCTCGGTCGTGCTCGTCGCGACCGCCTACGCGATCGTGAAGGTGGCCGGAACCTCGATGGTGGCGGACGCGTTGATGACCGAGCAGATCCCGCGCGGGAAGGACACGTGGGCGGACCAGTCCGTGCCGAGGCTGGCTTCCGTGTATTCGATCTCCGCCTACGTCGTGGTGCTGCTCGTGACGTTCGCGACGTCCACGCGACGCACGGCCCGGCGTGTCGGAGCCGAGCGTGTCCGCGCCAACCGCTTGATCGCGCTCGGCGTGACGATCGTCGCCGTAGGGAGCACCGCGCTCACGCGGGTTGGGCGGGGCTCGGCCTTCTCGATCACGCTCGCGGTCGGCGTCGTCGTGATGTACCTCGGGTTCCGGATGGCGATCCGCACGCCGAAGCGAGCGGGCGGGCGACTGATCCTCTACACGAGCGAGAACTGCGGGCTGTGCGAGTACGCGCGTGAGGCGCTCGACGATCTCGGCCTTGACTACGAAGAGCTCGAGGTCCCCGACGATCATCCCTACCGCCTACGAACTCCGGTTCTGGAATCGGACGGGATCGTCGTCACAGAGGGCGAGATCACCACGCCGGAGCTGCGCCGGCGGCTCGGGGTGGCAGCACGACCCGAGATGTAGCGACAGCACCATCCGCTCTCTTTGGTCACGTTCCGTAGCATCACGGAGTCCACGGATGAAGGGGGAAGGATGGGCAAGAAGATCATCGCGACGCTCGCCTTGACGGGGGCGCTCCTGGCGCTTCCGGCCACCGCGGCGTTCGCGCACGAGTGCATCATCGCGAACCGCTCGGCGCAGGGCGCGATCGGAGCGGCGAAGTCCGGGCAGTGGTTCTCCCTGTCGCTCGAGGAGCTCTTCGCCTTCGAGTTCCAAGTGCCCGAGGCGAACGTCGACGACGCCGTAGCGGAGGCGATCGCCGCCGGAGTGCCGGAAGTGATCGCGATCTTCGGCAAGAAGACGCTGGCGGAGGGGACCGGAGCAGCGGGGAATGGAGCCTTGGCCGACGGCAAGGGTCTCGAGCACCTGTCACAGTCTCCGCTCGCCGAGACGATCTTCGGCATCGCCCTGAAGTGGGGAGGAACGATCCCCGACTTCGACTGAGCCAGGGATCGCCAAACCAAACGAGGGGAGGGCGGACGCCCTCCCCTCGTCGTTTCCCCAGGTCAGGGGACCGGCTGGGCCGGATAGAGTTTGAGAATGTGCTCACAAGCATCTACAATCGGGGCCAAGGCGTCCCTGTTCGCTCCCGGTGGCGGGCGCCCCGGAGAAACCTCGATGAGAGAGCGCGCGATCCCAGAAGCGACGGTCGCCCGCCTTCCGCTGTACCTGCGCAGCCTGGTCGACATGACCGAGCGCGGAACCCACACGGTCTCGAGCGAGTCCTTGGCGTTCGCAGCCGGCGTGAACTCGGCGAAGGTGCGGAAGGACCTTTCCTATCTCGGCTCGTACGGGACCCGAGGCGTGGGCTACGACGTCGAGTACCTGATCTACCAGATCTCGCGCGAGCTCGGTCTGACCCAGGATTGGAACTGCATGATCGTGGGAGTCGGAAACCTCGGTCACGCGCTCGCGAACTACAAGGGCTTCTCCGCCAGGGGCTTCCGGGTCGTGGCGCTCGTCGACGCCGACGAACGAAAGATCGGCGAGGCCGTCGGCGATCTCGCGATCGAGGATTTCGAGGACCTCGAGCGCATCGCGAAGGAGCGGCAGGTGTCGATCGGGATCATCGCGACCCCTGCGCCGGCAGCGCAGGAGGCGGCAGACCGGCTTGCGGCGGCCGGGGTGAAGAGCATCCTCAACTTCGCACCCGCGGTCATCCAGGTCCCCGACGACGTTTCGCTCCGGAAGGTCGACCTCTCGATCGAGCTTCAGATCCTGTCTTTCTACGAACAGCGGAAGTCGGCGCTGGAAGGCCTCCGGCGCGGCAAGCGACTGACCGGGAGCGCGGCCAAGTCCACGCGTCCATGACGACCGGATATCCGGCGATCCTCCTCCTCGACGGCCGCCTCGCGGTCGTGATAGGCGGCGGCCAGGTCGCGGAGCGGAAGGTACGTACCCTTCGCGACGCGGGAGCGAAGGTCCGCCTCGTTTCCGATTCGCTGACCCCCCGGCTCCGAGACCTCGCCGAGTCCGGTGAGATCGAGCTCGTCGAGCGCCGCTACACACGAGGTGATCTCGCCGGCGCCGTCGTCGCGGTCGCCGCGACGGACGACGAAGAGGTCAACCGCGGCGTCTATGCCGAAGCGACCGAGTCCGGGATCCCCGTCAACGTCGTCGACAACACCGCGCTGTGCACGTTCATCGCCCCCTCGATCATCCGGCAGGGCGAGCTCGTGATCGCGATCTCCACCGGCGGCGCGGCGCCGGCGCTCGCCGTCCGCATCCGCGAGCGGCTCGAGCGCGAGTTCGGCGAGGAGTACGCGCGCTTCCTCGACCTCACCGCCGAGCTGCGCGATACCGTGAAGGTCCCCGGCGATCAGGACGAGCGTGCGAAGGCGTGGTACCGGGTGATCGACTCCGACGTGATGGACCTCGTACGCGCCGGCGACATTGCCGCAGCGCGCGAACGGGCGATCGCGCTTCTGCGGGGCACCGACTGACATGCGGGTCCGGGGGGAAGCGTGTCGGTCCTCGTCGTAGGTCTCACGTATCACAAGGCTCCGGTAGAGCTCCTGGAGCGTTTCGCGTTCGACGCGTCGGCGATCCCGAAAGGCCTCCATCAGCTCCTGTCCGCCGAACACGTCCGCGAAGGCGTCATCCTTTCGACCTGCAACCGCACCGAGGTGTACGCCCTCGTAAGCGGGTTCCACGCCGGCGTCGCGGAGCTGCGGCGGTTCCTCTCCGAGTTCCATCACGTACCGGCGGAGGACTTCGGCGGCCTGCTCGACTCGCGCTACGAGGAAGACGCGGTCTCGCATCTGTTCTCGGTCGCGAGCGGCATCGACTCGATGGTGGTGGGAGAACCGCAGATCCTCGCGCAGGTCCGCGAATCGTTCCGGCTCGCCGGTGATGAGAGTGCCGCCGGACCCGTCCTGTCGACGTTGTTCCGCCAGGCGATCCGGGTCGGCCGCCGCGCGCGCTCCGAGACCGGCATCGGGAAGACCGTCAAGACGTTCGCCGGCGCCGGTGCAGAGCTCGCGCGCAACGCGCTGGGTTCGCTCGACCGCAAGACGGTGCTGGTCGTCGGCGCCGGGAAGATGAGCGACGTGGCCGCTCGGAAGATGGCGAAGGAAGGCGCGACCGTGCTCGTCGCGAACCGAACCCCATCGCGCGCGAAGGCTCTCGCCGCCCGTATCGGCGGCGAGGAGATTCCGATGACGTCGCTGGCGGAGGGGCTCGCCCGCGCCGATCTCGTCCTTTCGTCGACCGGGAGCTCCCAGCCCGTCATCACGCGAGAGCTCGTCGCCGAGGCATTCTCCTCGCGCACAGACCGCCCGCTCGTGTTCCTCGATCTCGCCGTCCCGCGCGACGTCGAGCCCTCGGTGGACGAGATCGACGGCGTCATCGTCCGCGACCTCGACGACTTGCGCGAGGCGCTGGTCCCCGGCCCCGAGCAGCTCCGCGAGGTCGATCGCGTCCGGGCGCTCATCCAGGAAGAGGTCCCGCGCTTCTCGCGATGGCAGCGCTCGCATCACCTGGCCCCGCTGCTCGAGGCGCTCCAGGCGCACGGCGAGCAGGTACGCGATCGCGAGCTGAAGCGCACGCTGTCCCGCTTGACGCGCCTGAGCGACGGCGAACGTGAGGCCGTCGAGGCGCTCGCGAGGTCGATCGTCGCCAAGCTCTTCCACGGCCCGGTCACGAACGTGAAACACGCCGCCGGCACCGCCGAAGGAGAAGCGCTCGCCCGCGCGCTCCGAGATCTTTTCGACCTGCCGGAATCTGAGCGGTAGGGTTCCCGGCCGATGCCGCGGAGCGTATTGCGCGTCGGGACCCGAGGGAGCGCGCTCGCGCTCGCGCAAGCCGAGACCGTTCGTAAGGCGATCTCGCAGGTCATCTCCCACCGCAACTTCGAGCTCGTCCCGATCACGACCAAGGGCGACACACATCAAGGGCCGCTCCCGGCGATCGGCGGGAAGGGCTTGTTCACCGAGGACATCCAGGAAGCGCTCGCGACCGCGAAGATCGATCTGGCCGTGCACAGCGCGAAGGATCTCCCGGCGACCTCGGCCGAGGGGGTCGTGCTCGCGGCGATCCCGCCGCGCGAGGATCCCCGCGACGCGCTGATCACCCGTCACGGCGGCGGACTCGCGAAGCTTCCGCCGGGGACGCCG
>DATFGK010000151.1:0-24605 GCA_035249485.1 Actinomycetota bacterium | reverse complement strand
AGGTCCCGGGAGTGTCCGGGCAAGTCCCGACGGAGTGGGGCCGTTCGGCAGGTTCCCGCACGATGACGGCGCCGTACCGTGGCTCTCGAAGGCCCATCGGGGGCCGACGGAAAGGAAGGAGGAGCCATGCGCCGCCGGACGTTCGACACTCTGATGTCGACCGGGGGAGTTGTGCTCACCATCGTCCTGCTCGTGGCAGGAGCCCTTTTGATGGTTGGATACAACTTCGCCAACGACAACGTCAAGCAGCAGCTCTCCGCCCAGAAGATCTTCTTCCCTCAGGCGGACAGCGAGGGGCTTAAGGATCCCAGGATCGGGCCCTTCATCAAGCAGTACGCAGGCCAGCAGCTCACCACGGGTGCGCAGGCGGAGGCCTACGCGAACCACTACATCGGCGTTCACATCGCCGACTCGGCCGACGGTAAGACCTACGCTGAGATGGGGGCTGTGCAGACCGGCCTCCGTGGCGACATCGCCACGGCGAAGGCCGCCAATGACACCGCCAAGGTGACGGCACTCGAAGCCCAGCTCGCCGAGGCCAGCTCAACGCGGGACACCATCTTCAAGGGTGAGACCCTCCGCGGGCTTCTGCTGAACGCCTACGCCTTCTGGAAGGTGGGCCAGATCGCGTTCCTCGCAGCCATCGCAGCCTTCGCGATGGCGGGAGTGATGGGCATCCTCTCGATCCTCGGGTTCTGGCACCTCCGCCGGGTCCCGGTCGAGGAAGAGCTCCTTGCTCCGCACGTCAAGGCAACGCCCGTCACCGCTTAGCGAGACGGCGGCCGCAAGGCCGGACCAGGCCGGGGGACTACGACCCCCGGCCTGGTCTTATTTCGAGCCGATCCGATCGGCCCTCGATTTGCGGGCCGTTGGGCTCTCGGGCGGCGCGACACCCCCACCGATCGAGTCGATGAGAAGTCCTCGAAGGAGAAACACGATGAAGCGCACCACATGGGGGATGATCTCCCTCACGCTCGTTTCGTTGATGGCGGCCTGCACCACCAGCTCCACGACCGCGACGGGCGAGCGCGCCGGCCGGAGGGGCGGGGCCACGATCGAAGCTCGTGCGATCACGATCTACCGCTCGCCGACCTGCAGCTGTTGCAAGGAGTACGAGAAGTACCTCGCGGCTGCCGGGTACCAGGTCGAGATCGTGGAGATATCCGATGTCACCACCAAGAAGGTCGAGCTAGGTATCCCCGAATCTGTCTGGAGCTGTCACAGCTCGAAGCTCGGCGACTACATCGTGGAGGGACACGTTCCGACCACAGTCCTCGACAGGCTCCTCGCCGAGAAGCCGGCTCTTAAGGGTATCGCTCTGCCAGGGATGCCGGCGGGCGCGCCGGGGATGGGTACTGCCAGGCAAGGCCCGTTGCACATCATGTCGTTCGACGACGGCGGCATCGTCGCGCATTTCGCGGCCGTCTAGTGCTTCGAGCACCGCCTCTTAAGCCAGCCCGTGTCGTAGTGAGCCGGTAGCATCGTCGCCGATGCCGACCGATGGGATCGTCGGAGGCGAGGACGGCCTCGCGCGTTGCTGGTGGTGCGACGCCGACCCGCTCTATCGCGCGTACCACGACGACGAATGGGGCCGGCCGTCTGCCGACGACGTTCGCCTGTTCGAGAAGCTCACCCTCGAAGGCTTCATGTCGGGTCTGAGCTGGCTTACGATCCTGCGCAAGCGGGAGAACTTCCGCTGCGCGTTCAAAGGGTTCGACCTCGAGGCCGTCGCACGCTTCACCCCCAAGACCGTCGAGCGCCTCCTGGGGGACGCCGGCATCGTCCGCCACCGCGGTAAGATCGAGTCCACGATCAACAACGCTCGTCGCTACCGCGAACTGACCGACGAGTTCGGGAGCCTCGCCGCCTACGTCTGGCGCTACGAGCCCGACCCGGCGTCGCGACCGAGTCCCCTCGACCACGCGACCCTGATGCAGACCACGTTCAGCCCCGAGTCGAAAGCGATGAGCAAGGACCTTCGCAAGCGCGGCTGGTCGTTCGTCGGGCCCACGACCGTCTACTCCTTCATGGAGGCGATGGGCCTCGTGAACGACCACCTCGAGGGCTGCTACGTCCGTGCGAAGGTGGAGCGCGAGCGCGCGAAGTTCCGCCGGCCGGCCGCCGCTCGGTAGGATCTGACGCACCGTCAGATCGGAGCCTCGTGGCGAACGGACGCGACCCACAGACGATCCCTGAGCTCGTGCGCTACGCCGCGGAGCGATTCGCCGGCCGCGAGGCCGTCGTCGACGAGGACGAGCGCTTCGACTTCTCCGCACTGGGCGTACGAGTGAACGAGGCCGCGCGCGCGTCGATCTCAGCGGGATTGACCGCCGGGGACCGGGTCGCGATCTGGGCGCCGAACTGCTGGGAGTGGATCGTCGCCGCGCTCGGCGTCGTGTCCGCGGGATGCGTGCTCGTGCCGATCAACACTCGGTTCAAGGGCCGCGAGGCCGGCTACGTCATCCAACGCAGCGGCGCGCGGATGTTGTTCACCGTCCGGGGCTTCTTGGGCTTCGACTATCCCGAGATGCTCCACGAGGCGCACGGGCCCGTCTCCAACGGCCGCCCGGTAGAGGAACTCGAGAGCCTCGAGCGCATCGTGCTCCTGCGCGGAGAGCCGATCCGAGGGACCGAGCCCTTCGCCGCCTTCATGCACGACGCCGAGCACGCGACGGACGAGGAGCTCGCGTTCCGGGTGAACGCGCTCGCGCCCGGCGACCTGTCCGACATCATCTTCACTTCGGGCACGACCGGGAAGCCGAAGGGAGTCATGACGACGCACGAGCAGACCATGCGCGTCTTCCAGTTCTGGTCACGCGCCGTCGGGCTCGAAGAAGGCGACCGGTATCTCATCGTGAACCCGTTCTTCCACACGTTCGGTTACAAGGCCGGGATCCTCGCGTGCCTGATGCGGGGGGCGACGATCGTCCCGCATGCGGTGTTCGATGCCCCGAGCGTTCTCGCGAAGATCGCGTCGGAGAAGGTCACTGCGCTGCCGGGACCGCCGACGCTCTACCAGTCCATCCTCAACGATCCGGATCGAGGTTCGGTCGATCTGTCGTCTCTGCGGCTAGCCGTCACCGGCGCCGCCGTCGTCCCGGTGGCGCTGATCGAGGCGATGCGATCGGACCTCGGGTTCGAGACCGTGCTGACCGCGTACGGCCTCACCGAGTCGACGGGGACCGCGACGATGTGCCGCCCGAACGACGACGCCGAGACGATCGCCTACACCTCGGGGTGTGCGATCCCCGACACCGAGGTTCGCATCGCCGACGACGCCGGGAACGAGATGCCGCGCGGCGAGCCCGGGGAAGTCGTGATCCGCGGCTACAACGTCATGAAGGGCTACTTCGAAGATCCCGAGCAGACCGCCGAGACGATCGACCCCGACGGCTGGCTCCACACCGGCGACGTCGGCGTCATGGATGAGAAGGGCTACATCCGGATCACCGACCGCAAGAAGGACATGTTCATCGTCGGCGGCTTCAACGCGTATCCGGCAGAGATCGAGGGCGAGCTCATCCGTCATCCGTCGATCGCACAGGCCGCTGTGGTCGGCGCTTCCGACCCGAGACTGGGCGAGGTCGGCGTCGCGTTCGTCGTCCCGCGCGCGGGCGAAACCGTCGACCCCGAGGCCGTGATCGCGTGGGCCCGTGAGGAGATGGCGAACTACAAGGTCCCACGGAGGATCGAAGTCGTCGAGTCGCTGCCGGTGAACGCCAGCGGCAAAGTGCTCAAGTTCGAACTGCGCGAGCAAGCGGCGAAACTGCTCTCCGGCGCCTAGAAGTCCCGGCGCGCTAAGAAGTGCGACTCGACGTCCGGTCGCGTTCGCTCGTAGAGCGCGACCCGCTGGCCCTTCGGCGTGACGAACGAGCAGCATGGACCCTGCGGGATCTCGAACGTCTCCTCAGGCTCCCAGCCCCGGTCCGCGAGCTCTTTCAGCGCCCGGCGCAGGTTCGTCACCCGGTAGATGAAGATCGTCCGGTCGCCCTCGAGGTGGTCGGTGAACAACAGCGCAGGCGGGCCCTCGGTCATCTCGACCATCGCGACCCGAGCTCCATCGTCGTCGATCGCGAATGCCAGCCGCCCGCCGAGGACCTCGGTGAAATACGCCGCGTCGGCGGCCACATCCGTGCTTGGGATGTAGAGGAAGTCCAGCTGCTCGAACACGACGCCAGCATCGGTCCGGCTTCGCTCGCGGCGCAAGACCTGGCGTAGCATCGGGCCCGACGGAAGAGAAGGGGGATCCGCGATGGCGAAGCATCTCCAGATCGGGAACGAGCACTACACCCTGCCCGAGGACGCCGATGTCGAGAAGGTCCGCGGGCAGCTCGCCGACGCGATGGAGGACGAGAAGGTCGTCCGCATCCAGGTCGCTGTGAGCAAGACGCAGATCGTGGACCTGCTGGTGAACGGCGAGGAGCTCGTCACCGCGCTCGTCTGGGAAGACTCCTCGAGCGGCGCCGGCTTCTCGATCATCGACTGACGATGGAGGACTTCCCGGTCAAGCTCGGCTCGATCCTGTTCACGCTGGTCGAGCCTCACAAGGGCTTTGAGATTTCGTACAACCGTTGGTACGAGCGCGACCACTTCTATGCCGGCTGCCTCGTCGGGCCGGGCATCCTCGCCGGGGCGCGGTTCGTGGCGACCAAGCCCTACAAGGAGCTGCGCGACATCGCCGACGGGACGGTCACCGACGACAAGACGCGCGGCTCGTACCTCGCGCTCTACTGGATCGAGCGAAGCCAGCAGGACGAGTGGGGGACCTGGGGAGCCAAAGAGGTCCACCGCCTGCACAAGGCCGACCGCATGTTCCCCCATCGCGACCACGTCCACACCAAGATGTACCGGTACCGGGGCGGCGCGTTCCGCGACCCCGACGGAGTGCCCCCGGAGATGGCGCTCGACCATCGGTTCCCCGGACTCGTGACGACGATCGCGGCCGTGCCGGACGGCGCGGATCGCGATGCGGTCGCGAAGTGGCTGGTTGACGAGCACCTCCCGCAGGCGGTCGAGGGTTCGAGCGCTGCTATGGCGCTGGTCTTCACGCCCGTCCCGATCCCGGAGGAAGCTCCGAAGGACATCCCACGCGATCCGACCGATGGGACGCGCGTAACGGTGCTGTGGTTCCTCGACCGCGATCCGGCAGACGTGTGGGAGGCCGAGTTCTCTTCGGCCGCGAATGCGCTCGAGGCGTCGGGGAAGGCGCGAAACCTCTTCACCGGACCCTTCATCCCCACGATCCCCGGAACCGATACGTACACCGATCAGCTCTGGTGACGTGACGCTCCAGCCCGAAACCGACTATACGAAGATCGGCGACGACTACATCGCGTACCAGATCGTCGGCGATGGTCCCGTCGATCTCGTCTACGTCGCCGGGCTCTCGAGCCAGATCGACCTTCGGTGGGACTTCCCGCCGATGGCTCGCTTCCTCGAGAAGCTGGCGTCGTTCAGCCGGCTCATCATGTTCGACCGCCGCGGGTTCGGCGCGTCCGATCCCGTCCCGTCGGGGATCCTCACTTGGGAGGAGTGGGCCGACGATCTGCGCACCGTGATGGACGCCGCCGGATCCGAGCGTGCCGTGATCTTCGGCGAGAACGACGTCTCCCCGACGGCTCTCTTGTTCTCGGCCACCTTCCCGGACCGGGTCTCGTCGATGATCATCGCGAACGGCTCCGCGAAGTATCTGTCCTCGGAGGGCTACGACGGACTCGATCCCGACACGGCCGAGGTGCTCGCCCAAAGCATCGAGGCCGGCTGGGGGAGGGAAACCTTGATCCGTCTAAGTCTCTCTTCCTTGGCCGACGACATGCACGCGATACGCACCGTCGCCCGACAGGTCAGAGCGAGCACGACACCCGGCCGCGCTGCTGCCCAATATCGCTACCTCTTCGAATTCGACCTGCGCGACCTCCTGCCGTCGATCCACGTGCCGACGTTGGTCATCGCGCGTTCACTTCACCCCTACGTTCCAGCGGCGGCCGGCCGATACATGGCCGAGCACATCGAGGGAGCTCGCTACGCCGAGTTCCCCGGCTCCGATTTCTGGTGCTGCACCGAGGGGGCAGAAGACATCCTCGACGTGATCGAGGAGTTCCTGACCGGCGCGAAGCCGGTCGTCGAGGTGGATCGTGTTCTCGCGACCGTCCTGTTCACCGACATCGTCGGCTCGACGACGCGTGCCGCCGAGCTTGGCGACAGGCGGTGGAAGGAGATGCTCGACCGGCACGATCAACTCACCCGAAGCATCGCCGAGCGATTCGGCGGTCGCATCGTGAAGACGACCGGGGACGGCGCCCTCGCCACGTTCGACAGCCCGGGCCGGGCGATCCGCTGCGCCGGCGAGCTGAATGCCGCGCTCAAGGGAGCCGGGATCGCCATCCGCGCGGGGCTCCACACGGGCGAGGTCGAGCTCCGCGGCGAGGATGTCGGAGGGATTGCGGTCCACATCGGCGCCCGCGTGATGGGCGAGGCGAGGCCCGGCGAGGTCTTGTGCTCGCGAACCGTCAAGGACCTCGTGGTCGGCTCTGGCCTCTCGTTCGTCGACCGCGGGTCGCGGACGCTGAGGGGCGTGCCAGACGAGTGGCAGCTCTTCGCGGTCGGAATCTGACGACCCGTCAGATTCCGATATCCTGACGCCGTGGACCTGCGGTATTCCGACTCCGACGAGGCCTTTCGCGCCGAGCTACGGGCCTGGCTCTCCGACGCATTGCCCTCGCTCCCGCCCAAGCCGGGCGCCGACGATTGGCAGGCCCGGCGCGCCTGGGACACGCGGTGGCAGAGGATGCTGTTCGACGCCGGCTACGCGGGGATCGACTGGCCGCGCGAGGTCGAAGGCCGCGGCGCATCCCCGACAGAGCATCTGATCTTCCTCGAGGAGACCGAACGCGCCGACGCGCCGTACGTCGGGGTGAACTTCGTCGGGATCCTGCACGCCGGGCCGACACTGATCGCCGAAGGGAGCGACGAGCAGAAGAAGCGTCACCTCCCGAGGATCCTGCGCGGCGAGGAGGTCTGGTGCCAAGGGTTCTCCGAGCCGGGCGCCGGGAGCGACCTCGCCGCACTGTCGACGAAAGCGGTCCTGGACGGCGACCACTACGTCGTGAGCGGCCAGAAGATCTGGACCTCGTTCGCGCACGTCGCCGACTACTGCGAGCTGCTCGTCCGCACCGACGAGCCGAAGCACAAGGGCATCACCTGGCTGATCATGCCGATGGACGCGAAGGGCATCGAGATCCAGCCGCTCCGCACGATCACCGGCTCGACCGAGTTCTCACAGATGTTCCTCGACGAGGTGCGTATCCCCGTGGCCAACCGCGTGGGGAACGAGAACGACGGGTGGCGCGTGGCGATGGTGACCTTCTCGTTCGAGCGCGGCACGGCGTTCGTCGGCGAGCTGATCCGCACGATGTCGCTCGTCGAGGACGTCGCGGCGCTGGCGATGCGCACGCCGCGCGACGGAGGGACGGCTTGGGACGATCCGGGGCTGCGGCGCGATCTCGGGAAGATCGCGGCCGAGCTGGACGCGCTCTGGGCGCTCACGCGCCGGAACGTCACGCAAGCCGAGCGGGGAACCGGCGTGCCCGGCCTCGGCGGCTCCGTGTTCAAGCTCGCGTACTCGGAGGTGCGCGCGCGGCTTGGCGACCTCACGATGAAGCTCCTCGGCGGCGCGGCGCTCGCGCTCGAGGACGTCGGCGGGATCCCGAGCGGCATCCACGTCGAGCGCTGGTTCCAATCGATGTCGCTCACGATCGCCGCGGGCACCTCGCAGATCCAGCGCAACATCGTCGGCGAGCGCATCCTCGGCCTCCCGAAGGAGCCTGCGGTTTGAACTTCGACCTCGGCGACGACGAGCGCGCGCTCCAGCAAGGGATCCGGGACGTCTGCAAACGCTTGTTCCCGATCGGGCGCGTCCGCGGCCTCGAGGACGCCGGCGGCATCGACCGAACCCTGTGGCACGAGCTCGGCCGGGCAGGGGTGTTCTCGCTTCGCGTCCCCGAATCGGAGGGTGGCGTCGGGCTCGGCACGACCGAAGCTGCGCTCGTCTTCGAAGAGCTCGGCCGTGCGCTGGTGCCTGGCCCCGTGATCTCGACGCACCTCGCGGCCTCGCTGATCGAAGGCGCCCGCGGAGGCGAACGGGTCGTCGGCTTCATCGAACGGGACAGGACGCCGCAGGTCGTCCCGCAGCTTCCGCAGCTGGACACGCTCGTGGTCGCCGACGCGAAGGGACTCTGGCTCGTCGATCCGCGGCACCTCGGCGCGCGCCCGGTGGCACAGCCGCTCGACCCGCTGACGCCCGTTCATCTCATCGAGCACCTGCCGAAGGGCGAGAAGATCGCCGGCCCGAAGGAGGTCGAACGCTGGAGCCGCGACGGATCGGTGCTTGCAGCCTCGATGCTCGTCGGGGTCGCGGCCGCGTGCACCGAGGCCGCGGTCGCCTACGCGAAGGAGCGGAACCAGTTCGGCCGCCCGATCGGCGGGTTCCAGGCCGTCAAGCACATCTGCGCCGACATGCTCGTCCGTGAGGAGGTCGCGCGCGTCGGCACGTACGCCGCCGCGGTGTTCTGCGATGGGAATGGGGCCGGCGACGCCGACCGCGCCGTCGCCGGGGCGCGGCTGCTCGCGGCCGACGCGGCGCTGGCGAACGGCAAGGCCAACGTCCAGGTCCACGGCGGGATGGGCTACACCTGGGAGGTGGACGCGCACCTCTACCTCAAGCGCGCGGTCCTGCTGTCCACGCGCTTCGGGAAGTCCGACGAGCTCGCCGAAGTGGTGGCGTCGACGCTGACGGCCTAGGCTCGCAGGCTCCGTCGCCGGGTCGCCCGCACCATCGCGAACGCGACGAGACCGAGCGCGAGCGCCGCGACGACGATGACCGCCGGCCGGGTCGCGGAGGTTCCGGGGGGCTGGTCCGGACGGGCTGCGAGAACCGCTCCGGTCTCCGATGAGACCGGCGACGGCGTCGAGGACGGCGTGAGCTTCGTCGGCAGCACCGACGGTGTCGCTGGGCCGTTCGGCGGCCCGGGGATGGGTGCGGCCGACGACGTCTTCTTCGGTGAAGGCTTCGGAGCTGCCTTCGGCGGCGTGCTGGCTGCGGGTCCCACTGCACGCGCAGCGTTCACCCGAAGGATCCCACCGAGGTTGTCTGCCGTTGCCGCCAGACGTTGCCGGATCTGTGCGTTCGAATAGCCGCGCGCGAAAAGAAGCGCCGCGATCCCCGACACGTGCGGCGCGGCCATAGACGTCCCTTGATTCAGCGCGTAACCCCCGCCCGTCCAAGTGGAGAAGATGCATGTGCTCGGCGAACACGAGGATGCATCGCCGCCGGGCGCGTATACGTCGGCGCCGCTACTGGAGTAGGAGGCGGCCTGGTCGTCCGGACCGGTAGCGCCGACGACCTCGAGCGTCTCGCTGTCGTACACGGAGCGCAGGCCGTTGTTCCCGGCGGCGATCACGACGAAGACGCCCTTGTTCCAGGCATAGGTCGCGGCGGCCTCGAGATCGCTGATGCACCCGCCTTGCAGCAACACGGCGAGCAGGCCGGGGAGCTCCGGGCCGAGCGACAGGTTGATCACGCGCGCGCCGTGGTCGGCGGCGAACCGGATCCCGGTCGCGATGTCGTCGCAGTCACCGGATCCCTCTTCATCCAGGACCTTGACCGCCATCAGCTTGGCGGCCGGCGCGACGCCGGCGATCCCGACGCCATTGTTCGTCGCGGCCGCCGCGATCCCGGCGACGTGGGTTCCGTGACCGTGGTCGTCGTCGCCACCGGCCGCGCACGAACCGCCCATGCACGAATAGTGGGAGCCGATCTTGCTCTTGAGGTCGGGATGATCCAGATCGATGCCGGTGTCTACCACCGCGATCGTGATCCCAGCTCCGGTGCTCGCCTTCCACGCCTCAATGGCACGGATCTTGGTCAGCGCCCACTGGTTCGATCGGTTGGGGTCGGTGGCCGCCCACGCGGGAGCGATCGCCGTGACGCACACAACGGCGCTCGCGATCGACACGAGGAGACGCTTCATCGCTGGGTGCACCGATAGTACCGGCCGGTAGAATCTGACGGCCCGTCAGAAAAGCGGGGGAGGGGATGATCCGAACCAGGAATCGCCAGCCGGTCGTCGTCGGGATGCATTCGCTGCCCTTCTCGAAGGACATCGGCATGACCGAGCGGCATACCGGCGCGCTCGCGATCAACGGCGCGCTGAAGGACGCCGGGCTCACCGTCGACGACGTCGACGGCATCTGCCGCTACGTGTGGCAGCCGACGACCGAGATGGAGATGGCGCGTGTGCTCGGCGTCCCCAATCTGAAGTGGTTCGGCGCGCAGGACTACGGCGGCGGTGCGGGGCCGCCGACGGTCGCGCTCGCGTGCGCCGCGATCGAGCTCGGGCTGGCCGACTGCGTCGTCGTATGGCGGTCGCGCAACCGCTCGAGCGGCGGACGGCCGTGGGCCGGGCAGATGATCGCGGAGAACCAAGACCAGTTCGAGCGGCCGTTCGGGATCGTCCGGCCCGTGGATGGGATCGCCCTCCTCGTGCGCGTGTGGATGAACACGTGGGGGTGGACGCGCGAGGACCTCGGCCGGGTCGCGATCACGATCCGCGGGCACGCGAATCGCAACCCGATGGCGATGATGCATCACAAGACGATGACGATGGACGACTACCTGACGTCGCGGATGATCGCCGAGCCGTTGTGTCTGTTCGACAATTGCCTCGAGACCGACGGCGCGCTCGCGATCGTGCTCGTCGCCGCGGAACGCGCGAAAGGCATGGATCTTTCGAGCAAGCCGTCGTTCGTGACCGGGTACGCGCTCGGCAGCGGGCCCCAGGTGTATGCGATGACGAACTACTACGGCGAGGACCTGACGCGATCGCCGAACGCGTTCGTCGCGCCCGAACTATGGAAGAACACCGGCCTGAAGCCCGAAGATATCGACGTCGTCCAGATCTACGACGCGTTCACGCCTCAGGTCCCACTCTTCTTCCAGGAGTTCGGCTTCTGCGGCGACGGCGACGGCGCCGCGTACGTCGCTTCGGACGAGTGCCTGACCTACAACACGTCGGGCGGCGGCCTGTCCGAGGCGTACGTACACGGCTTCAATCTGATCGTCGAGGCGGTGCGCCAGGTGCGTGGGGTCTCCACGACGCAAGTGAAGGACGTCAACCACTGCCTGGTAACGGGCGGGAACGTCGTCCCGACCGGCGCGATGGTGCTGTCGAAGGAACCGTGGTGAGCACCGCGCCGCCGCTCCCGCCGAAGCCGGTCGCCGACCGCGACACGCAACCGTACTGGGACGCCGTGGCCGAGCATCGCCTGATCGTGCAGCGATGCGACTCCTGCGACGCGTGGGTTTGGCAGCCCCGGCCGCTGTGTCCCCGGTGCCACGGGGAGTCGCTCACCTGGACCGATGTGAGCGGTGCCGCCACGGTCGTTTCCTGGACCGCGTTGCACCCGCCGGTGCTCGCCGTGTGGGCGGACAAGCTGCCCTTCGTCATCCTGCTCGTCGAGCTCGACGACGCGCCCGGCGTCCGGATGATCGGCCAGCTCACCGACGACGCGGGGGAACTTCTGCGGTCGAACGGCGAGCCTGAGGGGATCGCGATCGGCGCGCGGCTCGGCCTGCGATGGCGCATCGACGAAGCGGGACAGACGCTCCCTGCCTGGACGCTCGCGTAGGCGCTAGGCCGATGCCCGGAACGGGCCGCGGACCTCGTACGTGATACCGAGCACGAAGCCTCGCTGGGAGCTGAAGTAGAGCCGGTCGCCGGCGGGGGAGAACGCGAGGCCCGTTATCTCGGACCTGGTCGGGACCGGCGACGGCGAGTCGATCCCGTGCTGGATGCCGGTCGCCCGCAACAGCGGTGCGACGACGTTGTCGGGTGTGATGATCGCGATCTCCATGTTGCCGCCGTCCTCGGCGACCAGAACGTCGCCCGAGCGCGCGACGATCACGTTGTCGACGCCGGTGAGGACCGGGTCCGGCTGGTTCGCCGGATCGTTCGCGTCGTAGAGCAGGTCCATCGTCTGGCTCGCGATGAAGTACCGCCACACGCGGTTGTCGCCCTTGGTCGTGACGTACACGATCCCGTCGTCGTAGAAGCAGCCCTCGCCACCGCGGAATTCCGTCGACGCGGGCGCCTGGTACCTGGTCGAGGTCGTGAGCGCGAGCGGATCGGGGACGGGGAGCCATGTGACGCTCCACGGCCCGCCGGCCGGGCCGACGAGCTGAGCCGCCGCGAGCGTCCCCGCGTTGAGGTCGTTCGGCGTTCCCGTGAACGACGCCGGCGTGAATCGATAGAAGCGTCCGTCCCCGACGTCCTCGGTGAGAAAGACGCGATTCGTCGCGGGGTCGACCGCTGCCGCTTCGTGTTTGAAAGCGCCGAGCGCGTCCCGCCGTTTCGCCGGCGCGACCCCGTTCGGATCGCACTCCCAAACCTTCCCTGCTCGCGATGTCGGACCACCGCGGATGGAGTCGTCGAACTCCTCGCACGACAGCCAGGTTCCCCACGGAGTCGGGCCACCGGCGCAGTTCGTTCGTGTGTTCTTCAAGACGGCCTTCGCGCCGACGATCTTTCCCGCGGCGTCGAAGCGGATCCGGCTCGCGCCGCCGAGGCGTTGGATGCCGTCGGGGATCACGCCCGCGTCTGCGGTCGGCGTCTCGCTGTTGACGACGAGGTTCCAGCCACCGTCGCCGGTCGGGAAGCAGTGGGCGCCGTCGGGGAAGATGGGCCACGGGTACAACGTGCCGGGGACGGGCAGCCCCGATCGCGCGAGCACCCGCGACGAGAAGCCCGCGGGGAGCATCAGCCCGTTCCTGTCGGGAGCGAGCAGCGGCCCGTAGGGGCTCGGTCCGGGGCTGGTCGGGGCGGCCAAAAGCCGCTCCCAGAAGCCGGGACCCAGGGCGGCGGCCCCGACCGCGGCGATACCTGCCTTCAAGAACTCTCGTCGTCTCAACGGGTGACCTGTCCTCACTCGTCGGCTCGAAGTGAGTTCGGCGGCCCGCGGCCCTCCACCTTCCGGCGAGCCGGACAAGACAGAAGGGGCGCCCTTCGGCGCCCCTTCCGCAAGACGCGCGCTTCTAGACGAGCTTCCCGACCTCCTGCATGGTGAAGGCGCGCATGGTCTCGGTCTGCGCGTTGCCGCGGCCGGCGATCTCGAGTGCGATCTTGGCCATGGCCTCGTCGTTGGGCGCGTCGACCAAGGACACCATGTCGTACTGGCCCATGGTGACGTAGGTGCCGATCTCGGTACCCCCGGCGCCCTTGATGCGCTGCTGCCCGTCCGCGTAACGCGCGGCCAGGTCTTTCGCCTTCGTCCGGCCCTGGTCGGTCCACCGGATCAACGTGACGTACACCGGCATGACGACCCTCCTTCCACTCGGCTCCAACGTCGATTCCACTCCTTCGGGGCCCCTCCATACAATGTGACGACCCGTCAGATTTCGGAGGGGAGGCGCGTATGCTCGAAGGGCGGACGTTGTGGGAGCTCGTCGAGAAGCGCGCAGAGGAAACGCGCGACGCGCTGCTGGCCGTCGACGAGAGAGGCGAATCACTCACCTACGGCGGGCTCAAGGACCGCGCCGAGCGCACGGCCGCCGGGTTCGTGGCGCAGGGCGTCGCCGAGGGCTCGGTCGTTTCCTGGCAGCTGCCCTCCTGGCTCGAGTCGATCGTCCTCGTCGCAGCCCTTTCGCGGATCGGCGCGGTGCAGAACCCGATCCTGCCGATCTACCGCGAGCGTGAGGTCGGCTTCATCGCGCGGCAAGCGAAGTCGAAGATCCTGCTGGTCCCGTCGAACTTCCGCGGGTTCGACTTCGAGGCCATGGCGCGCGGGATCGCTGAGGGCGTTAAGGGCTTGCAGGTCGAGATCTGCGACCGGAACCTGCCCGAGGGCGATCCGGCGACGCTCGGCCCGGCGCCGGACCCGGCGGCCGAGCTTCTGGTGCGGTGGCTCTTCTACACCTCGGGCACGACCGCCGACCCGAAGGGCGCGCAGCACACCGACGCGACGATCGCGGCGGCGGCGCGCGGCATGGCGCAACGGCTCGGACTCACCGCGAACGACAAGCATTCGCTCGTGTTCCCGTTCACGCATATCGGCGGGGTCATCTGGCTGTTCTCGGCGCTGATGTCGGGAACGACGCAGATCGTCGACGAGGCGTTCAACCCCGAGACTACGATCCCGCTCCTCCAGAAGGAAGGCGTGACGCTCGCGGGTTCGGGGACGTACTTCCACCTCGCGTACCTGCAAGCGCAGCGGGCCAACGCCGGAACCCCGCTGTTCCCGAACGTCCGCTGCTGCCCCGGAGGCGGCGCGCCGAAGCCCCCGCAGCTTCACTTCGACATCAAGAACGAGCTCGGCGGCGTCGGGATCGTCTCGGGTTACGGTCTGACCGAGTCCCCGATCCTGTGCATGGCTTCGCTCGACGACCCCGACGAAGCGCTCGCGAACACGGAGGGATCCGCACTGCCGGGCGTCGAGCTGCGCGTCGTGACGCTCGAAGGCAAGGTCGGCGGGATCGACGAGGAAGGCGAGATCCGCGCGAAGGCGCCGCAGATGATGAAGGGCTATCTCGACGCGTCGCTCGACGCGGACGCTTTCGACGACGAGGGTTGGTTCCGCACGGGCGACCTCGGACGGATCGATGCCGAAGGCAACGTCACGATCACCGGACGACTCAAGGACATCATCATCCGCAAGGGCGAGAACATCAGCGCGAAGGAGGTCGAGGACCTGCTCTTCACGCACCCGAAGGTCGCCGACGCCGCAGTGATCGGCGTGCCCGACCCGTCGAGCGGCGAACGCGCGGTCGCGGTCGTGGCGCTGAAGGACGCCGGCGATCCGCTCGGCTTCGAGGAGATGGGCGCGTTCCTCAGGGAGAAGGGCTTGCGCGCCCAGGCGATCCCCGAACAGCTCGAGACCGTGGACGCGCTCCCGCGTAACCCGTCGGGCAAGGTCCTCAAGCAAGACCTGCGGAAGCAGTACGGATCATGAGCTCCGACACGGTCAAGCTCGAGCTCGACGGCGCAGTAGCGATCGTCACGCTGAACCGTCCCGACCGCCACAACGCGTTCAACGACGAGATGGACATCCGCTTCTTCGAGGTGCTCGAGGAGGTGGCAGCGCGAACCGACGTGCGGTGTGTCCTCTGGCGCGGCGAGGGGAAGTCGTTCTCTTCGGGCCGCGACACCAAGGAGCTGGGCCAGCGCGCGAAAGGCGAAAGCGATCTCGAGTTCATCGAGGCCGGCCATGTCCGAACTACGCGCTTGTGGACGATGCCGGTCCCGATCGTCGTGGCGTTGAAGGGCTACGCCCTCGGCGGCTCTTTCGAGCGGGCGCTGTTGTGCGATATCCGGGTCGCGTCGAGCGACGTGAAGATGGCCCTCCCCGAGGTCGGCCACGGCGTGATCCCCGACTCCGGCGGCACCGCACGCCTGTTCCAGATGGCAGGCCACGGCTTCGCCGCGGACATGGCCCTGACCGGCCGCGTGATCGGTGCCGATGAAGCGCTTCAACACGGGATCGTCTCGCGGGTCGTGGAACCGGAAAAGCTCGACGAGGAAGCTCTCGCGCTCGCCCAAGAGATCGCGAAGCGCTCGCCGCTGGCAGTCAAGTTCTCCAAAGCGGTGTTGTCGTCATTGGCGACACCGGCGGTCGAGAGCTCGATGCACGAAGAGATGCTGGGCCAGACGGTGCTGTTCGCTTCCGAGGACTACAAGGAACTGAAGGCGGCCCGCAGCGAGGGGCGCGAACCGAAGTTCCGCGGCCGCTAGACCCTTCTCGGGGTTCGTTCGAGACAAGCACCGCGTTCGCGTCGCGCGCGACCTCGGCGTGCCCCCGCCGATGATAGGTCTGTCACAGATGACGGACTCATACGACGTCAAACGTGACATCGATCATGTGGACCGGCGGGTCGGACGCCTGGCCGCACGTCAGCATGGAGTCTTCAGTCGTGCTCAAGTCATCGAGATCCGCGTAACGCCGGGCGAGATCCAGGGACGTCTGCGCACCGGCAGGTGGGAGTTGGCATGCCCGAAGATCTATCGAGTGGTCGGGACACCGGAAACATGGCAGCAGCGAGCGATGATCGCATGTCTGCATTGGGGGCCTGGGGCGGCGCTCTCTCATCGTGCGGCCGCGAAACTGCGGACGCTGTGCGGCCTGCGACAAGCGAAAGTCGAAGTGTCTGTCGAACGTGGTCGGAATCGTGCGACGTTGATCGGAGTGGTGATCCATCGGACGAGCGTTCCTATTCCGGGAGGCGATGTCTCGACGATCGACGGTCTAGCTGTGACCAAGCCGGCCCGGACGCTACTCGATCTGGCTGCAACCGAGTCCGCGCGTATGACAGCTCGGTTCCTCGACGACGCCTTGCGTCGCCGCCTCATCTCGCCGGCCTTCTTGGAGCGATGGTTACGAGATCCTCTGCGCAGGAATCACCGGGGAGTGCGGGTGCTTCGGCGACTGGTCGAGGAGCGAGCCGTCCGCGGCGTAACCGAGAGCGATCTCGAGTCGGAGGCGTTGACGTTGTTCCGAAGGTGGCGGCTTCCCATGCCGATGCTCCAGTACATCGTCGAGCACCGAGGCCGGATCGTCGGGCGGCTCGATCTCGCCTACCCGGAGCGGAGAGTGGGCATCGAGCTCGATGGCTTCCGGTTCCACGACACACGCGATTCCTTCGATGCCGAGCGTGCTCGTGGCAACGAGCTCCAGGCGATGGGGTGGAACATCCTCCGCGTCACCTCCAAGCACCTGGAGCAGAACCCGGAAGGAGTGGTCGAGTGGGTCCGCCGAGCTCTCGGGGGTGACCGGGCTTAGCCGACGCGGATCTGAACCGACCACAGCTGTTGGGGCAACGCACACGACGGCGAGGCGTGCAGGCAAGCGTGGTCGGTGGTCGATGAGATCCCGGCCGTTCCTTCGCGGACGGCGACGAACGTCGCGGTCGCTGGTGAGCCGGTGGGGTAGCCACCCTCGGCCTGTGTTCGCTTGATCGCTTCGCCTTGTTCCGCCGGCTGGTGATATTCGGAGGAGAGCGACACTCGAACGGTGTCGCCGACCTTCAAGACGAGGGTCGTGCCCGAGTCTTGTTCTGTGAGCGTTCGAGATCCCGTGACCGTTGGAGGATTCGTTGTCGGATCTGGTCTCGGTGTCGCAGTGCTTGGGGAGCCGGCCGTGGCCGTGCCGCTCGGGAGGATCTCGCCGGGCCCCGGCGACCGGCCGGCGTTTGAGTTCAGGGCTGATGGAGCGGCGCACGCAACGCCGGCCAAAAGCGCCAGCACGAATGCAGATCTCCAGTTCGCCATCTTCGTGAGACGATACTTGGCTGAGTTCGGTTCCGATAGGTGCCGCCATTGACACCCGCTCCAGGTTTTCCAAAGGGCCCGGCGGGCAATAGATTCCAGGTATGGAGCCCGACTTCGTCGTGCGATATATCGGCCATTCCGCGTTCCTGCTGCGGAGCGCGGGGGGAACGACCGTACTCATCGATCCGTACGACAACGAGGATGGCGAACCGCCCTGGTTCGTGCATCCGATGCCGCAGATCCAGGCTGATCTGCTCGCGGTGACGCACGCCCATTTCGATCACAACGCTGAGCACCGCACGGTCGCCGTCGAGACGCTCCGTGAGCCCGGCGAGATCGCGCGGGGCGACATCCGTATCAGAGCTTTCGCAGAGGGCCACGCGCGGATCGACTTCCCCAACATGATCATCTCGATCGAGGCCGGCTCCACGCGGTTCGTGCACATCGGTGACAACCGCGCAGAGATCCCCGAGGCGATCATCGACGAGATCGGCGCCGTGGACATGCTGGCCGTTCACGTCGACGACACGCGTTACTTCCTCGAGTTCGACGACGTCGATCGCGTGATCAAGGCGTTCCGCCCCGGCGTCGTCGTGCCGATGCATTACCGGCACCCGGAGATCAGCGCCGAGACGACCGAGGTCGGCCCGTGCGAGGAGTGGCTCGCGACCCGTTCGAAGGTGAAGCGCCCGTCCGGCGAAGTGTCGCTCGATCGGAAGACGTTCCCCGAAGAGACGGAGATCTGGGTCCTCGACCCGATGCCGGGGCCTTCGACCGGGGTCGCGCCGATGGCCGAACGCCCGACGTCGGAGGAAACCTAGGCTTCGAGCGTCAGCGGCAGTTCGGCGAGCCGCCGCACGAAGAGGCTCGGGACGTGGCGCGGCCGCGTTCCTTCCTCGGCAAGGCGGAACACCGACGTCCTGGCAAGCAGGCGCTCGAGCACGACCCGCGTCTCCATGCGGGCGAGCGGCGCGCCAAGACAGAAGTGGATGCCCGAGCCGAACCCGACGTGCGCCTTCGGATGGTCGCGCTCGAGGTCGAGCCGGGCAGCGTCCGGGAATGCCGACGGATCTCGGTTCGCAGACCCCCACATCAACATCACGCGCGAGCCCTCCGGAAGCGTCACGCCGCCGATCGTCGTCTCCTTGGTCGTGATGCGGAAGTGGCCCCGGAACGGCGACTCGAGCCGGAGCGCCTCCTCGATGAACGTCGGGATCCGTTCGGGCGCGGCGCGCAACTCTTTCTGAAGGCCCTGATCGTCCGCGAGCATCAACGTCGCGCTGCCGATCAGGCTCGCCGTCGACTCGCTGCCGGCGATCACGAGCTGGAGCAGCAGCGAGACGCCTTCGCGCTCGTTGAAGCCGCCGGCCTGCACCGCGTTCGCGATCTCCGCGGTGACGCTTCCTTCGGCGGGGTTCTCGAGACGCTCCTTCAGATAGGCGAGGAACCCCGTCATCTCCTGCCAGCACTCCATCATCCGCTCGATGGTCGCGACGCCCGACAAAAGGTCGACGCCCGCGTCGCCCCAGCGGCGGAGGTCCTCGAGATCGGTCGTCGGCATCCCGAGCACGTCCGCGATGACGATGATCGGCAGCGGGACCGAGGCGGCTTCCATCCAGTCGACGGTGCCGTCTGCGAGCGCACGGTCGAGCGCCGGCTCGATGAACGCGCGCACGAGCTTCTCGAGCTCGGCGATGCGCTCGTGGCGGAAGGTCCGGTTCATCAGCTTCCGCTGTTGCGAATGGTCCGGCGGATCGGCGGTGGCGAGGACGTCGACGGCGCCGATCGCGTCGGGGTCGGCCTGAAGAACCGCGGGTGTCGGGCCCTGGCCGGCGTAGATGACGGCCGAGATGTGCGATGAGAAGACGTCGGGCTTCGCGGCCGCCTCGACGAGGTCTGCGTAGCGCGAGATCATCCAGAGGTCGGACTCGGGGATGCGGTGGACGGGCTCGCCGTCGCGCAGGACGCCGTACAGCTCGTAGGGGTCCTCGAGCGCGTCCGGGGCGAAGGGGTCGATCCTCACGCCGACAGGTTACGGGGTGCAGTTGTAGCGAGGCGAGCCCTGGAGCCCGGCGACGATTTCGGCCGGGCCCTGGTTGAGCGACCAGGCGTCGGGGATCGTGATGCACCGGCTCGGGCCGGCGCCGGCCGGTCCGTCGATGTCGGCCTCCGACGCGTAGATCCGGGAGAGGTGTGGACGCGGCGTCACCGAAGCAGCGCACGCCGGCGCGTCGCCCAGCACGTAGCAGTTGATCCAGTCGGCGGCGTAGTCGGCGGCGAGCGCGTTCGCCCAGAACGTTCGCGGAACGAACGGCACGTTGACGTGGTCGGTGTGCGAGCCGCTCTCCAACACGACGAACGAGAGCGGCGCGGGATCGCTCGTCGCGCGCAACTGGTCGTACATCGCCTTCATCGGTTCGTACCCGATGCCCTGGGTGCCGAAGCCGAGCGTGACGCCGGCCACCTTCGGGCCGGTCAACGTGATCGACCCGTCCCCGTCCGAGGTCTGGAGCTGCGTCGGGACGACCGCGTGCGTCGGATGCGCGCCCGACAGCGGCACGGCCGCGAGCGGTTTCGGCAGCGGCCGTCCGTCGCTTCCGAGCCCGCCCGGAGAGCCGAGCAGGTTCAGGTACGCGAGGGTCGAGATCGCGCCCATCGAGTTCCCGGCGAGCGCGATGTGAACCTCGTCGAGCGCTCCGGCGGCAGGGTTCGCGATGTTGTCCGCGGGGTTCGCGCGCGGCACGAGACGCGGTCCGTTGTCGGCGACCGGGGTGATGGCCTGGCCGACGAACCAGCGCATCGCGTCCTGGACGTCACGGATCGCTCCGCCGAACGTCGGATCGGCGCGCTCGGCGTCGGTCGCCCCGACGAGATCGAACGAGGTGCCTTCCGACTCGGCCTGGCCGGCCGGATCGTAGGTGAGCACGACGTACCCTTCGTCGACCATACGCATCGTCAACCACGCGTAGTGCTCCTGACGGGACGCGAGCCCGTTCGCGAACACGACGCCGGGGAAGGAGTCTGTCGTCGCCAAGTTCGCTGGGCTCACGCAGGTCTCCCACGCGCTTGCGTCGGCGTACGCGGCGGTGCCGAACATCGGGCAGGCCTGGCCGGTGAACGCGGTCGGGGGAAGCATCAGCGTCGCGTCGAGGACCAGACCGCGCGCGTTGATGATCTTGAGTTCGCGCGCGATGCCGATCTTGTATGGCTGAGCGCCGGCATCGGTGATGTCGCACGTGCCGCTCGCGTAGCGGTGATGGACCTGCCACTCGTCGTCGGGCGTATAGCACGGGATGCGGAAGAACGCGGTGTCCTCGACCTCGTCGGTGTCGGCGTCGAAGTCGCCGCGGTCGTTGACGCCGAGCCCGCCCGAGTCACCGAAGACGCCGTCGTGGTCCCAGTCCGGCATCAACGCGGGATGGCCGGCGTCGCCGATGTGGCTGTACGGAACCTTCGGACGGATGTGGAGCAGAGAATCGAGCGCCACCTGCGCTTCACGGCGGACGTCGACGCCGGTGGTGAGGTAGTGCTGCGGGTACTTCTGAACCGCGCGCCGGGCGGCTCCGTAGATGCCGGCCTCGAAGTTGTAGCGGCCTATGGCCGGGTCCGTGATCGAGCGCTGCGGGTTCTGGAAGTCGTTCAGGACGTTCGTGATCGGATACGCGGGTGGAGGTGGTTCGGCGGTGTTCGCTCCCGCGAACGCGGTCGCGGTCGCGATCAGAACGAAAGCGACAAGAGCGAATGGGATAAGCGATCGGCGCATCGTTTCAGTTGATGTTCGATCAGAGGCTGAAGGGTTCCTTCCCCAACTGTTCCCTGATCGGGCGAAACTCAGGCATCATCATCGATCGGCGCTGCCAGTTCGCCCCGTCCACTACGAGCGTCGCTCCGGAGATATAGACCGCGTACGGCGACGCGAGGAAGGTCGCGGCCCACCCGAGCTCGCGCGGGTGGCCGACACGGCCGGCGGGCACCGAGAAGTCTTCGCCGGGCCCGCGGCCCGGCGTGGCGCGGATGTGGTCGCGCTCGTCGGCGTGCGGGATCAGGCCGGGCACGAGGCAGTTCACGCGGATCCCGTAGGGCCCCCACTCGACGGCGAGCGTCTCGGTCAGGTTCTTCACGCCGGCTTTCGCGGCGGCCGAGTGCACGAAGCCTGGCCCGCCCGTCCACGAGTATGTCGCGCCGATGTTGATGATCACGCCGCCGGTGGCGGCCGCGATGTGACGGCGGCCGAACTCGCGCGAGCAGAAGAACGTCCCGTCGAGCACGATCTGTGTGACGGCGCGCCAGCCGTTGGGGGAGAGGTCCTCGGCGGCGACGGGGAAGTTTCCGGCGGCGTTGTTCACCAACACGTCCGGAAGACCGACCGCCTGCTCGACGGTGTCGAACGCCTCGGCGACCTTCGCCGGATCGCGGATGTCGATCGCGGTCGTGAAGGCCTTGCCGCCGGCTTCCTCGACGGCAGCGCTGCCTGCCTCGAGGTGTACGGGATCGCGGCTGAGGATCGCGATCGTCGCGCCGAGCCGCGCGAACTCGATGGCGATGCCCTTGCCGAGCCCCGTGCCGCCGCCGGTGACGGCGACAACCGCATCCTTGAACGTGCCGGGCGGGAGCGCCGACGCGCCGAGCTCGGGAGGGTCGGGGATCCCGGTCATGGAGCGACAGCGTACAGGCGCCATTCGTCGGGCACGCCTTTGAGCAGCTTCGAGCCCCGGTCTTCGAAGACGATGCCAGAGCCGACGACGAGGTCTTTGACCGTGCTCGAAACGAGAACCTCCGATGCTTGAGCTTCGCTCGCCACCCGCGCCCCGATGTGGACGGCGATACCGCCGACGTCCGCGCCGCGCATCTCGCACTCGCCGGTGTGGAGCCCGGCGCGGATCTCGAGGCCGAGGGAGCGGACCGTCTCGCGAACGGCGAGGGCGCACTTGATGGCGCGCTGGGGCCCGTCGAAGGTCGCGAGGAACCCGTCGCCGACGGTCTTCACCTCCCGGCCCCGGAATCGCTCCAGCTGGGATCGAACGATCGCATCGTGGGAGTCGAGGAGATCGCGCCACGCGCGGTCGCCGATCTGAGAAGCGCGCTTCGTCGAATCGACGATGTCGGTGAACAAGACCGTGGCCAGCATCCGGTCGTCGTCGGTGGATTCCCCGCGCGTCCCCGTGAGGAACTCGCGGATCTCGTCCGCGGCCTGCCGCCAGTCATCGAAGAATGGATACGCGTTTCTGCCGGGCAAGACGACGAGCTTGGCGTGGGGGATGTTGTCCGCCAGATAGCGGCCGTGGTCGAGTGGGATCATCTGATCCTCTTCGTGATGCAGGACCAGCGTGGGGCAGCGGATCGACGGCAGGATGTTCCGTACGTCGAGATCGATCACGATGCTGAAGAGCTGCCGTACCATGCGAGGGCTCGTTGCAAGGCGCTCATAGCGTGCCCACCGCTGCCGGATCTCCTCGCTCCACGGCATGTCCCAGTTGAGAGCGTGTTGGAACTCTCCGGTGCCCCACATCGTGGCGATGGAGTCGATGATCTGATCCTTGACTTCGGGGAGCATCCCGAAGGGGTAGTCCTCGTCCCAGCCGACGCGCGCGTATCCCTCCATCGCCACGAACCCATCCACGCGTGATGGATACGTCGCTGCGAATAGGGCGGCGCAACCGACGCCTCCGTCTACGGAAATGACGGTCGCTTGCTCGCTGCCCACGGCATCGAGCACGACCCGTGCACTGTCGATCCACTGTTCCAGGGTCGGCGGGGATTCGGGCGAGATCGGATCCGACACGCCGGTGCCCGGCTGATCGAAGAAGATGATGCGCGAGAACGAGCTCACATATTCCGTCCATCGCCGCATCTCCGGCAGATCCCAGAGCACTTCGATGTTCGTCGCGAAGTTCGATATCCAGAGGAGATCGCGTGGACCGTCGCCGATCGTCTGATACGCGACGGCGAGGTCGCCGTTCATCGCGAACTTCGTCTCGGAGATGTTCACGCTTGCCTCACCGCGTAGAGCTGCCATTGGTCGGGCACGCCTTTGAGCTTGCACATGCCCCTATCGGCGAACGCGAACTCCGAGCCGGCGACGAGGTCCTTCACGGTGCGGGAGCATACGACTTCGCCGGGTCCAGCTTCGCTCATGACCCGCGAGGCTATGTGCACCGCGATGCCGCCTATGTCGTCGCCCTCGCGGAGCTCGATCTCACCGGTGTGGAGGCCCGCTCGGATCTTGATCCCCTGTGGCTCGAGCGCGCGACCCAGCGCGTGGGCGCATCGGATCGAGCGGTCGGGCCCATCGAAGGTCGCGAGCACGCCGTCGCCGGTCGAGCTCACGAAGCGGCCGCCGTACCGGTCGATCTGGGCTCGCGCGATGCGATCGTGCTCGGAGAGAGTCACTTTCCATCGACGATCTCCGAGCGTCGAGGCCGTTTCGGTCGAGCCGACGATGTCCGTGAAGAGCACCGTCGCGAGCACCCTGTCCGTCTCGATCGCGCGCCGGCTTCCGGTGAGGAACTCTTCGATCTCGTCCAACGCCATGCTCGTATCCAAGCCGAAGAAATTGAGATCGCTGCTGGGCACCTCGACGAAACGTGCGTCCGCGATCCGGTCCGCGACGTATCGACCTCTCTCGATCGGGATGTAGTTGTTGTTGCTGTGGAGCACGAGCGTCGGAACCCGGACGGACGGCAAGGCGGGTCGCGCGTCGCCCCCTACCGTGTAGCGCATGGTGGTCGCCGCTCGTCCGGGACTGCTCGCCGTACGGAGGTACCGCGCTGCCGCTCGCATGTAGTCGGGATCGTTGCTACGACTGGGGTCGACTAAAGGGACCATGAAGTCTCGTCCCCAGATCTCATCCATGACGTCCCAAAGTGCGTTTACCTCATCCGGCCGAGCACCGATCGGGTAGTCGTCGTCGTAGATTGATCGCGCGTACCCGTTCCAAAGGACGAGGGCAGAGGTCCGCTCTGGGTACGTGGCCGCGAACAGGATCGCGGTGAGCCCTCCGTCGTATTGTCCGAGGATCGCCGAGCGCTCGGACTTCGCAGCCTCGAGAACGGCCAGCGTGTCTTGAGCCAAGAGCTCCCAGGTCGCGACTCGGTCGGAAGGAATGCCATCCGAGACTCCGGACCCTCGTGGATCGAACAATATGAGCCGGCTGTACGAGGCCATCCGCTCGAGCGCTCGGGCGAAGTCGGGCCAATCCCACATCGTCTCGATGTTGCTCGCGACCCCGGTCACGTAGACGAGATCGATCGGCCCATCACCGACGATCTGATAGCCGATCCAAGAACCGTCGAC
>DATFGK010000150.1:0-2000 GCA_035249485.1 Actinomycetota bacterium | reverse complement strand
AGCGGCGGGAAGAGGTAGTTGCTCACGCCGCCGGGATACGTGATACCGCGGTAGATGTCGTCGATCATCCCCGACACCGTCATGGCCACGAGGTGCTTGCCGCCTCCGGTCGCCTTCCACTGCGCACTGTTGTACATCGCCGCGATCATGAAGCCTGTCGCTCCGCTGTACGAGTGCCCGAGGATACCCACCTTGCCGTTGGACCACGGCTGCTTCACGAGCCAGTTCTCGATCACCTCGACGCCGTCGAGCGCGCTGCGCGTCGAGTAGAGGTTGAACTCGCCCGACGAGCATCCCGTTCCACGCAGCTGCGCGTGAACCGACACATAGTCGTCGTCGTAGCGGAACGCGCTGGTTCCCGCGTGGGAGTCGCCGGCGAGCGGCGGCTCGAAGCACCGGCCGAACTGCTCGCAGAAGTGGTCCGCAGTCTCGCCGAAGAACGTGCGGCCTTCGTCCGACGACGAACCGTTCTCGTAGCCGGCCATCTCGTAGATCGTTGGGTACTTGATCGCGCCGGGGTTCGCCGGGTCGTAGCTCTTCGGGAAGACGATGCTGATCGCGATCGAGGTGCCGTCGGACACGGTCACGAACGCATCGGGGCCTCCGTGCACGTGTTCCGCCGGAGCCGGGCGGGTCGCGAGCACGCCGGCGACGAGCGCCGCGACGAGGATGATCGAACGAGCACGCATCTGTGGGGTACTCCTTCCCAGGTAAGGACGTTCGGAAGCGTTCGAATCAGGTTTCGGCAGGTCGCGCTCGGTCTCCTGCGGGGCTCGTGGCGTATCCTTCGCGCTATGCGTTTCGGGCTCACGATCTTCCCGACCGACCGCTCGATCACGCCCGCCGAGATCGCGCACGAGGCAGAGGCGCGCGGCTTCGTCTCGCTGTTCCTCCCCGAGCACACGCATATCCCGACGAGCCGCGCGACGCCGGCGCCGATGGGGGAACCGCTCCCCGAGCAGTACCGGCGCACGCTCGATCCGTTCGTCGCGTTGACGGTAGCGGGTTCGGTGACCGAGAACCTGAAGCTCGGCACCGGGATCTGTCTCGTCGCGCAGCGTGACCCGATCGTGACGGCCAAGGAGGTCGCGACGCTCGATCACGTTTCCGGCGGGCGGTTCGTGTTCGGGATCGGCTTTGGGTGGAACGTCGAGGAGATCGAGGACCACGGCGTGTCGTATCCCGAGCGGCGGAAGGTCGGCCGCGAGAACGTGCTCGCGATGAAACAGCTCTGGACCGAGGAAGAGGCGTCCTTCGAAGGCGAGCACGTCCGCATCGAGAAGTCGTGGGCGTACCCGAAGCCCGTGCAGAAACCGCACCCGCCGGTCTGGATCGGCGGCCAGGGCGGGCCGGTACTGTTCCGTCACATCGCCGAGTACGCCGACGGGTGGATGCCGATCGGGGGGAGGGGCGTCGCGAAACAGCGCGAGGCGCTCGCGGCGGCGGTCGAGGCAGCCGGACGCGATCCCGCGACCGTACCGATCGTGCCGATGGGAACGATCCCCGATCCCGGGAAGCTCGAGTACTTTCACTCGCTCGGGATCGACGAAGTGATCCTCAATCTACCGACCGGAACGCGGGACGAGGTTATGCCGTTCCTGGACCACAACGCGAAGGTCGCGGAGCCGTTCCTATCCTGACCTTCAGACCGCACTGGAGATCTCGAAACCACCGTTGGCGAGCGCGTCGATCAGCTCGGGCTCGGACGTGACGCGAGGATCGAATCGCACCGCCACCTCGCCGGAGTCCAGGCTCACCCGTGCGTGGGTTACTCCCGGAAGCCCACGGATGGTCTCCTCCAGCGTAGCGGCGCAGATCGCACAATGGACGTTAGCGATACCGACATGCCGGAACGACGTGGGGACGCCGATCGTGGCTGGGCCTGATGCCGCCGCGGTGCTCATCGGGGATTCTCCTTTCCATCTGCTCGTGCGGCCCGCGGCTCCCGGTACAGGATCCGGTTGACCACCCCGGTGACGCCGCCGATCTCCGACACGAGC
>DATFGK010000149.1:0-10499 GCA_035249485.1 Actinomycetota bacterium | reverse complement strand
CCCCATCGGGCACGGGGTAGACGTTGGCAGCGTCGATCTCGTCCTGGCGGCCTCGGAGCGCTTCGAGAGCCGCGAGGCAGGCGCGCCGCAGCTCGGACGCGCCGAGAAGGGTGATCACAGAGGTCATCCTAGCAACGCGTTGCTCGCCCTCCAGGTGGCCGGTACCATGGCCCGGCCATGGCTGCGGTTTGCGAGGTCTGCGGGCGGAAGCCCAGCTTCGGCATGCAGGTTTCCCACTCCCACCGCCGGTCTCCGCGGCGCTGGAACCCCAACATCCAGCGGGTCCGTGCGCTCGTGAAGGGCCACGCGAAGCGGATGAACGTCTGCACCCGCTGCATCAAAGCCGGCAAGGTCCAGCGCGCCGGCTGAGCTCATCTTTCACGCTCAGCCGGGATCGTTCCCCGCTTCGAGCCGCCAGGAAGGGTTCACCGGACCGATCCCCTTCCCGATCGCGAGCGAGTGCTCGATCGCGCCCGTGACAAACTCCTTTGCGTCTCCGACGGCGGCTTCCAGCGACAGACCTTTGGCGAGTTGCGCCGCGATCGCCGCCGAGAGCATGCATCCCGTCCCGTGCGTGTTCGGCGTATCGAGTCGCGGCGATCCGAACTCACGGATCTCGTCGGGCGTAACGAGCACGTCAACCGCGTCCGTGCCTTCGACGTGCCCTCCTTTGACGAGCACGGCGCGCGCGCCGAGCGCGAGGATCTGACGTCCCGCTTCCACCTGCTGCGCGTGCGTGTGAACCTCCGTCATCCCACTCAATCCGGCCGCCTCGTGCGCGTTCGGTGTCACCACGAGCGCGAGCGGGAGGATAGACGTGCGCAGAGCATCGACCGCCTCCTCCTGAAGCAGCGGGTCTCCGTGCTTCGAGATGAAGACGGGGTCGACCACGAGCCGGTCGATCTCGGAGTTGTGCACGGCGCGAGCGACGGCTTCGATGATCGCGGTGCTTGCGAGCATCCCGGTCTTGGCGGCGTCCACGCCGATGTCGGAAGCCACGGCGACGATCTGCTCGGCGACGGTCTCCGGCGGCAGTTCCACGAAACCGCTCACACCGACCGTGTTCTGGACCGTGACCGCAGTGACCGCGGTCATCCCCCACACGCCGAGCGCCTGGAAGGTCTTCAGATCCTGCTGGATCCCGGCGCCGCCGCCCGAGTCCGAGCCGGCGATCGTGAGCGCCTTATAGATCACGAGAAGTGCTCCCATCCGGCGGCGGCCAGCGGACGCCGGTCCCCATCGGCGCCGAGCACGACGCGTTCCGATCCACCCAGCTCTCCGATCGGCGTAACGCGTGTCGGTGCAAGCGCGGCCGAGAGCGCGCTCAACTGAGCAGCGGGGAGCGCGATCACGAGCTCGTAGTCGTCCCCACCCCCGAGCGCGAGATCGACCGCATCCAAACCCGCCCAGCGAGCAACGTCGTCTACCCCTTCCGCGACCGGTACCGACGAGGCGCGCAGCTCCACACCAAGATTCGAGGCGTCGCAGATGTGCCCCAGGTCGGGGGCGAGCCCGTCCGACACATCGATCATCGCGGTCGCTCCGACCGCAGCGGCCGCCTGACCCTCGCGTGTCCGCGGCATGGGCCTTCGGTGCGCGCTCGCGAGCTCCGGATGCCTTGCCAGAAGCGATACGGCTTCCGGGTCGACGTTGGCCGCGCGGAGAAGCTGCAGCCCCGCGGCCGCGCCGCCGACCGTACCGGTGACGCAGACGACGTCTCCCGGCCTGCCGCCACTTCGTTGGACGTTACCCGCCGGTCCGGCATCGCCGAGGAGCGCGACGGAAACGATCAGCACATCGGCGCCTACGGTGTCGCCGCCGACCACCGACACGCCGAACGCACGCGCACACTCCCCGAGGCCCTCGTACAGTGATTCGAGGGTCGCGGCGGGCGTCGAGGCCGGAGCGCCCAGGGATACCAGCGCGTAGCGAGGAACGCCGCCCATCGCCGCGATGTCCGAGACGTTGGCCGCCATGGCTTTCCACCCCACGTCGGCAGGCGATGAGAACGCCAGATCGAAATGAACCCCTTCGAGCAGCAGGTCGGCCGTCGCGAGGGTAGTCGCGGTCGAACGGACCGCCGCGGCGTCGTCACCTGGCCCGATCAGGACCCCCTCGCCGGGCACGCCGAGGCGAGCCACCAGCCGCTCGATCAGCCCGAACTCGCCCAGGTCGCGCGCGTCCTCACCCACCCGGCCAGCATAGCCCGCGACGAAGAAGCCTCTCCGGGGCTTGCTCCGCAGCGCACCTGCGCGGGAGAATCCCTCTTCCGACCACCGCGCACCCGAGGAGGACGAGATGGGCGTCATCAACACGATCGAGCTCGAAGGCGTTTCGAACGAGTCGTGGGGCGCCGCAGCCCGGGAGGCGCTGCGGGAGGCCGCGAAGACGATCCGGCACATCCAGAAGATGGATGTCCTTTCGACAGCCTGCTCGGTCACCGACAACAAGCTCACCGAGTTCCGGACGTCGGTTCGCCTCTACTTCGAGGTCGAGCCCAGCCGCTAGACGGCCCAGAAACACACTTCCGAAACATCCCAATCTCGTTTTGTCTGCTCAGCGGCCCTGCCGGTATCATTTGTGAACGCTTTCACAACGAGGTGGGCGCGCGCACCGGCGCCTGCCGGTGACGCCAAGGAGCCCCGCGTGACACAGAAGAAGCTCGAAGGTCCTACCTATCTCCTCGAGGCGAAGTCGTTCCTCGTCGACCCCAGCCAGGACGAGCTCATCGAGCTCACCGCGAAGATGCCGAACGCCCGCTGGACGAGCTACGAGAACCTCAACGTGACGACCCGCGTCGACTCGCGCAGCGCCGCGTCGACGTTCATCGCAACCGACTCCCCCGACGATCACCGCGGGCACAAGACCATCAGCCGCGAGGAGTACGCGCGCGTTGCCGAAGTGCAAGAGGCCTACATCCGCGATCAGGACATGGTCGTGATCAACGGCTACATCGGCAACGATGCCTCGTTCCGTCTCCCGGCGCGTCTGGTCATCGAAGCACGCAACGCGAACGTGGCGGGCTCGCAGGATCTCCTCTACTTCCACGAGGACCAGTCGCCCGATCACGAGCCCGCCGTCACGGTCATCTACACACCGAACCTGGAGGCAGAGGGCTACCCGAACGAGCGCCTCATCGCGGTCGATCTCGAGAACGGCGTCACCCGGGTCCTCAACTCGGACTACTTCGGCGAGTCCAAGAAGGGCGGCCTCCGGATGTGGAACAAGATCGTGTTCGATCGCGGCGGCCTCGGCCTGCACGCGGGGGGCAAGGTCATCCCGACGCCGGCCGGCGACAAGACCTTCCTCATCATCGGGCTCTCCGGCACCGGCAAGACGACGACGACGTTCACGCGCCAGAACGACTCGAAGCCGGTGCAGGACGACTTCATCGCGCTGATGCCCGGCGGCAAGATCTACGGCACCGAGAACGGCTGCTTCGCGAAGACCTACGCGCTGTCCCCCGAGTATGAGCCGACGATCTACTCGGCGGTCACGTCCCCGGGCTCGTATCTCGAGAACGTCTCGCAGCGCAACGGCGACCTTGACTTCTTCGACGAGTCCTTCACCGCGAACGGCCGCGCCGTCTTCGCGATGTCCAAGCTCGGTTGGTTCAAGGACGCGCGCGAGGTCGGCAAGGTCGACCGGCTGCTGATCCTGAACCGGAACACGAGCATCATCCCGGCGGTGGCCAAGCTCAAGCCTGAGCAGGCCGCGGCGTACTTCATGCTCGGCGAAACGCAGGGAACGAGCGCCGGCGGCAAGGACGAGGCCGGGAAGTCGCTGCGCGTTCCCGGCACGAACCCATTCTTCCCGCTCCCCCACGAGCTCCAGGGCAACCGCTTCCTCGAGCTGCTCGGAACGCACGCGATGGACGTCTTCCTGATGAATACCGGATGGATCGGCGGGGATGACGTCGCCGAGCGCGAGGGCAAGGCGAAGAAGGTCAAGATCCCGATCTCCTCCGCGATCGTGAAGGCGATCGCCGAAGGGTCGATGACCTTCGAAGAAGATCCCGACTTCGGTTACGGACTCGCGACCGCGGTGCCCGGCATCGACGATCCCGAGTTCCTCAAGCCGGTGCTGCTCTACGAGCGCCAGGGCCGGGGGGACGAGTACCGCCGATGGGTCGCGCGACTGAAGAAGGAGCGCGCGGAGTTCCTCGGCGGGTTCCCGGGGCTGTCGTCGGCGATCAGCTCAGCCGTCTCCTAGCGCCGCCAGCACCTCGTCGTCGGTCACCTGCGGGAAGTGGTCGTACCACTGCCCCACGGCCGAGAACGGCTCCGGCATCTCCAGGCACACGATCTCGTCGGCGATCGCTCGGAGGCGCGCCACCGACTCCGACGGCGCCACCGGGACCGCGAGCACGACCGTTCGCGCGTTCTGGCGCTTCAACGAACGGAGCGCAACCTCCGCCGTCACGCCGGTCGCGACGCCGTCGTCGACCACGATGCACTCGGCACCCGATACGTCGAGCGGTGGACGTCCGCGTCGGTAGATCTCCGTGCGGCGGCGGATCTCCTCGACCTGTCGTGCCACTTCGCGCGCGAGGTACTCGTCGGTCACGCCGAGCGTGCGCACGAGCCGCTCGTCGAGGATCGTGGTGCCGTCGGCGGCCACGGCTCCGATCCCGAGCTCCGGATTCATCGGAGCGCCGAGCTTCCGCGGCACGACGACGTCGAGCGTTCCCTCGACGCGAGGCGCGACCTCCGCGGCGACGACGACGCCGCCGCGTGGGATCCCGAGAACGAGCGCCCCCGGTCTTGTTCCGAGCGCCTCGCCGAGCTTCCGGCCGGCCTCGCGCCGATCCGAGAAGATCACATGCCGAGTCTACGCCGCGGTGGACTTGTCCCCGCCTCGTACGCCCCGTATAGAATCCCGGCTCTATGCCTGCTGCTGCCAAGCGTCGCGAGGAGGTGAGGTCAGTGGTGAACGCGTACATCCTCATCCAGACCGAGGTCGGCCGCGCCGCGCAGGTCGCCAAAGAGGTCTCGAAGATCAAGGGCGTAAAGTCGGCCGAGGACGTGACCGGCCCTTACGACGTCATCGTCCGCGCCGAGGCGAAATCGGTGGACGATCTCGGCAAGCTCGTGGTCGCGAAGATCCAAGGCGTCGAGGGGATCACGCGTACCCTCACCTGCCCGGTGGTGCACCTCTAAGACCGAGCGTTGAACGACGAGCGGGCCACGAGCCCGCTCGCTTCGTTTTTCAGGCGTGCCGCTCCAGCGCAAGCTCGATCAGACGATCGATCAGCTTCGCGTAGGGGACGCCGCTCGCCTCCCACAGCTTGGGGTACATCGAGATCGGCGTGAACCCGGGGATCGTGTTGACCTCGTTCAGGTACAGCATCCCGGGCTCCTCGTCGTAAAAGAAATCGACCCGCGCCATCCCCGCGCAATCGATGGCCCGGAACGCTTCGAGAGCGATGCGTCGGACATCCTCTGAGACCTCGTCCGGGATCGGAGCCGGGATCCGAAGCTCGCTGCCCTCCTCGAGGTACTTCGCGCCGAAGTCGTAGAACTCGTGATGCGGCACGACCTCGCCCACGATCGACGACTCGGCTTCGTCGTTGCCGAGGATCGCGCACTCGAGCTCGCGCGCGTTGATCGCGCCCTCGACGAGCGCCTTGCGATCGAACGACAGCGCGGTCTCGAGGCCTTCGCGCAACTCGTCGACGTTCCGGCACTTCGATATCCCGACGCTCGACCCAAGGTTCGCCGGCTTCGTGAAGCACGGGAATCCGATCTCGCCCTCGGCGAGCTCGAGCAACGGGTCGGGGCTCCGGCGCCAGTCCTCGACATGGACGTGGATGTACGGGACGACGCGGAGTCCACGCGACGCGAAGAGTTGCTTCTGCATCTCCTTGTCCATGCCGAGCGCCGACGCGAGCACGCCCGCGCCCACGTACGGCACGCCGGCGAGCTCGAGCAACCCCTGGACCGTCCCGTCCTCCCCGTACGGCCCGTGCAGCACGGGAAACACGACGTCGACGGAACCGAGCTCGTCTCCGTCGCCGAGTGCTCGTAGCGCGGTCGCCTCGCCCTCACGCACGAGCGCGACGCCGGTCCCCTCGTCGCCCGTCCCCGGCAGCGCACCCGGCGGCGCCGCGAGCTGCTCGGGCGACTTGGCCGGCAACAGCCAGCGTCCGTCCTTCGTGATCGCGATCGGAACGATCTCGTACTTCGTCCGGTCGATCGCTGCCATCATCGAGCGGGCACTCACGACGGACACTTCATGCTCGGCGGAGCGGCCGCCGTAGAGGATCGCGAGCCGGACCTTGCGTTCCCTCACGAGAGGGCCTCCCGGAAGTCGGCGATGAGATCGTCGGGATCCTCGATACCCACGCTGACGCGGAGCAACCCGTCCGTGATGCCGATCGCCTCACGCGTATCACGGGGCACCTGGGTGTGCGTGATGCTCGCCGGATGAAGGATCAGCGTCTTCGTCCCACCGAGCGACGCCGCCGCCGAGGCGATCCGGACCCGCTCGAGCACCCGACGACCTGCCGGGATCCCGCCGGCGACCTCGACGGTGAGCATCCCGCCGGAGCCGCGCGGGAACTGCCGCTTCGTGAGGTCGTGCTGCGGATGCGACCGGAGACCCGGATAGCGAACCCCTTCGACGTTCGGGTGGCCCTCCAACGCCGACGCCACTGCCAGCGCGTTCGCGCAGATCCGTTCCATCCGGAGCGCGAGCGTCTGGACCCCGCGCGCGGTCAACCATGCTTCGAACGGTGCCAACGTCCCGCCGTAGTCGATCCCGAGATGCCGGATGCGGGCGATCGCTTCCGTGCTCCCCGACACGACCCCCGCGGTGACGTCGGAATGTCCACCGAGGTACTTGGTCGCGGAGTGGACGACGAGATCGACCCCGTGCTCGAGGGCCGTGAACAGGTACGGCGTCGTGAAGGTGGCGTCGACGATCACCGTCGCGCCCCGCTCGTGCGCGATCGCGGCAAGCGCCTCGACATCGGCCACCGGCAACGTCGGGTTGCCGATCGTCTCGAAGTACAGCACCTTCGTCGTGTCCCGGAACGCGGCGCGCACCGCGTCGTGATCCGTGATGTCGGCGAACGTCACGTCGACGGCGGTCCGCGGCATGATCACGTCGAAGAGCCCGAACGTCCCGCCGTAGATCTGCCGCGCCGAGACGATGTGCTGGCCTGAGCGCACCGCGGACGCGACCGTCGCATGGATCGCGCCCATGCCGCTCGCGAACGCGGCGCTGGCCTCCGCCCCCTCGAGCGACGCGATCGTGCGGGCGAGCGAGTCGACCGTGGGGTTCGCCCAACGCGAATAGAGGTACCCGCCGGAGATCTTGGACTTCCCGACGGCGGAGAACCGCTCCATGTCGGTGAAGATGAACGGCGCCGCCTGGTAGATCGGGACCGCGCCGGGCTCCTCCACGACAGGTTCGATCTGGCGTCCGGAGTGCACCGAGCGCGTCGTGAATCCCCGGTCGTCGTCCACGCCCTCTCCTACCACGAGTGGATGTCGTTGAGCGCGCGGTTGAGGACATGCCACGGCAGGTTGCCCCCCGAGAGCACGGTCCCGACCGTGCGTCCCGCGAGCTCCTCACGGAGCTTCACGACGCCGGCCAGCCCGGCCGCGCCCGCACCCTCGGCGAGGTTGTGCGTCTTCTCGAGGAGCAAGAGGATCGCTCGGCGCATCTCCTCCTCGGACACTGTGATCACCTTGTCGACGAGATCGCGGACCATCTCGAACGTGAGCTGCGGCGGCTGCCGCACGGCGATGCCTTCCGCGAATGTCGAGTTCGGGGCGCACTCGACGACGTGGCCGGCCTCGAGGGATTCCACGAACCCCGGCGTCTTTTCCGCCTGCACGCCGATCACCTCCACCTCGGGCTTGAGCGTCTTCGCGACGAGCGCGGACCCGCTGATGAGCCCTCCGGCCCCGAGCGGGAACACGATCGTGTCGAGACCCGGCTCGTGCGCGAACATCTCGAGCGCGACCGTCGCGTGCCCTGCGACGATGAGCGGGTCGCTCGCCGCATGCAGATACGTCGCCTTCCGCTCGGCGGCGATCTCCCACGCTTTGGCCACGGCGGCCTCGAAGTCCTTGCCGAACGTGATCACCTCGGCGCCGAGGTTGCGCATCGCCTCGACCTTGTCGGGGTTGCCCTTCTCGGGTACGACGACCGTCGCCTTCGCGCCCACGATGCGCGCCGCGTAGCAGACGCCCTGCCCGTGGTTGCCCTGCGAGGCGGTCACGAATCCGCGGGAGCGTTCCTCGTTGGTCGCGGTGAGCATCCGGTTGAGGGCGCCGCGGAGCTTGAACGAGCCGACCGGCTGATGGTTCTCGTACTTGATGAACAGGCGTAGCCCGAGCAGGCGTCCGAGCGAGATCGACTCGTAGAAAGCGGTCGGCGTCACGTACGGCCGTATCGTCCTCGCGGCGGACAGAACGTCGACGAATGCGGGTCGGTCCACCTAGCTCCGCCCTCCTACGATGCCCAGGAACTCGGGCTCCGGATCGCGCGTGAGAAGCTCCTCGACCATCGCGGCCGGATCCGAGCCGTCGTCGACGATCCGCCGCACCCGAGTCGCGATCGGCATGTCGACACCGAGCCGCTCTGCGAGCGCTGAGATCGACCGCGCGGACTTCACGCCTTCGGCGACCATGTTCATCTCGGCGATGATCTCGTCGAGCCGGCGTCCCTTCCCGAGCTCCTCACCGACGTGACGGTTGCGGCTCTGCCGGCTCATGCACGTCGCGACGAGATCGCCGACCCCGGCGAGCCCGGCCATCGTGAGCGGCTCGGCTCCCATCGTGACCGCAAGGCGCGTGATCTCGACGAGGCCGCGCGTGATGAGCGCGGCCTTGGAATTATCGCCGTAGCCGAGTCCGTCGGCGATCCCGGCGGCGATCGCGACGACGTTCTTGGCGGCCCCGCCGATCTCGACGCCGCAGACGTCGGTGTTCGTGTAGACCCGGAACGTCCGCGAGTGGAACAGCCTTTGCAGACGCTCGGCGCGGGCGCCGTCGCTGCACGCGATGACGGTCGCGCCCGGCAGCTCCCGCGCGACCTCCTTCGCCAGGTTCGGTCCGGATACCGTCCCGGCGCGCTCCGGCTCGACGTTCCCGGCTTCCGAGATCACCTCGGTCATGCGCAACAAGGAATCCTGCTCAACGCCCTTCGTGAGGCTCACCACCGACGCGTCGTGGGAGATCATCGGGCCGAGCTCCTTCATCTTTCCCCGCAGCGCGTGCGAGGGAACCGCGACGACGACGACCGACGCGCGACCGACCGCTTCCTCGATGTCCGCCGTTGCGCGCAGCGTCGTCGGAAGCACGCAGCCGGGGAGGTACGCCTCGTTCGTGTGCTTGAAGTTGACCTCGCGTGCAAGCTCCGGCCGGCGGGCCCACAGCACCGTGGGAAGATGGTTCCGCGCGAGCACCGTCGCGAACGCCGTTCCCCAGGAGCCGGCGCCGACGACGGTGAGGTGCCCTCGCTTACCCATCCTCGCCGATCAGTTCGGGGACCGCTCCGCCATCCGGATGGATCTTGTGCAACTCGCGCACCAGTCGGTCGAGCTCGCCGGTCACGCGGTCCGTCACCTCACGAGCGGCCTCGGCTTCGTCGTGCCCGGCCAGATCGTCGAAGCGCATGGGGCCTGCGGCCTTCAGCATCATCAGCCGGCGGATCCTGTTGGAGCGTTTGCGCCGCTTCGGCCGCACCCAGTGCGACCCCCACACCGCGATCGGAACGACCGGTGCACCGGTGGCGAGTGCCACGCGGCCGACCCCGGTCTTGCCGGACATCGGCGTGAGATCGGGGTTCGTGGTGATCGTCGCCTCCGGATAGATCACCACGAGCTCGCCGCGCCGGAGCCACTCGATCGCCTTCTCCACGGGACCCGTCTCGCCGCTGCCGCGTTCGACGGGGATCTGGTGGGCGTGCGTCAGCACGAAGCGGAGGAACGGGTTCTTCCAGAGCTCCGCCTTGGCGAAGAACCGGCACTTCCTTCCCGATCGATCGATCATGTAGGCGTGGCAGAGCGGATCGAAGTATGAGATATGGTTGCAGGCCACGATGACCGGGCCCGACTTTGGGATGTTCTCCACGCCGAGAAGCCGCCAGCGGAAGAACATCTTCAAGAAAGGCAGCAGCAAGGCCCGCGCCACCGCGTACATCGGTTCCACGCACGACCTCCTGCGCCTCGCGAAGGGAAGGCTTGCCCATCCTAGCAACGGCCCGACGGGAGCCGATCGCCTCCGCTGATGCGCTTCTGCCTGATACCGATGAAGCCGCTCGCCACCGCGAAGGAACGTCTCGCGCCGGCCTTGGACGCCGGCGAACGGCGGACGCTTTCGCTCGCGATGCTGGCCGATGTCGTCGAGGCGGCGCGCGGATTCGACCGGGTTTGGGTGCTCGAATCCGACGACGATGCCGCGCGGGTCGCGGTCGCCGGCGGCGCGGAGCCGATCCCCGATCCGGCACCGGGACGCGGCCTCAACGCCTCGCTCGACGCGGCCACG
>DATFGK010000148.1:0-6503 GCA_035249485.1 Actinomycetota bacterium | reverse complement strand
CTCGCGCCGGCTCGCGCACCTCGGCCTTCTCGCGCGGCTCGCGTCGAGCGACCTCGCCGAAGCGATCCGCGCGGCGGAGGAGATCCGCGCCGAGGCCGAAGAAGCGGCCGTAGCGCTCGGCACGCAGCACGAGCGGGAGCTCGAGGAGCTCGCCGAGGTGTTCGGCGAAGGCCGCGGGACCGCCGCACAGCGCAAGCGACTGGCCGACCGGCAGAAGCGCGAGGCGCGTCGCGCCGAGCTCGACACCTATCTCTACACGCTCGACGATCTCGCGACCGCCTATCGCGACCGGCTCATCGGCGCGGTCGGCGCCGGCGAGGAGCTGATGGTCGACGACGCCGCACCGCGGCTGCGAACCGATCCGACGGCGGCCTTGCGCGCGCTCGAGCTCATCGAGAAGACCCGGATGGCGATCGAACGCAACGCCGCGCCGCGGCTCGCGCTCGAAGCGTTGTTCGCCGATCTCGGCGCGCTCCCCGTCGCCTGAGAAGGGTCCGAGCAAAGGATTCGCGGGCCGGATGGCGAACCTCTACCGTGGAGGGACAGTGGCGGAACGGCGGCTCATCAGGCTCGATCCCAACGACACCGCGCGCGCGCTCGCGAAGGTGCCGTTGTTCGCCGGCTGCTCAGACGCCGACCTCCGAGACATCGCAGGGCTCGCGCACATGCTGATCTTCGACGACGGCGCGACGATCGTCCCCGAAGGCGAGGAGGGGCTCGGCTTCTACCTGATCCTCTCCGGCGAAGCCGCGGTCGTGCAGGCCGGGAACGAGATCAACCGCATCGGGTCGGGACAGTTCTTCGGCGAGATCGCGTTGCTCGAGGGCACGCCTCGGACCGCGTCGGTCGTCGCGTTGAGCCGAACCGTTTGTCTCGGGATCTTGCGGAGCGATTTCCGTCCGCTGCTCGTCCGGCAGCCGCGGATCGCGCTTCGCATCCTCGAGGAAGAGGGCCGTCGGATCGATCCGGACGCCGCGAAATCGCATGCTACGATGGCGCGCGTTCATCCGCCGGAGTAGCTCAGGGGCAGAGCAGCCGCCTCGTAAGCGGCAGGTCGGGAGTTCAAATCTCCCCTCCGGCTCGCGCTCCCAACAACAAGCCGCGCCACCGGTGCGGCGCTATCCTCGGAACCATGGCAGGCCGTCGTTCCGTCGTCGCGCTCATCCTCCTCGCGCTCGCCTTGGGCGCATGCGCGGGAGCCGACCCGAGCGCGATCCGCGGGGCGATCGAGGCCAAGAAGCAGGAAGGGAAGACGACCGATGTCGGGGTGCCGCCGCAGCCGGACCTCGAGCGGACCGGGCGCGTCGGCGTGTCGCTGGCAACGAACTCGGTCGGCTGGGAGAAGACGCTCGGAACCGCCGCGGTCGACGGCGCCGTCGTTCTCCTGGTCAATCCGGGCTCTCCGGCCGAGCGGGCCGGGATCAAGCGCGGTGATGTCATCACTCACATCGGCGGATCGGTCATCCGCAGCGATGAGCGCGCGCGCGTCGGCCTGCGCGGGCGGCCCGGCGCTCCGCTCCGCATCACGATCGCCCGAGGAGAAACCACCATGCAGATCGACGTTGTGCCGGGACCGCCCGTCGACGTCGATTTCCTCAAGCTGGTCGACGCCATGCTCGAAAAGGCCCCTGCCGACGCGACGAGCCTCTTGCTTCGCGCCCAGGCGACCGATGCGGTCAAGGACTCGATCACGTACGTGACCCGTGCCATCAATATCGCTCCGGATCTCATCGACGCGCTCGTGTTCCGCGCACGGCTGTTCTGGGTGGAGTCGCTCCAGGTTACGAACGACGTAGTCATCAAGGAAGACCGCGATCGGGCCGCGGACGACTACCGACAAGCGCTCGAGATCGATCCGGATGCAACGACGGCGCTGCGATCGCGCGCGACGGGCGCGCTCGAGATCAGCGACTACGACGCGGCGGAACGAGACGGCCTCCGCGCGATCGGGATCGACCCGACGCTCCCGGAGGCGTATCTCGTCGTCGCGGCGGCTCGCTATTCCCTCGGACGGATCCGCGACTCGGTCGGACCCGCACACGAGGCGATCCAGCTCGACCCGTACAACCCATCCTCGTACCGGTTACTCGCGCTCGCGTTCGTCGCCTTGGGGCGAAGCGACGACGCCCGGAAGACCGTCGAGGTTGGGCTGACGGTAGCGACCGACGAGAACCAGCGTGCGTCGCTGCGTGCCGTGGTCGAGGAATAGCAGCGAAAAGAACGATCGCCGCCCGGATGGGCGGCGATCGTCGGTCCGTAAAGCCCTATCCCGCGCGCTGGAGCGCGTCGGCGAGTACGCGGTGCGCGACCCCGCGCCGGAACATCTCCTGGCGCTCGCGCTCCGTGACCCCACCCCATACGCCGTACCGTTCACGGTTCTGGAGCGAGAACGCGAGGCAGTCCGTCTTCACGGCGCACGCAGTGCAGATCTCTTTCGCGCGCCACGCCTCGTCGTCTGAGATCGGGAAGAAGACCTCGGGGTCGACGCCGCGACAGGAGCCATCTTCCTGCCACGTCATTCGAGCCTCGTTCATGTGTGAGCCTCCTCGTTGTGCTAGCTAGAGTTTAACACTTCGGTTGCTATTGTTAAACCCTCTGAACCCCGGTTTTTTCCACGATTCTCGCTGGTTTCGCGGGGTTCGAACGGTCGTATCCACCGCCTGTGCGTTCGTGCACGCCGGGGGTGGTCTCCCACCTGCTTCGTGAATTCGGGAACGCCGTGACCTGGGAAGACCCTGTGGTAGCATTTCCGCGCTTTGAGGCGCTCATCCGTACGAACCGTCGCCGTCGCGGTCGTCGCTTTCGTTCTGACCGCCGCGCCCGCTTTTGCCCAGACCGCGAGTCCCGGGGCCACGCCCAGCCTCCTCCCGACCCCGAAAGCGTCGCACTCGTGGACCTACTACATGGCGATCGCGACGATCGGGATCGCGGCGCTCACGCTCATCCTGGTCGTCATCGGCTACCTGGTGCAGGCGCCCGGGTTCCGCCGCAGCGAGCGGCCGGCTCGTTCCACGCAAGCTTCCTGAGAATCACCGCCGAGGCTCGCCCGCCGGGTTCGCTTTCCACGCGGTAGCGTGTGAGCACTATGGCTACCGCAGACGTCGCCGATTGGGGTCTCGCTGCGCGCGTCGCTCGAGTCGTGGCCGGCTCTGGACCCGAGGTCTCGGCCGCCGAGAAGAAGAAGGTGCGCGGCGACTTCCGCGAGTTCGTTCGCGTTGCGGACGGGCTGGTCACCGATTTCACGGGACTCCGGCCCGGCGAGCCCGCCGGCGCGCCGGTCGTCGTCGACCGCGCGGGCTGGATCAACGCGAACGTCGACGGGTTCCGCGCGTTGCTTCATCCGCTCGCCGAGCGCTTCGGCGGCATGCGCGCCGGCGGACGCCTCGGACGGAGCGCGATCGGTTTCCAGGTCGGGCTGCTGCTCGGCTACCTCGCGCAGAAGGTGCTCGGTCAATACGACCTCCTGCTCGCGACCGGGGGAGCGGGCAAGGTCTACTTCGTCGGGCCGAACATCGTTGCCGCGGAACGGCGCTGGCGGTTCAGCCCCGAGGACTTCCGGCTGTGGATCGCGTTGCACGAGGTGACGCACCGCACGCAGTTCGTGGCAGTTCCGTGGCTTCGCGACCACGTCGCCGGACTGATCGAGCGCTACCTCTCAACCGCGGAGATCGATGCCAAGCGCATCCGCGAGGCGATCGAGAACATCAAGTCGCTGATCGCCCAGGGCCCGCAGGCGTGGAAGCGCGTAAATCTATTGACGCTGTTCCTCTCACCGGCCCAGCGCGAGGTCGTCGCCAACATGCAATCGCTGATGACCGTTGTGGAAGGGCACGGCAACTTCGTGATGGATCGCGTCGGCGCCGAGCACATCGCGACGTTCGCCGAGATGAAGGAAGCGCTGACCGCGAAGCGCGAGAATACGAACATGGCCGAGCGCACGCTCCAGCGAGCGATGGGTCTCGACATGAAGTACGCGCAGTACTCGCAAGGGGAAGCGTTCGTCGCACGAGTCGCCGACAGCGCGGGCATGTCCGGCGTGAACCTCGTCTGGGAGCGAGCGGAGAACATCCCGACGATGGAAGAGCTCTCCGACCCGCAGGCGTGGCTCGCGCGCGTCTTGCGCGATCAGCCGCCGTCGGGAGACTAAGCCGTGGCCGAGCCGCGGATCGTCCGGGAGGTCCTCGCCCGCGTTCGGTCGGCGCTCGGCCATCATGGGATGATCAAGGGCGGCGAGTCCGTCCTCGTCGCCGTGAGCGGAGGTCCGGACTCCCTCTGCTTGCTCCATGCCTTGCACCGGATCGCCCCGGCGCTCGAACTGGATCTCCACGTCGCGCACTTCGACCACCGGCTCCGCGAGGGTTCGGCCGCCGACGCGTCGTTCGTCGCACGCACCGCCGAGCGGCTCGGCCTGCCGGTCACCACGCGTGCCGCCTCCTCCACCGAAGTACCGAAGGGCCTCTCGCCCGAGGGGGCCGCGCGGGAGCGGCGGTACGCCTTCCTCGAGGAAACCGCCGATGTGGTCGGCGCGACGAGGATCGCAACCGGCCACACGCTCGACGACCAGGCCGAGACGGTCATCATGCGCGTGATCGCCGGCACCGGCGTCCACGGGCTCGGCGGGATCCCACCGGTCCGCGGCCGCGTGATCCGGCCGCTGATCGAGGTGCGGCGTGCCGAGACCGAGTCGTTCGGCCGCGCACTGAAACTGGGGCCGCGGCGGGATCCCACCAACGCCGACACGGCCTTCCCTCGCAACGCCGTGCGCGCCGACCTCCTGCCGTTCCTGGTCGAGCACTTCAACGCCCGCGCCCCCGAGGCGCTCGCCCGCCTGGCCGATCTCGCGCGCGACGAAGACGACCTGCTCGAGGAGCTCGCCGCCGAGGCGCTCGAGCCGGAGATCGTCGCGGGCGGCTTGCGCATCCCGGTGGACCGGCTCCTCGCGCTTCCGGTGGCGCTGCAGCGCCGCGTGCTGCGCCGCGCCGTCCCGCTCGACGCGGCGCACACGGATCGGGTGTTGCAGCTGTGCCGGGAAGGAGCGACCGGCGACCGGGTATCGCTGTCCGCGCCCTTGAATGCGACCCTCTCCTATGGTTCCCTCCTCATCGGACGCGAGACGACCGCAACCGCCTCCGAACCGGCCGAACCGGTCGCCCTCGTCGTCCCCGGCGTCACCGACCTTCCCCTCTGGTCGATGCGCATGCGGACGTGGATCGAGACCGAGCCGCCCCCGGCCTGGCCGGACGGGCGGCGCGTCTGCGTTCTCGACGCGGCCCGCGCCCGCCCGCCGCTCGTGGTGCGGACGTCACGACGCGGCGATCGCTTCCGTCCGCTCGGGATGCGAGGCGAGAAGCGGCTGGGAGACTTCTTCACCGACGCGAAGGTGCCGCGTACCGAGCGCGACCGGGTTCCGCTGGTCACCTCGGGCGACGAGATCGCGTGGGTGGTCGGTCACCGGCCCGCGCAAGGCTTCAAGGTCACCGGCCGCACGCGCCGGTTCCTGTGGCTCGAGTTGGAGGAGGGGGAGAAGTGACCGAGCTCAACGGAGACATCGACCGGATCCTGGTCACCGACGACGAGATCCAGTCGAAGGTGTCGGAGCTGGGCAAGCAGATCTCCGAGGACTACCGCGGCAAGGACCTGCTCATGATCGGCGTGCTCAAGGGCGCGTTCATGTTGATGAGCGATCTCGCGCGCCACATCACGATCCCGCTCGAGCTCGACTTCATGGCGGTCTCGTCGTACGGGTCCGCCACCAAGACCAGCGGTGTCGTGCGGATCATGAAGGACCTGGACCTGGACATCAGCGGGCGCGACGTGCTGATCGTCGAGGACATCATCGACTCGGGGCTCACGCTCTCGTATCTGATGAAGAACCTGCGCGCCAGGAAGCCGGCCAGCCTCGAGGTGTGCGCGCTCCTGTCCAAGCCCGAGGTTCAGAAGGTCGAGCTCGACGTCCGGTACCACGGCTTCGCGCTGCCGCCGGTGTTCGTCGTGGGCTTCGGCCTCGACTACGGCGAGCGTTACCGGAATCTGCCCTACGTAGGTACACTCAAGCCCCACCTGTACGAGGACTGAAAAAAGGGGCTGAGCAGGGCCGATGGCACGGATGTTCCGAGCGACCCTCGAGATGACGATGCACAACAAGAGCCCCTACGCGCGGGTTCCGATCGCCGCCGAGGTCGTCTCCGACCTCGGGCTGCGGCCGGGGGACACCCTGCGGGCCTCGATGCGCGGGCAGGAGTTCACCGGAAAGGTCCACGGCTCACTCAAGACGCCCGGCTTGCTTGTCCCGATGGACGTCGTCCAGACGCTCGGGCTCCGCGAAGGACAGGGCGTCCGCATAACGGTCCTCGGCCGGGCCGGCTGAGCGGATCGCGCTCAGGACGCTCTCACGTTCGCCCGATACATCATCGTGGAATGAGGCGCGGCGTTCGAGCGTTTCTCCTGCTCAGGGGAGTATGAACGTCGACGGGGGCGGAACGCGGTGCTAGCCTGACCCCTCC
>DATFGK010000147.1:0-15438 GCA_035249485.1 Actinomycetota bacterium | reverse complement strand
AGCCTTCCAGCGGCCCCGGGCGGTAAGCGCGGAGGCGCGCCGAGTCGCCGACGAAACCTCCGACGAACCCGAGCCGGTCGACCGCGACGCCGCCGAGTGGCTCCATCTGGCGAAGCTCTCGCGCGAGGCCATCTCGCCGCTGGCGCGGCTCGAGCACGCGCTCCACCCATGGACGAGCTTCGTCATCGTGCCGCTGTTCGCTCTCGCCAACGCGGGGCTGCGGCTCGGCGGGGACGCCCTCGGGGACCCCGATTCGGTCCGGATCGCCCTCGCAGTCGCGGCCGGCCTTGTGCTGGGGAAGATCGCCGGGATCACCGGAGGCGCGTTGCTCGCCACGCGCTTCCGTCTCGCCCGTATCCCGGCGGGGGTGCAGACCGGCCATCTGGTCGGCGTCGCGGCCGTGGGCGGCATCGGCTTCACCGTGTCGCTGTTCATCGCGAGCCTCGCCTTCCCCGCCGGCGGTTCGCTCGATGCTGCGAAGCTCGGCATCCTCGCCGGGTCGCTCGTCGCGGGCATCGTGGGGGCGGCGATCCTGCGCCGGAAGGCGGCGGCGGGAGCTTCGAGACTCGACTAGCGGGTCGTGCCGCGCGCGCGGAGCCGCCCGACAAGCGCGACCGCCGAGACGGATGCCCACACGCTTTCGAGCAACACGAAACCCCAGTCGCGGTCGGCCGCGGCGACGACCGCGAGAACCCCGGCGCCGACCAGGTTCAGCAAGAGATAGACGGGCGAGGCCGTGTCGAGCGCCTTCCGCTGCGCGAGGACGAAGGCGGCGAGGATCAGCAGGGCGCCGACGATCTGAACGATCTGCTCCACGACCGACAGCCTATCCGGTGGGTTCTATGATTCCGGCCCGTGGCGTACTGGCTGATGAAGACCGAGCCGGAGGCGTTCTCGATCGACGACCTCGAGCGGCTCGGAATCGCGCCGTGGGACGGCGTCCGCAGCTACATGGCCCGGGCGAACCTCGTCGCGATGAGGGTCGGCGAGCAAGCGTTCTTCTATCACTCGAGCTGCGACCCACCGGGCGTCGTCGGGATCTGCGAGGTCGTCCGCGAGGCGTACCCGGATCACACCGCCTGGGATCCCGAGAGCAAGTACTTCGACCCTCGGTCGAACCCGGAGAAGCCGCGCTGGTTCATGCCCGACGTGAAGTTCGTCGAGCGGTTCCCGCGGATGATCACGCTGTCGGAGCTGCGCGAGACGCCGGGCCTCGAGGCGATGGTGCTCCTCCAGCGCGGCATGCGCCTCTCGGTTCAGCCGGTGCGCGACGAGGAGTGGGAGATCATCACAGCGATCGCGCGCGGCGAGCCGCCGCCGGGTCAGATGACGTTCAGCGAGCCCTTCATGCCGTAGTTGTAGTGCCCGGGCACGTGGCACGCGTAGAGCAGCGAGCCGGCACGCGCGAACGTATAGGAGAGCCGCACGGTTCCCTGCGCGGGGATCGACGCTTCGCCGGGTCCCGTGTGCGGATCGCCGGCCTTGCCGTTCTCGTGCGCGAGCTGCTCCGCTTCGGTGCCGATCACGAACTCGTGCGCGATCGGGTCCTGGTTCACGATGACGAAGTCGACCGTCGTCCCGGCGGCCACCTCGAGCGATGACGGCAGGTACTTCGAGTAGTGCATCCGGACCTCGATCGTCTTGGGGCCGGCCGGGCCGGTCGAGCACCCGGCGAACGCGAACGCGGACGCGAGCAGGACAGCCGCTACACGCGTCCTGCTCGCGCTCGCCACTCTCACGTCCGCGTCCTTTAACCGGTCGTCGCCACGCGCCGGCGGATCACATAGCCGGCGATCGCGCCTGCGACGGCGCCGAGCGCCATCATCGCGACCCAGGAAACCGCTTCGCCCGACACGATCTCCCGGACCCGCGCGAGAGCGTCGGTGAGCCCGGCCGCGACATAGGACGGCTGATCCGCACCGCTCGCGTCGATCGCGAGGTCGTAGCCGAGCACGCCGGCCGGAGTGTCGATCTCGAGGAACGTCAGCCACATGTTCTTTGCCGGGAGCCATTCCATGCCCTTGTCGGAGCGGAGGTCGGCGAGCAGCTGTTCGCTCGCCCACTCCGAGCGCGACAGGCGCATGCCCGACGTGCGCGGGATGAGCTCGCCGACGCGGGTGTCGCCGATCGCGGCCGGGAGCATCGCCGGGCGGCGGTCGGTGAGAAGGAACACGTCGGCCTGGATCGGCTCGGTCGCTTGCTTGCCGAGACCGAGGATCCGGAGCGGGACCCACGGGTTGGGCGTCGGCATGATCACGTGGATCGGCGTGCCGTCGCCCTCCGCGAGGCCTTGGTCGGCCGCGCGCTTCGAGTCGAACCGCGCGGCCAGGAAGATCGGGGAGCGGCTCGCGTAGAAGTCGAGGACCTCGGGGGCGTCCGGCGACAGCAGGAATCCCTTGTCGGTCGCCCACTTCGCCACCTCGGCCGCGCCGCCCTCGAGCACCGTGATGTCGAGCGCATCGATCGAGACGTTGAGGAGCTCCTTCGCGCCGGCCACGGAATCCGCGGTCGCAGCAAACACTCGCGCCTCCGGCGCCGGCGGGCGCACCTCGCGGATCAGTCGCTGCAGCGTCCAGTCCCCTGCCTTCACGACGTCGGTCGGAACCCCCGGCAATGGAACGATCGAGCCGAACTTCGCGCCGCCCCCGCCGACGAACCGGAAGGACGTGATGTAGTGCTCGATGCCGTCGTGATACGCGGCCAGCGTCGTCGTGCGCAGGAGGTTCACCGAGCCGTTCGGGCTCAGCAAGCCACCGCACGCGAGCGCGGGTCCCGCGAGCGTCATCAGCGCGAGGGTGAGGGCGAAAAGCGTCAGCAGACGGCGCCGCATGGGATACCTCCCGGCTCGGGCGCCCGGACGGGGCGGGGCGCGTGCAGTCGAGGGGTTTGACGAACGGGCCCCTGCGCGGGTTCCCTTCCCGGCTGATGAGGATCTTGTGCGCCACCCTTCCCGGTCCCGGCCACGGCCACCCCATGCTTGCCCTGGCCAGAGCGTTGTCGCAGCGCGGCCACGAGGTGACGTTAGCCTCCGGCGACACGCACGCCATCGAAGCGAAGGAGAACGGGCTCGGCTTTGAGCTGCTCCCGCGGGTGCACGGCAGCCCGCTCCACGATCTGAAGCCGTACGACGACGCCGCGTCGCAAGCGCTGGCGATGCAGCCGCTCCTGAAAGAGCTCGAGCCCGACGCAGCCGTCGTCGACGTCATCACGCTCGGCGCCGCGCTCGGCGTCGACCTGATCGGGATCCCGTGGGCGACGCTTGTCGTGCACCCGCTGCACACGCCGTCGCGAGTGCTGCCGCCGTTCGGCTACGGTCGCGCGCCCGGCCGCATGCCGCCGCTCCGCTTCCGCGACGCGTGGATGCGGGCGAACAATCGGAAAGACTTGGAGCGCGCGCGCACCAACCTAAACGCGGGGCGCGCGCGGCTCGGCCTGGCGCCGGTTGAGAGCCTCGACGTGGGACTGAGCGAGCGGCTCGTGCTCGTCGCGACGCTTCCGGCGCTGGAGATCGCGCGTCCAGACTGGCCGTCCGTCGCGCACCTGATCGGCCCGTGCTTGTGGGACTACCCGGGCGACGCGTTCGAGCCGCCCGCAGGTGACGGCCCGTTGGTTCTCATCGCGCCGAGCACTGCGTACGACGGAGACCGGATGCTCGACCCCGCGCTCGACGCGGTGCGGCGGCTCGGCGTGCGCGCGGTCGTCACGCCCGGCGCCGCGCGGCTACCGGAGGCGTTACCGCCGGGCGTCTCCGTCGTGCGCGGCGTTCCGCACAGCGCGATCCACCCGCACGTCGCCGCGGAGATCTGCAACGGAGGACACGGCACCGTCGTGCGCGCATTGTCGGCCGGCGTTCCGCTCGTCGTCGTCCCCGGCCACGGCGATCAGCAGGAGAACGCGTATCGCGTCGAGCGCGCGAGTGCCGGCGTGCAGGTCCGGTTCCCGTCTGCGCGTTCGATCCGCGCCGCGCTGGAACGCGTGCTGCGCAAGCCGAGCTACTCGGAAGGCGCGAAACGGATCGCGGAGGAAGCCGCCGGCATCGACGGCCCCTCGGCCGGCGCGGAGCTCGTCGAGGGATCCCTCCTCGCAGGGAAAACACGGAGGGCGGGCTGACGCCCGCCCTCCTCCCGAACGGAGCTTGCTAGTACTCGACCTCGAGGTCGCCCATCGCTCCCGGCATCGCCCCGAACACTCCTTGGAGCTGCATCATCTTCATGAGGTTCCCGGTGATCTTCACCTTCCCCTGCATGAATGCCTGCTGGCCGGTCATCTCTTGCTTGGACATCGACACGGCAGTGGCGTAGTCCTGGGTCAGCGTGGCCTCGGCGTTCTCGAGGTCGCCCTTGACCAGCTGGACCTTTCCACCATCGAGGACGAAGCCGTACTTCACGTCGCCGCCGGGCGCGCCGTTCACCTCGTTGAGGAGCCGCGCGCTTTGGCCCTTGGCCGCGTTCTGGAACGTGTCGTTCGCGTTCAGCCGGCTTTCGACCTCGCCGAGCCATTCGTCCGAGAGGAACTTGACTGCCATCGATCGCCCCCTTGGGCTCGAGCGGGTGGGTTGCCGGCGTAGGCTACCGAGGCTCGGGAAGGCTTTGCAAGCGAGGCGAAAGTCCCCTCTATAACGCGGGAATCAAGGTTTTTTCGCGCCCGGCCGATGTAGGAAGTCCAGGGAGTCCGCCTTGGTGGAGGGAGGAAACCCGGTGGACCGTCTCATCGAGATCGTCCGCGCGAACCCCGCACAGTTCCTCGCGATCGGCGCCCTCATCGCCGTGGTCGTGGTTGCGTGGCTCGTAGAGAGCTCGGCCTGGCGTACCCGTCACAGGTAGCCGGGGAACGGTGGTCCCGCGACGAGCCGCGCCAAGCGCGGCTCGTCGCTCGTTCCGGGTCCGATTGACCCCGCCAGCAGCCACTGGCACGATGATGGTTACCCGCGGGTAGCCTGGCCGGGAAGGCGGCATTCGACGGGTGGGACATAAACGGCGCGACCTGCGGCGTTTCCCATCAGGACAGGAGGTCCGTCATGCGAGAAGCCGTCATCGTCGAGGCCGTCCGTACGCCGCTGGGCAAGCGCAACGGGAAGCTCAAAGACCATCACCCGGTCGATCTGCTCGGCGACACGCTCAATGAGCTGTTCGCGCGCACGGGCGTCGACCCCTCGATCGTCGACGACAACATAACCGGCTGCGTCATGCAGGTGGGCGAGCAGGCGATCAACATCGGGCGCAACGCCTGGCTGTCGGCCGGGCTGCCGGATCACGTTCCGGCGACGACCGTCGATCGCCAGTGTGGGAGCTCCCAGCAGGCCGCGCACTTCGCGGCGCAGGGCGTCATGGCCGGCGCGTACGACATCGTCGTCGCGTCCGGCGTCGAGCACATGACGCGGGTCCCGATGGGCTCGTCGCTGAGCGGCCCGGGCTTCCCGTTCACGCAGCGGATGATCGAGCGTTACGAGGGCAATCTCGTTCCGCAGGGGATCTCCGCCGAGCTGATCGCCGGCCGCTGGGGCTTCACGCGCGAGCAAGCCGACACGCTCGCGCTGCGCTCGCAGCTGCTCGCCCGCAAGGCGACCGACGAAGGCCGCTTCCAGCGGGAGATCTTCCCGATCAAGATCACCGGCGAGAACGGCGCCGCCGAGGTCTTCGACGCCGACGAAGGAATCCGCGAAACCTCACTAGAGAAGCTCGGTGGCTTGAAGCCGGCCTTCTATGACGAAAGCATCGGGAAGAAGTTCCCCGAGATCAACTGGGTCGTCACCGCCGGCAACTCCAGCCAGATCACCGACGGCGCCGCAGCGATGCTGATCACAACCCCCGAGAAAGCGAAGGAACTCGGCCTGACGCCACGCGCACGCTTCCACACCTTCTCGGTCGCCGCCGCAGACCCCGTCTTGATGCTGACCGGCGTGATCCCGAGCACCCAGAAAGCCCTCGAGCGCAGCGGGATCAAGCTTGAGGACATCGACCGCTTCGAAGTCAACGAAGCGTTCGCCACCGTGGTCCTGGTTTGGAAGAAAGAACTCGGTCTCTCCGACGAGCTCTTCGAAGAGCGAGTGAACGTCAACGGCGGCGCGATCGCGATAGGCCACCCGCTCGGCGGAAGTGGCGCGCGCTTGATGACGACGCTCCTGCACGAGCTCGAGCGAAGCGGCGGGCGCTACGGCCTCCAAACGATGTGCGAAGGCGGCGGCATGTCGAACGCGACGATCCTCGAGCGGCTCGGCTAGGCGTCTAACTGTTGGGAGGGGGCCGCTCCGGCCCCCTCATCTCCACTTAGGCGGTGAACCGTGGACATCTTGTTGGCCATCGTCTTCGGCGTCGTCATCCTTGTTGTTCTTCTGGGGACATTGCGTGGGTTCGCAGGGCCGCGTGGTGGTGGCAAGCCGGCGATCGAGGCGGTCGAGCCCATGCCCGAGGGGCTCAGGATCCTCTATTGGTGTGAGACGTGCGGTCTCGAGGTTCTCTTACTCAGGCGCGGCACGGAGAATCCTCCGAGACACTGCGGTGAGTCGATGACTAAGCGCGAGGAGATGCTGCGCGAGTAGCTACTCGTCCGAGATCCGTTCGGCGCGTTCTTTCAGCTGTTTGAAGTCTCGACGCGGGCGGTTGTCGGGGAGGTAGCTGTCCGTCTTCGAGAAGCCCCAGCCTTGGAGCTGGACGCTCACTCGGCCGCCCCAAGTGCGCTTCAGTTTGGCTCCGCACTCGGAGCATTTGGTCGGCGGTTTTTCGCCCGGCAGGACGATCGCGTCCTCTCGGTGGCCCTTTTCGCACTTGTAGCCGAAGACCGGCATCGTCCCCAGGGTCCTCCACAGGTTGGGGAAAACTACAGGGGTGTAATTACGCCTTGAGGAATCGCTCCACCACGCCTACCAGCTCTTTCGTCGACGCTTCGCCGTTTCCGCTCTTCACGGCGTCCGTCACGCAGCCATTTATGTGGTCGGCGAGGAGGTGCAGGCCGACCTTCTCGAGGGCTGAGATCGCGGCGGAGAGCTGGGTCAGGACGTCCACGCAGTAGGTGTCGTCTTCGACCATGCGAGCGATCCCGCGCACCTGGCCTTCGATGCGCTTGAGTCGGTTGAGGAGCTGCTCGCGGTCCTCCGCATACTTGTACGCCACGCCGACATCCTATACCCCCGAGGGGTATGTTGTGTCGTTCGGTTCGCGGAACGACTCGCCGGTTCACTGAGTGCTGAGGGGGTGCTAGCGCCACTTCGTGGCGAGCGTGAAGCCGGAGGCGATGAAGACGAAACCCGCGATGAGCGGCCAGATCGTCCACCGGTTCAGGAAGCCGAACAGGCCGGTCGTTGAGGTCCCGGAAAGGTAGTAAAGGACCAGGTCGATCACTCCGAGCGATATCAGGACGAGCACCGTGATCGGGATCCAGCGGGGCGAGGGCTTCGGTTTGGGCTTCGGAGGAGCCTGGTAGCGGGATCGCTTGGACTTCGAGACCGGCATGTTCACTCCGTTTCGATCGTCGGGCCTTCCGTGCTTGAAACGAGCGCGGCACCCGGAGCGTCACGGGGCGGCCGACGCGCGATGATACACTACGCTCCCTTCCGAGCTCCTGGTGAGGCAGTGGCGACGATTTCTTCCCCGATGTCTGAATCATGAAAGCCCTGCGCGCGACCGGATCGGTCTTCATCTTCCTGGGCCTGTCCATCCTTTTCTTCGTCCTCTATGAGCTGGTCGGCACGAGCCTCGTCACCAAAGCCCGCCAGTCCGACCTCCAGGCCGACTTCCAGCTCGCGCTCGAGAGCGGCGCGCTGCCGGATCCGTTCACCGGCGAGCTTCCGCTGCCGCAGGCGTCCAAGGCGCGGAGCTCGATCCGCGGGATCGCGCGGATTCGGATCCCCAAGATCGGCGTGAACGCGATCGTCGTCGAGGGTGTAACGCTCGAGCGCCTCGCGTACGGTCCCGGCCACTACCCGACCACGGCGAAGTTCGACGACGCGAGGGGAGCCGCCGGGATCGCCGGGCACCGCACCGGATGGGGAGCGCCGTTCTTCAACCTCGACCGGTTGAAAGCCGGCGATCAGGTGATCGTCGAGACCTCCAAGGCGACGTACACCTACCGGATGATGACGAGCCGCGTGGTCAGCCCGGGACACGGCGAGGTCCTCCAAGGGAACCCGAGATCGAGGGCGGCGAAGCAGCTGGTACTGACGACCTGCACGCCGAAGTTCACGGCGCGCGACCGGCTGATCATCTTCCTCGACCTCATGCAGGAGGTGCCGCGCGCATGAGGATCTTCCCGAAGAAGCGCGGGCCCCGCATCGCGATCAAGCTCGCGCTCGTGCTCGGCTACGCGGCGAGCTTGTGGTTCTGGGTCTTCCCGTGGCTCGACCGCACGTTCGTCAATCGCCCCGCGTTGTAGTCGGTCACGGCCCCGGCGACAGCACCAGCTTCGCGTCGCTCGCCGCCTCCACCGCCGAGCGGCTGAACGGCATCGGGTGGTACTCGCCGGTGGCCCACATCGGCGACTGATCCGCGAAGTGCGGCGACGCCGGGTTCCCGGAGTTGCCGGTCGTGATCACCGATAGCGAGCGGTCGAAGTCGGCGAGATCGATGATCTGCCGGTAGGACGCGATCGCGCCGTCCGCGAAGCCCTCCAAGGGATGGAGCACGCCGCGGTTCACGGTGTCGTCCCCGCCACCCACCTCGAACGGACCCGAGGAGAACAGCTCGTTCAGCGGCGGGATCGCGTTCGCGAGGATGTGACGGAAATGAACCAGGTGGAGCCGTCCCCACCGCCACTCGTTCATGTCGGGCCCGAGACGCGCCTCGAGGTCGCCGATCGCGGCGGTCAGCGCCCGGCCGAGCAGCCGGTCGCGCTGTCCCGCGTTGTCGGTGCCGTCCCCGCCGACCCAGAACGCTTGGGGGTTCTCCAGGATCTCTCTTGTCGTGTCGTACGCGTGGTTCGTCGTCCAGGCCTTGCGCGGGTAGTACTCGGTGAAGAGCTGTGGTCCGAGCCGCTCCGCGAAGAGCTCTTCGGCGACGCGCGCGAACCAGGCGTTGAAGATGGAGCCGCCGATCGACTCCACGTCGAGGCGCATGTCCCAGGTTTCGACGTGCTTGATCGCTTCGGTCTCGCGCTCCCCGTCGATCTCGGCCTGGAGGAACAGCGGCACGAGGTCGGCAGCGATGCCGGAGAACGTGTCCATGTGCATCGCCTTGAAGTCGTCGTGGTCGAGCTTCTCTTTCGCGGTGAGCATCGCGACGATGCGGCGGATGCGATGCGGCATCTCCCAGTCGTGCGTCAGCAGGTACGGGTAATCGGCATCGACCATGCGGTGGTTCGCCGTGGCGATGAACCCGCGTTCGGGGTTGTAGGCGCGGGGGAGATCGTCGAAGGGGATCGTGCCCTTCCACTCGTACTCGCCGGTCCAGCCGGGAACCGGCACGGTGCCGTTGCCCTTGAGCCGGATCGGAACCGTTCCCGTGAACTGGTAGCCGATGTTCCCGTCGACGTCGGCGTAGATCATGTTCTGCCCGGAGATGGGCCAGGAGCGAGCGGCTTCCCGGAAGTCCTCCCAGTTCTGGACGTGGTTGAGCGATAGCGTCGCTTTCACCGACAACGGCATCTCTCGCTGGATCCAACGGAAGGCGACGGCCTCGGAGATGCGGTTCTCGATCACCTCGGGCGACGTCCCGCCGGCGATGGTCGAAGTGATCAACGGTCCGTGCCGGGTCTCGAGCACCTCGTGGACGAGCGGCTTCGCCTCGCCGAGGACGGTGATCTTCTCGCGGATGCGCTTCACCGGGAGCCACTTGCCCTTGTACTCGTACTTCGTCCGGTCCTCGTTGAGCCGCTCGACGTAGAGGTCGGTCACGTCCGCCTGGGTGTTCGTGAAGCCCCACGCGACGCGCTGGTTGTGGCCGATCGCGATGCCTGCGACACCGGGGAGCGATACCCCTGCCACGTCGAGATCGGGCGCGACGAGGTGCATCTCCATCCAGATCGCCGGCATCTGAACCATCAGGTGCGGATCGTTCGCCAGAAGCGGCAACCCGGTGGCGCTCTTCGCGCCGGAGACCACCCAGTTGTTACTCCCGACGCCGGGTCGGACGCCGGCCGCGTAGGCGGCGTCGCGGAGCTGCTGTGCGACGTTCGGGAAGTCCGGTGACGCCATCGCCACGATCGGCGACTCCGGATTGATGAACGGCGTCAGCTCGCGTGCCCGTTCGGCGCCGAGGTGAGTGGCCAGCTCGGCGCGAAGAAGCTCGAACGGCCAGTTCGCGGAGAGCTGGAACGACATCATCAGTGCCAGCGACGCGACGTCGACGAGCGCCGATTCGACGTCGTCTGGGAACGCCGGCTCGGCGTTGAGTAGCTGGTACTCCGCCGGCTTGGGCAGCGTCTTCAACGCGGCCTGGAAGCCGGCGTGATACGGGCCGGCGACGGCGCGAGATTCGTCGTCGTAGGACCTCGCGAGCTTCTTCGACAGGCGCCAGAAGCCGAGCGTACGGAAGAACCGATCGAGCGCCAGCCCGGCGCCTCCGACGAGCTCGCTCAGGCGGCCCTGCGCGGCGCGGCGCGTGAAGTCGATCTGCCACATGCGCTCGGCGGCGTGCAGGTATCCCTGCGCGAAGTACACGTCGTCGGTGTTCTTCGCGTAGACGTGCGGCACGCCCCAGCGGTCGGTGAAGACCTCGACCTCGTCCTTCAGCCCCGCGAGCGCGACCGAGCCATCGGTCGGTCGGAGCGCCGACTGCGCGTAGTCCTTGATCGCGGCGACCCAGTCCTCCATGACTCCCTCCGGTCGAGGTGGAAACGCGGATCCGGTGAAGGTGGCCAGGCTACTTCGCGCACGAGAAACGGGGCAACCGGCAGGCGTTTTGAGGGGCTGCGAGCACTCGGCAACAATGTGCGCCCATGCTCGTCGACCTGCATGCCCACGCGTTGCCCGGCTCGGGCGACGCCCGCATGGACGTTGCGGCGCTCGCACGCGAGGGGGAGGCGCTCGGGCTCGAAGCCGTCGCGATGACCGACCACGGCGTGGCCGACCTCGCCGGCGCGCGCGTGGCGCTCGCGGCGCGGGGGATCACCATGGTCCCCGGCCGGGAGATCTCCTGCGACCTCGGCCACGTACTGGTGCTGGCGACCGATCTGGCGTGGCTCGCCGGGCTCCCGCCGCGATGCGATCTGCCGCTGCCGGACTCGCGCGTCGGGCCGTGCGCGTTGGTCTGGGCGCATCCCATGGGCTGGCGGCTCGGCGGCGCGATGATCCCGCCCGACCCGTCGCGCGGCGCCGAGCACCTCCACGCCGTCGAGGTGCTGAACGGCGAGCGGCTCCATCAGACCGACGGAGTGGAGCTCGCCGCGAAACTGGCGTCCTCGCTCGGTCTGCCGTCGTGCGGCGGAAGTGACGCACACGACGCCCGCGCGCTCGGCCGCTGCCTGACCGAGGTGCCGGGTGCCGGCGATCCGGCCGCTTTCATCGAGGGACTCGCGGCGGGGGATGCACGCCCGGTCCTTTCGAGGCGCTGGGCGCAGGCGCGTGGGTACGATTACGTTCGCTCCGATCTGACCCCCTATCTGAGGTGAGGTGACCTTCCGACATGGCCAAGGCAACCACCGGGAAGACCCCGAAGAAGGCGGCCGCGCGCAAGCCGGCCGCGAAGGCGCGTCCCCGCGCGCGGAAGACGGCGGCGGCACCCCCGGGCCCGTCGTTGGAGAGCCGTTTCTGGACGGCGAACTATCCGCCCGGCGTCCCCGCGACGCACGACTACCCCGACGTGCCGCTGACGCGTTTCCTCGACGACGCGGCGCGGCAGTTCCCGAACGCGCCGGCGCTTGACTTCATGGGGAACCGCTGGACCTATCGGGAGCTCAAGGAACTCGTCGATCGGTTCGCCGTCGCGCTCCGGTCGATCGGGGTCGCGAAGGGAACGCCGGTCGGGTTCATCCTCCCGAACCTCCCGCAGAACGTGATCGCCTACTACGCGACCCACCGGCTCGGCGGCATCGTCGTCGAGAACAACCCGATGTACACCGAGCGCGAGCTGCATCACCAGCTCGAGGACTCGGGAGTCGAGGTCCTGATCACGCTCGATCAGTTCTACGCGAAGGTGAAGGCGATCCGCGGCGAGCTTCCGAAGCTGCGCGAGATCGTCGTGACGAACGTGTTCGACGGCATGAAGGGCCTGAAGGCGATGCTCGGCCCGAAGACGAGCAAAGGGAAGACCGTGCTCGCGCCGGTCGCGAAGAACGAGCCGGTGAAGCTCTGGAAGGAGCTGCTGAAGGGCGCGAAGGGTTCGGTGCAGCAGGCGACGATCGACCCGAAGAAGGATCTCGCGCTGCTCCAGTACACGGGCGGGACCACCGGTCTCTCGAAGGGCGTCATGCTCACGCATCACAACCTCGTCACGAACGCGTGGCAGAACCGGCTGTGGCTGTCGGACATCCAGCCCGGCAAGGAAGTCGTAATCTGCGCGCTGCCGCTGTTCCACTCGTACGGGCAGACGGTGTGCATGAACGTCGGCGTGCTCGGCGCCGGGCTGCTCGTGCTCGTGCCGAACCCGCGCGACATCGGCGGGCTGCTGAAGGAGATCGACCGGACGCGGCCGACGCTGTTCCCCGGCGTGCCGACGCTGTACGTGAACCTGCTCGCGCACCCGGATCTGAAGAACTACAAGCTCGACTCGATCCGCGCGTGCATCTCCGGCGCCGCGCCGCTGCCCGTCGAGGTCCAGGAGCAGTGGGAGCGCGTCACCGGCGGCAAGCTCGTCGAAGGCTACGGCCTGAGCGAGACCTCGCCGTCGTCGCACGCCAACCCGGTCTACGGGAAGCGCAAGATCGGAACGATCGGCCTGCCGCTCCCCGACACGGACTGCAAGCTCGTCGACGTGGACGACCCGTCGAAGGAGATCGCCGCGCCGGGTCCGGGCGAGCTGGTCATCAAGGGGCCGCAGGTCATGCAGGGCTACTGGAACCGGCCGGACGAGACGCACGAGGTGCTCCGCGACGGCTGGCTCTACACCGGCGACATCGCCGAGGTGGACGAGGACGGCTACTTCAAGATCGTCGACCGGAAGAAGGACATGATCATCGTCGGCGGCTTCAACGTGTACCCGCGCGACGTCGAGGAGGTCCTCTACACGAACCCGAAGGTCCTCGAGTGCGCCGTCGTCGGGCTCCGTAGCGCGAAATCCGGCGAGACGGTCAAGGCGTACATCGTCTTGAAGGCGGGCGAGAGCGCGACCGAGGACGAGATGCAGGCCTTCTGCCGCGAACGGCTGACCGCCTACAAGGTGCCGAAGGCGTTCGATTTCCGCGCCGAGCTGCCGAAGACGATGGTCGGGAAGGTGCTCCGCCGGGCGCTGGTCGAAGAGGAGAAGAAGAAGGCCGAAGCCGGCGCGTAGCGCCTCGAATTACACGGCAGGCGTTCGACCGCGCATCGTCTTTGCTCCCGTGCAGCGCGCGTCGACGCGCACGGTTCGCGTCGACGTCGCCACGCGACGGCGTGGAAATGCGGCGAAACAGTACGTAGGGCCTATAGATTTTCCCACCCTCGACGGATACCAAAGGGGTCCGAACGCCGGGTGTGGAGATCTTCCCCATGAAGAACCGTCACGAGGAGGCGCAGCGTCTCCTCGAGGAGTATCTCGATCACGTCGAGCACCATCGCAGCCCCGGTTCGTCCTTCGCCGCGCGTGGGGTCATCGTGCTCGACGTGTTGCGCTACCGCCTTCACGTCCCGCGGCAGCCTCCGAACGGTCGCAAAGAGCCGCGACGATCGGCGGCCCTGTAGGCGATAACCCCGGGGCGAGCGCCTCCCGCGTTCGTGTACGGTTCCGGGTGATGTCCGGTGCGCGCGTGCTCGTCGTCGACAACTACGACTCGTTCACCTACAACCTCGTGCAAGAGCTGGCCGAGCTCGGCGCGGAGCCGACCGTGGTGCGCAACGACGCGTGGACGCTCGACCAGGTGCGCGAGTTCGCGCCGGACGGCATCGTGATCTCGCCGGGGCCGGGTACGCCGGAGCGGCCGTCGGATGTCGGGATCTCGAACGACGTGATCCGCGAGCTGGGGCCGACGATCCCAACGCTCGGCGTCTGCCTCGGGCACCAGTGCATCGGGTACGTGTTCGGCGCGCGGATCGTGCGCGCGCCGGAGCTCGTGCACGGCAAGACGTCGTCGATCTACCACCGCGGCGAAGGCGTGCTCGACGGGCTGCCGATCCCGTTCGAGGCGACGCGGTACCACTCGCTCGTCGTCGAGCGCGCGTCGCTGCCGCACGAGCTGAAGGTGACGGCCGAGACCGGCGATGAGATCGTCATGGCGATGCGCCACCGGACGATGCCGATCGAAGGCGTGCAGTTCCATCCCGAGAGCGTGCTCACCGCGGAGGGGATGGACATGCTGCGGAACTTCCTCGGCCGCTGCGCGCAGCCGGCCGCCGCGGGCTAGGACTCGGTCGGCGTCGGGGTCGGCTCGTCGGTCGGGAAACCCGATTCACCGACGGTGATCGTTACGGTCTTGCCCTTCTCGAGCGGGTCGCCGCCGTCGGGATCCTGATCGCAAACCTCGCCGGGCGCGAACGCGCACGTCCCCTCGCTGGAGCGCACCACGTTCACCAGGAACCCCGCTTGCGTGAGCTCGGCACGGGCATCGGCTTCGCTCATGCCGATGACGGTCGGAACCGGAACGATCTCAGGCCCTCGCGAAACCTGGAGGTTGACCTTCTGGCCGGCCGTTCCCCGGAAGCCGCCTTCGGGTTCCTGGTCGATGACCAGATCCTTCGCGATCGTGGCGTGGTAGCGCCGCGAAACCGTCCCGACGACAAGTCCCGCGTCGGTGATCAGCTTCTCCGCTTCCGCCAGCGTCTTGCCCTCGACGTCCGGGAACGTCACCGAGCCCGGCCCCGAGGAGACGATCAGGCGAACCGTCGAGCCTTCCTCGATCCGGGTCGGCGGCGCAGGGTCCTGCGATACGACGTTGCCTTCCGGGATGGTCGGGTGAGCCTGGAACCCATCGACCTCTGGTCTGAATCCCTGGTCGGTGAGGAGATCGCGGGCCTCGGCGAGCGGCTTGTCTACGACGTCGGGGATCGCGACCAACGGCTTCGGTCCGTTGAGCGTCGACAGGATCGCCCACGTGACCACGCCGGCGATCGCAAGCAGGATCAACGTCATCAAGATCCAGCCCGTCCGGCGCCGGCGGCGCGTGTCCATGGGCGTGGGGCCCGTGCGACGGATGATCGTCGTCTGGTCCGAGACGGCCGGTTGATGGATCGACGTCTGCTCGATCGGCGGCATCAGCGGCGTCGCGTGCACCGGCTTCCCGGCCGCGGCGCGCATCAGATCCTGCCGCATCTCCTGCGCGTTCTGGTAGCGGTTGTCGGGATTCTTCGCGAGCGCCTTCATCACGATCGCCTCGATCGCCGGCGGGATGTCGGCGTTGAGGCGCGACGGCGGGATCGGGTCTTCCTTCACGTGCTTGTAC
>DATFGK010000146.1:0-9512 GCA_035249485.1 Actinomycetota bacterium | reverse complement strand
GGACGGCAAGGTCTCGGAAGACGACGGGCATCGCGCGGAGAAGGAGCTGCAGAAGCTCACCGACCGCTTCGTCGCCGAGATCGACCAGATGCTCGAGCGCAAAGAGCACGAGCTGACGGAGGTCTAGGCCTCTTCCCATGGAGCCGGCGCCGAGCGAGGTTCCGCCGCCCGAGCCGGCGGAACCGAGCGCGGGCCGGAACCTCCCGGTCGCGATCATCACCGGCCTCACGCTGGCCGGGCTCATCTTCGGGACCCTCTTCTGGAAGCCGGCCGCATTCTTCGTTCTCGCCGGCGGCGTCATCCTGCTCGCGCTCCAGGAGTTCTACGCCGCCCTGTCGTCCCGCGGTTACCGGCCCGCGACCGCGCTCGGCCTCGCCGGTGGCGCGCTCGTGCTCGTCGGCGCCTACTGGAAGGGTCCGCAGGCGCTGTCATTCGGCGTCGTGCTGACGCTCGTCGGCGCGTTCCTCTGGTACCTCGTCGATCCGGAGCGCTCCAACGTCGCGACCAACATCGGCGTGACCGTGCTCGGGGTGGTCTACATCCCGGTGATGGGCGCGCACGCGATCCTGATCCGGGATCTCCCGCAGGGCATCGCGCACGAGATCGCGTTCATCGGAGCGGTTGCGTTCTACGACATCGGCGCGTACGCCTCCGGCTCGCTCTTCGGGAAGCACAAGATCGCACCGGCGGTCAGCCCTTCGAAGACGTGGGAAGGCGCGGCCGGGGCAACGATCTTCGTCTTCGTGAGCGCGTTGCTGATCGGCCCGCACCTCGGGTTCCTCGACCTGGGCTCGTCGGCGCTGCTGGCGCTGGCGGCTTCGGTGCTCGCGCCGCTGGGCGACCTGGCCGAGTCGATGCTCAAGCGCGATCTCGACATCAAGGACATGGGGACGATCCTGCCGGGCCACGGCGGCGCCCTCGACCGATTGGACGCCCTGCTGTTCACGGCGCCGGCCGCGTACTGGATCATGAGAGTCGTGGTCCTTTGAGCTTCTCAGCGAGGCTTCATGTCGCCTGGCAGGATGGATGACGTGAAACGGATCGCACTCCTGGGCTCCACGGGCTCGATCGGAACCCAGACCCTCGACGTCGTGCGCAAGCACACCGACCGGTTCCGCGTGGTCGCGCTCGCCGCCGGCTCGAACGCCGAGCTCCTTGCCGCGCAGGCCGACGAGTTCCGGCCCGAGATGGCCGTGCTCGACTCCGGGGCGGCCCAGGTTCCATCGGGAACGCGATTCGCGACCGGGCGCGAGGCGTTGCTCGAGGCTGCGGCACATGCCGACGCCGACGTGGTCGTGAACGCGCTCGTCGGGAGCGCCGGCCTGCTCCCCACGTTGACGGCGCTTGATGCCGGCAAGACCGTCGCCCTCGCGAACAAGGAGTCGCTGATCGCCGGCGGTTCCCTCGTGACCCGTCGGGTGACCGACGCGCCCGAGAGGCTCTTGCCCGTCGACAGCGAACACTCGGCCGTCTTCCAGTGCTTGGCCGGGAACCGGATGAGCGACGTGCGCCGCGTGATCCTGACGGCGTCGGGCGGCCCGTTCCGCGGCCGGAAGCGCGACGAGCTCTCCGACGTCACGATCGAGGATGCGCTCGCGCACCCGACGTGGCGGATGGGTCGAAAGATCACCGTCGACTCCGCGACCCTGATGAACAAGGGGTTCGAGGCGATCGAAGCCCAACACCTGTTCCGCGTGCCGATCGACCGCGTCGAGCTCGTCGTCCATCCGCGCTCGCTCGTGCACGGCATCGTCGAGTTCCTGGACGGGTCGTGCATCGCGCAGCTCTCGAACCCCGACATGCGGCTGCCGCTCCAGATCGCGCTCGCGTGGCCGGACCGGCTCCCCGAGGGCGCCGAGCCGCTCGACTGGCAGACGATCGGCTCGCTCGCGTTCGAACCGTTGGACGGCGAGACGTTCCCGTGTCCCGGTCTTGCCTTCGCAGCCGCGCGCCGGGGCGGAACGCACCCGTGCGTGATGAACGCGGCGAACGAGGAAGCCGTCGAAGCGTTCCTGTCCGAGCGGCTGCGCTTCGGCGCGATCCCCGGTGTCATCGAGCGCGTACTCGAGCGTCACGAGGGCATCGCCGAACCTGAGCTCGACGCCGTGCTCGAAGCCGAGACGTGGGCTCGCGCCGAGGCACAACGAGAGATCGAGAGGCTGCGCTGAGAGGCCTCGGGATCCTGGTCTTCATCGGTGCGGTTCTGCTCGCGATCGGGATCCACGAGCTCGGACATTTCGCGACCGCGAAGTGGTTCAAGATCAAAGTCGACAAGTTCTTCATCGGGTTCGGACCGAAGCTGTGGTCGACCCGGCGCGGCGAGACCGAATATGGGGTGGCGGCGTTCCCCATCGGCGGTTACGTGAAGATCGCCGGCATGAACCCGCTCGAGGAGGTATCGCCGGACGATCAACCGCGGACGTTCAAAGCGAAGCCGGCGTGGCAGCGAGCGATCGTCCTCGTCGCCGGGTCGGTGACGCATTTCATCGTTGCGATCATCATCCTCATGTTCATCTTCACGATCGTCGGCGAGACCGACATCGACTCGCCGACGCTCGAGATCGCGGAGGTCGGCTCGATCGAGTCCGACGAGCCGGCCCCCGCCGAGGTGGCGGGGATCAAGGCCGGCGATCGTGTGATCGCGATCGCGGGTCAACCGGTGGACGAGTGGAGCGATGTGCAGCAGGCGATCCGCACGAGGCCCGACCAGCCGATAGAGATCGTCGTCGATCGGGACGGTCAACGATTGACGCTTCGCGCCACGCTCGGGCGGAGCCCGCGGGATCCCGCGAACGGTTTCCTCGGCGTCTCGCCGGAGTTCGCAGTGGTCAAGCGTTCGGCCGGCGAGGCCGCCGTCGAGGCCACGAAGGACGTCGGCGTCGGGATCAAGGACAGCTTCCTCGCGTTCGGCAAGATCTTCACGCCGTCCACGCTCTCACGGCTCTTCCAGGTCGCGACCGGTCAGGAGGAACGCCGGCCCGACGATCCGGCGTCGATCGTCGGGATCGGACGGTCGGCCGGCGACCTGGCCGGGGAGGGCGACTGGGCGACGCTGTTCTTCGTCATCGCCGGCTTCAACGTCTTCATCGGGATGGCGAACCTGCTCCCGCTCCCACCGCTCGACGGCGGCCACCTCGCGGTCCTCGCGTTCGAGAAGGTCACCAGGCGCGAGGTCGACATGCGTCGTCTGATCCCGATCACGGCGATGGTCCTCACGGCGTTCGGCTTACTCTTCGTGCTCGTCTTGTCGGCGGATCTGTTCAACCCGCTCAAGCTTCCCGGCTAGACTCGGGGTGCGATGAGCGAGCGCCGCAAGACCCGCCAGATCCGCGTCGGAACCGTCCCTATCGGCGGCGACGCGCCCGTCAGCGTCCAATCGATGTGCATCACCAAGACGGCCGACGTCAACGCGACGCTGCAGCAGATCGCGACGCTCGCCGCGTCGGGGTGTGACATCGTGCGCGTCGCGGTCCCGGACACCGACGACGTTGAGGCGCTCGGTGCGATCGCCTCGCACTCGACGATCCCGGTGATCGCCGACATCCACTTCCAGTGGAAGTACGCGCTGGCGGCGCTGGAGGCGGGGTGTCAGGGGATCCGGATCAACCCCGGGAACATCCGCAAGCACGACAAGGTCGCGGTCATCGCGCGAGAAGCCGGCGCGCGCGGCGTCCCGATCCGCGTCGGCGCGAACGCCGGCTCGCTCGAGAAGGAGGTCATGGAGCGCTACGGCGGTCCGACCGCCGAGGCGCTCGTCGAGCAGGCGATGTACGAGGTGAGGCTTCTCGAGGACGCGCAGTTCCAGGACATCAAGATCTCGGTCAAGCACACCGACCCGTGGACGATGATCGCCGCATATCGCGCGATCGCGGAGCGGTGCGATTACCCACTCCACCTCGGCGTCACCGAGGCAGGGACGCCGGCGAAGGGCGTCATCAAGTCCTCGGTAGGGATCGGCGCACTGCTCGCTGAGGGGATCGGCGACACGATCCGCGTCTCGCTGACCGCAGACCCGGTCGAGGAGGTGAAGGCGGGGATCGCGATCCTTGAGGCCTTGAATCTCAGAGCGAAGGGCTTCGATCTGGTCGCCTGCCCGTCGTGCGGCCGGGCCGAGGTCGACGTGTTCGCGCTCGCGACCGCCGTCGAGCAGCGCCTGGCGCACATCGACGTCCCCATGCGAGTGGCCGTCATGGGCTGCATCGTCAACGGCCCCGGCGAGGCGCGCGAGGCCGACGTCGGCGTGGCGGCCGGCAAGGAGAAGGGCCAGATCTTCGTCCGCGGCGAGGTCGTCCGAACCGTCCCCGAGGACGCGATCGTCGAGGAGATCGCGATCGAGGTCGAGAAGCTCGCCGCCGAGCTGCGTGCAGGGGGCGTCGAGGCCGGCGTCCCGACGGTCGCCCGCGTGGCTGCGCAGCCGACACTGCAGATCGGGCGCAAGCCCTAGCGCTCGGCGCGCTACCCGAAAGTACCTACTCGGCTCGCCGGTGAGTCGTATGGTCGGCTCACTCACTCATGGAACGGCCGGGGAGGTGCCTCGATGAGTAGGAAAGCGATCGTGCGATCGGGCGTTGTGATCGTTCTGACGTTTTGCTCGCTCACGCTGATGGGCTCGGCGGCGAAGGCTCAACAGATCGACGACAACGAAGGCAGTCTCACCGTGACGCCCAGGCGTGGTCCGATCGGCACCACGGTGACCCTTCGGGGGAACGGATGCTCGGTTCTCGCCTTCATCGGGGGTGATCTCGGCGGGGGCACGACGGGCGCCGACCCACTCCCTGAGATCGACCTCGATCCCGATGGAGACTTCGAGGTCACCTACAGGATCCCGTCGAGGCTCGAGCCGACCATGGGACAAGGCGGCGCCCGTCCCAACCCCGGCACGTATTTCTTCCGGAGCTTCCCTCCGCGTTGCTATGCCGAGTTCGAGGTGACCGGCCTGGCCACCACGGGACCGGCGAAGGCTCAGCTTGCCGCGATAGCCGTGCTCGGCGGACTGCTCCTCGTCGCCGGGACCGTGATGAGGGTTAGCGTGCGCTCGGGTCCTTCAGGACCTCGGCTCGCTCCTTAGCCTGCTCCTTCGTCTCACGGTCTGCAGCCTTCCGCTCCTGCTCCTCCTCGGTGGTAACGTCGCCGATCGGAACCTCGTCTTCGGTCACGACATCGACCCGGATGGCGTTGTCCGCCATCGCCTCCGCGACACGCGCGGCAGACTCCGGCTCCTCGAGGTCGGCCACGACCAGCGTGCCCCGTTCGGCCGCCATCGTGCCGGGCTCCTTCTCAGACGTTTGGGCGCCGCCCCCGATGACGAACCCGGCGACGGCCCCCGCCACGGCGCCGACGGCGATCGCGACGACGAGCCGCAGCGCCAGCGAGTAATCCGCCACCGGGATGAACGCGAACGGGATGAGCAGCACGGCGCCGGCGATCGTCGCGGCCGGGATCGTCTTGGCGAGGCCCTTGGTCATCTCCTTGGTGAAGGGGCCGATGTTCCCGGGGCCCATGATCGTGTGGCGGACCTCCTCGCGCATCTCCGATCGCAGCGATGCCACCTCATCGGCCTTCGTCGGAGGATGGACGACCGCGCTGGCTGAGGCGTTCCGAACCTTCTTCTCCGCAGTGTGAGCGACTTCCGGGTCCTCGTAAGCGCCGATCACCTTTCCGGATGTCTTGTGGTTGGCGGCCATGATCGCCTCCTTCGGTCTCTCAATGTCTCGTACCCGGCGGAGCAACCCGGGTAAACTCCGGCCTCATGGCGCTCCCGAAGCAATCGGAAGACTTCCCCGGCTGGTACCAAGAGGTCGTCAGGCAGGCCGGACTGGCCGAGCCGTCGCTCGCCCGCGGGACGATGGTGATCAAGCCCTACGGGTTCGCGATCTGGGAGCGCATCCAGCGCGCGTACGACGATCTCATCAAGGCCACGGGGCACGAGAACCTCTACTTCCCGCTGCTCATCCCGTACAAGCTCCTCGAGCGCGAGGCCGAGCATGTCGAGGGGTTCGCGCCCGAGGTCGCCGTCGTCACACACGCCGGCGGCGAAGATCTCGAGGAGCCGCTGATCATCCGGCCGACCTCGGAAACGATCTTCTGGGCGACCTACGCGAAGTGGCTCCAGTCCTACCGGGACCTTCCTTTCCTCTATAACCAGTGGTGCAACGTCGTTCGGTGGGAGCTGCGTCCGCGCGTGTTCCTCCGCACGACCGAGTTCCTCTGGCAGGAGGGTCACACCGCGCACGAGACTGCAGAGGAAGCCATGGCCGAAGCGCGGATGATCCTGCTCGACGTGTACCGGGCTGCGGCCGAAAGCGTTCTCGCGGTGCCGGTTCGTGTCGGACGAAAGACCGAGGCCGAGCGCTTCGCCGGCGCGATCGAGACGATGACGATGGAAGCGTTGATGCGCGACCGCAAGGCGCTGCAGGCCGGCACCTCGCACTACCTGGGCCAGAACTTCTCGAAGGCGTACGGCGTGAAGTTCCTCGGACGCGACAACGAGGAGCACTTCGCCGAGGCGACATCGTGGGGCGTGAGCACGCGGCTGGTCGGCGGCGTCATCATGACCCACGGCGACGACAAAGGACTCCGGCTTCCGCCGTCACTCGCGCCGATCGAGGTCGTGATCGTTCCGATCCACAAGTCCGACGACGAGCGCGCGCTGGTGATGGACGCCGTGAAGGCGCTCCTCGGTGCACTGGCAGGCCGCCGCGTGAAGGTCGACGACCGCGAAGGGTTCCGGCCCGGCTACAAGTACAACGAGTGGGAGCTCAAGGGGGTGCCGATCCGGATCGAGATCGGCCCGAGGGACATCGCGCAGGGACACGCGACGCTGGCGCGGCGCGACACGGGCGCGAAGGAGCAGGTGCCCGAGCCGGGCATCCCGGCGCGGGTGGGGGAGATCCTCGACGAGATCCAAGCCGTGCTCTTCGACGACGCCGTTGCGTTCCGCGACGCGCATACGTTCCAGCCGGGCGACTACGACGAGTTCCGCAAGCTCATCGAAGACCCCGGCGGCTTCCTCGAAGGCGGGTGGTGCGGCAGCCGCGAGTGCGAGGATCGCGTGAAGGCGGATACGAAAGCGACGATCCGCTTCCTGCCGCTCGATCCCGAGCCCGGCGACGGGTCGTGCCTCGTGTGCGGATCACCCGCGACCGAGCGTGCGACCTGGGGACTCGCGTACTGAGCGAACTCTCTGAGCGTCGGTTCGTGCGGCCTTAGAGTGGCCGTTCGTCCGGCCGAAATGGTGGCCCGGTGCTATAATCACGCTCGGAAAACGGCAGGGCCATGCGAAGTCGGCGACCGCCGGCTTTTTGTTTGAGCAGGGGTAGCTTCTCGGACCCCCGGAAGTCGAGGAGGCGAGCGTGCGAGACAGGGACGCTCGCCACCCCCGGGGCCGAAGCAGCCGGCCGGAGCGGGCCAAGCCGGGTAACCAGGCGGTACTGGAGGAGCGGGTGCGCTCGCTCGTGGAGCCGGTCCTTGCGCGCCACGATGCCGAGCTGGTCGAGCTCTCGGTCCACCGCGGACGCACCCAGCTGGTGCGGGTCGTGGCCGACCGGGAAGGCGGGATCGATCTGGAGACCTGCGCCGAGGTGAGCGTAGAGCTCTCCCGGATGCTCGACGCAGACGACCCGATCGCCGGGCGATACACGCTCGAAGTGACATCGCCCGGCCTGGGGCGACCGCTCCGGACGCCGGCGGATTTCCGCCGCGTCCTCGGACGCCGGGTACGCGTGGTGCTGGCGGATGGCCAGCACGAAGGAACGTTGGAGGAGGTGGGAGAGGACCGCGTCAGGCTCACGACCGAGAGCGAACCGGTAGAGGTCGCGCTTTCGGACGTGCGCAACGCGAAGGTCGTGCTCCCTTGGTGAACCCATGAATCCTGTAGACATCGAGATGCTGAAACTGATCGAGCGGGAGAAAGGCATCCCACTCGAATCGCTGATGGCCGGGCTCGAAGAAGCCCTGGCTGCGGCGTACCGGAAAACCCTGCCGGAAGAGCGCGGCGCTAGAGCCATGGTCGATCCGGCGACGGGCGTTTACCGCATCTTCGAGTTCGACCTCGACGAGGAGGGCAGCCCCGTGCGCGACGCCGACGACAACTACGTCGGCGAGCGGGAGGCGCTCGATCTCAAGGACTTCGGCCGCATCGGCGCGCAGACGGCGAAGCAAGTGATACTCCAGAAGATCCGCGAGGCCGAGCGCGAGATGACCTTCGGTGAGTACGCGGGGCGCACCGGCGACATCGTCACCGGCATCGTGCAGCAGTCGGACTCGCGGTACACGTTGCTCGATCTCGGCAAGGTCGAGGCGCTGCTTCCGCCGGCCGAGCAGGTCCCGTCCGAGCGCTACGAGCACGGCGCCCGCCTGAAGGCGTACATCGTCGACGTTCGGAAGACCGCGAAGGGTCCGTCGATCGTGGTGTCGCGCTCGCATCCCGGGCTCGTGAAGGCGCTGTTCGCGCTCGAGGTGCCCGAGATCGCGGAAGGCATCGTCGAGATCAAGGCGATCGCGCGCGAGGCGGGACACCGCACGAAGCTCGCCGTGTCGTCGAACGAGCCGGGCGTCGACCCGGTCGGCGCCTGCGTGGGCGCGAAGGGATCGCGGGTGCGCATGGTCGTGAACGAGCTCCGCGGCGAGAAGATCGACATCATCCCGTGGTCCGACGACACCGGCGCCTTCGTCGCCAACGCGCTGTCCCCGGCCAAGGTCAAGGAGGTACGGATCAACGAGGCGGAGAAGACCGCACTCGTGATCGTGCCCGACTACCAGCTGTCTCTGGCGATCGGCAAGGAGGGTCAGAACGCGCGCCTGGCCGCGCGGCTAACCGGATGGCGGATCGACATCAAGAGCGAGACGCAGGTCGCCGAGGACGCGAAGCCGAAGGCGCCGCCCGAGCCTGCCCCCGTACCCGCCGCCGCACCCGAGACTCCCGCCGAGGGAGGGGGCGCGCCCGCGTGAGCGGACGCCGGTCGCGCCGCGCGGTGCCGCCCGAGGAACGGGCGACACGCCGTCGCACGCATGCGCGCGTGTGCGTGTCGTGCCGACGCGTCCGGCCGAAGGCGGAGATGGTCCGGATCGTGCGGACGGAGGAAGGCGCAGAGATCGATCGCGTAGGCGCGCGGCCGGGTCGCGGCGCATACGTGTGCAACGACCCGGACTGCGTCGCGCTCGCGCGTCGCCGGCTGCGCGTCGCGCTCCGTGCGCCCGGGGTGGACGTGAACGCATTGGTCCGGGAGCTCGAGGGGGTGGACGCATGAGCAAGCGCGTCTACGAGATCGCGAAAGAGCTCGGGCTGTCGAGCCAGGACGTGCGGGCGATGCTCGGCGCGATGGGGGTCGTCGCGAAGAGTCATTCGTCGACGGTCGAAGATGCGGTCGCGGTCAAGCTGAAGGAAGCGATCGCCAAGGGTGAGGTCAAGGAGGCGCCCGCGCCGGCGCGCACGGCGCGCCCGAAGCGTCCGACCCGCTCGGCCGCGGCACCCGCCAAGCGACCCTCCGCGGAACGACAGGCCCCGCCGCCCG
>DATFGK010000145.1:0-3819 GCA_035249485.1 Actinomycetota bacterium | reverse complement strand
CGATGTAGTGGACCCCGAGCGCGTCGAGCCAGCCGGCGATCTTCAGCCGGTCCTCGACGGTCAACGAGATGCCCTCGCGCTGGGCCCCGTCACGGAGGGTGGTGTCGTACAGGATCACGCTCATATCTCTGGGGAAGGTATCGGCCCGAAGCCGCGCCTAGTTCACGTATTCGAGCCAGTCGGCGTACTTCTCGACCTCGCCCTTGGCCACGGCGAAGAAGACCTCCTGGATCTTCTTGGTGACCGGGCCCGGGTCGCCGATCTCGCGCTCGTCGACGGAACGGATCGGCACGATCTCGGCGGCGGTTCCGGTGAAGAACGCCTCGTCGGCGAGGTAGAGGTCGGTCCTGTTGAGGTCGACCTCCTCGGTCTTCCAGCCGAGGTCCGCGGCGATCTTGATCACCGAATCGCGCGTGATCCCGCCCAGCGGCCCCGATGCGAGCGGCGGCGTGAGCAGGGTCTCGTCGCGCACGATGAAGACATTCTCGCCCGAGCCGTCGGCGATGTGTCCTTGCGTGTTGAGCAGGATCGCCTCGTCGTAGCCGGACTTGATCGCCTCGACCTTGGCCAGCGAGGAGTTGATGTACTGCCCGGTCGCCTTGCCGGCCGGCGGGATCGTGTTCCAGTCGTTACGACGGAACGACGAGATCTTCACGCGCACGCCGTGCTCGATGCCTTCGTCGCCGAGATACGCACCCCACGGCCACACCGCGATCGAGACGCGAGTGTCTGACTGCAACGGATTCAGGCCCATCTCACCGTAGCCGAGGTAGATCAGCGGCCGGATGTAGCAGGACTCGACCTTGTTGACGCGCACGGTCTCCTTGGTCGCGTCGACGATCTGCTCGACCGAGTACGGGACGTCCATCAGGTAGATCTTGGCCGAGCGGAAGAGGCGGCGCGTGTGGTCGGTGAGACGGAACACCGCCGGGCCGCGCTTCGTCGCGTACGCGCGGATGCCCTCGAACACGCCCCAGCCGTAGTGCAACGTCGGCGTGAGGATGTGGACGTTGGCCTCGTTCCACGGGACGAGCTCGCCGTCCATCCAGATCTTTTCGGTCTGCGTGATCGGCATAACCAACCCCCTGCTGGCTACTTCCCCAGCGTCTCGACGACCATGTCACCGACCTGCTGGGTCGTGTAGCCCATCGCCTCGCCGGCCATCCCTTTGCCTTCGTTGGCGAGTCGCCCGAGCGTCGCCACTGCGGCCTGTTCGACCTTCATGGCCACCTCGGACTCGCCGAGGTGCTCGAGCATCAGAGCCACCGACAGGATACAAGCGATCGGGTTCGCCCACCCTTTACCTGCGATATCGGGCGCAGAGCCGTGGACCGGCTCGAACAGGCTGGGCCCGGTGCGGTCCGGATTGAGGTTCCCGCTGGCCGCGAGGCCCATCCCCCCGGCGATCGCCGCCCCGAGATCCGTCAGGATGTCGCCGAAAAGGTTGTCCGTCACGACGACGTCGAACCGCTCCGGCTGGCTCACGAAGTAGAGGCACGCCGCGTCGACGTGCGTGTAGTCCCGCTCGACGTCGGGGTGCTCGGCGCCGACGGCCTCGAAGGTTCGCATCCACAGATCCCCGGCGTTCGTGAGCACGTTGGTCTTGTGGACGAGCGTGAGCTTGCGGCGCGGGCGGGCGTCCGCGCGGTCGAAGGCGTAGCGGATCACGCGCTCGACGCCCTTCCGCGTGTTGATCGACTCCTGCGTCGCGAGCTCGTCCGGCGTGTCCTTCCCGGTAACGTCGCCCGCGCCGGTGTAGAGGCCTTCGGTGTTCTCGCGCACGACGATCATGTCGATCTCGTTCGGGCCCTTCCCCGCGAGCGGCGTCGGCACGCCCGGATACAGCTTCACCGGCCGGAGATTCACGTAGAGATCGAGGTCGAACCGCAGCTTGAGCAACAGCCCGCGCTCGAGCACGCCCGGCGGGACACGGGGGTCGCCTACTGCGCCGAGCATCGCGGCCTCGAGCCCCTTGAGCCCTTCGAAGACGTCATCCGGCAGGACCTCGCCGGTGTCGAGGTATCGCTCCGCGCCGATGTCGAACGTCGTGCGCTCGGTCGCGATGCCGGTCGCGTCGAGGACCTTAAGCCCCTCGGCGACGACCTCCGGGCCGATCCCGTCGCCGGGGATGACGCCGATGCGGTACGCCATCAGGGCGTGACGTTCATGCCGGCCATGATCCGGCGCGCGAGGTCGTGATCGCCCGCGATACGAACGCGGCCCTCCTGCTCGACGCGTTCGACCGACCAGCGGCCCGCGTAGAGACGCAGGAAGGTCTCGGCGTCCATCGCGAGCCGGACGGCCGGGTCCTGCGGGATCTGGTCGAGCTTCGTCCCGCGTCCTCCGGTCACCGTGTACGCGAAGGTCTCACCCGGCGGCCCGATCTCGAACACCGCAGTCTGTCCTTCGGTAGCGCCCGCGCGCTTCACGAGGACGTACCCGAGCGTTCCGACGACCTGCTCGAAGACCAGGCGCGCGACACCGCCGCTCAGGTGCCCCGGCTTCGCGGTCGCGACGCGTACGTCTTGCTCGTGGGTGAAGACGTCGACGATCCGGATGCGGATGATCTGATCCCGGGGAGCGGTGCCGAGCACGCCCTTGCCTTCGCTCTTCCAGTCCTCGTCCGTCCACGATGCGAGGACCGTTCCGCGCTCGGCGGTGACGTCGCGGTACTCGGCGAGCAATTCCTCGGGCGACAGGCCCCGGCGGGCCTCGAGGTCGCCCTCGTTCAGCTCACCGAGCTCGTTGCGGGTGTGGTCTGCCTTGCGGGGTCCGCTCGACGGCTGCTCGCGTCCGAGCGCGCGGGACTCGAGGGCGCAGATGTGAGCGAGCTGGTCCTTCACGTTCCAACCGGGGCAATCGGTAGGCAGATCCCAGTCGGACGGTCCCAGCTGCGAGCACAGCTCTTCCATGGAAGACCACGCCTGCTCCATCAACTCGCCGAGCTCTTTGCTCATCAGCCTCTCCCTACAGAGGCCGTGATTCTAAGGCAGCGAGCCGTGGAGCAGGGTGGACTTCCTGGCCCGGGACGGGGCCTGCTACGAGCGCGTCGCCGTCCGTCGCCGCGTACCCGACCGTGCGGTCGTGCGGCGCGCGCCCGCCTTGCGGCCGGTCGTCGTTCGCCGGCTCGCCGCGCTCACCGTCTTTCGCGTGCGGGCCGCCGCCCGCTTGCCGCGTGCCCTCACCCTGGCGCTCGTGCCCCGGGTACGGGTCGAGGCCTTTCGGGTCACCCGCTCGCCGCGCTTCTCCGCGGCCTCGATCGCTTTCGCGGCGCGCTTCCGCACGTCGGCCAGCGAATTGGTGACCTCCTCGAAGGCATCCTTCAACCGCTCGATCGCGGCGTCGACGGTGCCCACCGCTGCATATGTGATCTCCTTGGTCTGAGGCGTCATCGACCGTCCCCTCCCTTCTTCTCGTAATAGACCTCCCCATCACACCCTCGATGAAACCCCTAGTTGACGTACGAACGTACGTGATAACATACGCCTCTCATGGCCCAAGTAACCGAGCTCTACCAGCAGGATCGCGACGTCCCCGGCGTGGTCGGGCGGCGGGTCCGTGCCCTCCGCGAAGCGCGCGGACTGTCCCTGCGCGATCTCGCGCAGCGGAGCGGCGTGAGCGCGCCGATGCTCTCGCAGGTCGAGCGCGGCGAGACCTCCCCTACCATCGCGATCGCCCATCGGATCGCGCACGGGCTGGATCTGAGCCTGTCCACCTTGCTCCGGCTGGACGAGGAACGGCACGCCGTCGTTATCCGCAAGGCCGACCGGCGGACCGAGCGCCGCGACGGTCACCGCGTCGCCGAGCTGACCCCCTCGC
>DATFGK010000144.1:0-25164 GCA_035249485.1 Actinomycetota bacterium | reverse complement strand
GGGCGCGCCCGCCGCAGCCGAGGCTCCGCCGAGTGCGGCCGCACCGGCCCCGGCCGCAGCTGCCGAGGTCGATCACACGCCGCCCGAGATCGACCAGGAGACCTACGACCGCGAGATCGCGGCCGGCAAGTCGGATCGCGTCGCGCGCGCGCTCGCCAAGAAGGCCTGGGTCGTCAAGCGCCGGAAAGGACAGTCGTGAGCGGTCACGAGGTCATCTTCGCGATCGTGTTCGCGGTGGCCGGCGTCGCCGGGGCTCTCGTCGTCTCGAGCCGCAACGTGGTCCACGCAGCGCTGTTCCTGGTCGCGGCGCTGGGTTCGATCGCGGGACTCTTCCTGCTCCTCGGCGCGGAGTTCATCGGCTGGACGCAGATCCTCATCTATGTCGGAGCCATCGTCGTCCTGCTGCTGTTCGGGATCATGCTGACGAAGGCGCCGATGGGACGTATGGCGCTCGACAACCCGAAGCGAGGGATGGCGTTCATCGTCGCCGCCGGAACGTTCGGCGGGCTGACGTGGCTGATCTGGGACGCCTTCGGTGAGAAGGAGATCCCGCTGAACACGGCCGTCCGCACGGCGGACATCGGCAGGTCGATGTTCGACCGGTTCGTGCTGCCGTTCGAGGCGATCTCGGTGTTGCTGCTCGCGGCGCTGGTCGGCGCGATCGTGCTGGCCCGTAAGGACTAGCGGAGACGGTGGGGGGAGGACGGAGAACGTGAACCTCGCGTGGGTGCTGACGCTCGGCGCGCTGCTGTTCTCGATCGGGATCTACGGCGTCATCTCGCGCCGCAACGCGGTTCTCGTCCTCATGTCGATCGAGCTTATGCTCAACGCCGTCAACATCAACCTGATCGCGTTCGGCTCCTACTTCGGTGACCAGGCCGCCGTCGGCCAGATCTTCGCGCTGTTCGTGATCGCGGTCGCGGCCGGCGAGGTCGGGATCGGGCTCGCGATCGTTCTGATGATCTTCCGGAACCGTGAGACGGTGAACCTCGACGAGGTGGACCTCCTGAAATGGTAGCCATCCTCGCCGCCGTCCAGGAAGGCGCCGAAGGGGTCGTTGCGACCTCGGGCAACTGGGCGACCGAGCACGCCTGGCTGATCCCCGTCCTGCCTTTCGTTGCATTCTTCTTGATCCTCGCGGTCGGCAAGCGGATGCCGCGCAAGGGAAGCGAGATCGGGATCCTCACGGTCGCGGCTTCGTTCTTCCTGTCGCTCATCATCCTGATCGGCGATTACGTCGGCGGCGGCGGGCCCGTCGTCGAGCACGCGATCGAGTGGTTCCCGTTCGCGGGCACCTTCGATCTCGACCTCGGCATGAAGATCGACGGCCTGGTCGCGGTCATGTTCGTCGTCGTGACGCTGGTCTCGCTGATGGTGCAGATCTACTCGACGGCCTACATGCACGGCGACAAGCGCTACACGTGGTACTTCGCCGCGTTGAACCTCTTCACGTTCTCGATGCTGAACCTCGTCATCGCCGACAACCTGATCCAGTTGCTCATCGGGTGGGAAGGCGTCGGCATCTGCTCGTATCTCTTGATCGGGCACTGGTGGGAGGAGCACGAGAACTCGAGCGCCGCTATCAAGGCTTTCATCACCACCCGTACGGGCGACGTCGCGTTCCTCGTCGGGATCTTCGTGTTGTTCGCGGCCGCGGACACCTTCAACATCACCGAGATCATCCACAAGGTCGAAGAAGGCGAGATCTCCCACGCCACGCTGACGGCGGCCGCATTGCTCTTGTTCGGCGGCGCGATCGGGAAGAGCGCGCAGTTCCCGCTCCACGTCTGGCTCCCCGACGCCATGGCCGGGCCGACCCCTGTGAGCGCGCTCATCCATGCCGCCACGATGGTGACGGCCGGCGTGTTCCTCCTCGCCCGGCTGTTCCCGGTGTTCGAGGCGTCGACCCAGGCGCTCAACTTCGTCGCGCTCATCGGAGCGTTCACGATGCTGATGGCGGCGTTGCTGGCGTTGATTCAGGACGACATCAAACGCGTGCTGGCGTACTCCACGATCTCCCAGCTCGCCTACATGATGGCCGCGCTCGGCGTCGGCGCCGGCAACGCAGCGATCTTCCATCTCTTCACGCACGCGTTCTTCAAAGCGCTTCTGTTCCTCGGCGCCGGGAGCCTGATCCACGCCGTTCATTCCAACAACATGAGCGAGATGGGCGGACTCAAGCGCGTGATGCCGACCACGTACAAGACGTTCATGATCGGATCTCTGGCGCTCGCCGGCATACCGCCGCTCGCGGGGTTCTGGTCCAAGGACGAGATCCTCACCGAGGCGTACCGCTTCGGGACCGGGGCGGTCGACCCGCACGGGACCCAGGTTGTCGCACTGATCGTCTACATCGCCGGCATCCTTACGGCGTTCCTGACCGCGTTCTACATGTCGCGCGCCGTCCACCTGACGTTCGAGGGCACGTATCGCGGCAAAGGTCATCCGCACGAGTCGCCGCCGGCGATGACCGGGCCGCTGGTGATCCTCGCGGTGCTCTCGGTCGTCGCCGGGTTCGCCGGCATCCCCGGCTGGCAGTCGGGCTTCGGCGCATGGGTGGGCGTCGGCGGTGAGACCCACGTTCCCAGCGCAGACTTCGTGCTCATCCTCGTGTCGGTCGCCGTTGCGGTCGGCGGCATCGCGCTCGGCCGGCGCATGTACATGCCGGCGCCGGCGCGCGAGCCGCTGGAGCGGATGGGCTTCTTCTATCGGCTGCTGCAGAGGAAGTACTACCTCGATGATCTCTACTGGGTTGCGATCGTCCGTCCGATCCGAGATCTCTTCTCGCGGGCGATGAACTGGGTCAACCAGAACGTGATCGACGGGCTGGTGAACGGCACGGCGGCGGGCGCGCGCGTGAGCGCGCAAGGCATCTACAAGTACGTCGACCAGAAGGTGATCGACGGGGCCGTGAACGGCGCCGGGATAAGCACGAGGAAGACCGGCGGGCTCCTGAAGTACCTGCAAGGTGGCGACGTCCAGCGATACGCGGCGTACCTCTTCGCCGGTGTGGCGATCTTCGCGTTCCTCTTCACTCGGTTCGGATAGCAGGGGGCACGGATGGAAACGTTCGATACCTGGTCGCTCTCACTGGTGGTCTTCTTGCCGCTGGTGGGGGCGCTCCTGATCACGGTGGTGCCGAAGGCGCAAGAAGCGGCGGTCCGAGCGGTGGCGCTCGTCGCGAGCGGCGGCTCGCTCGTGGTGAGCATCGTCGTCCTGGCACGCTTCGACTTCGACAACACCCGCACGTTCCAGTTCATCGTGGACAAGAGCTGGATCGAGACGATCGGCGCCCGGTATCACATGGCGATCGACGGGATCAGCTTGCCCCTGCTGGTCCTGACGACGCTGCTGGTCTTCCTGTGCGTCGTCTATTCGACGAAGATCATGCCGGAGCCCCACCGGCCGAAGGGCTTCTTCGCGCTGATCCTCCTGCTGGCGACCGGGATGTCCGGGACGTTCACCTCGCTCGACCTCGTCCTGTTCTTCGTGTTCTGGGAGCTCGTGCTCGTCCCGATGTACTTCCTGATCGCGATCTGGGGGTCGGAGCGCAAGGAATACTCGGCCCTCAAGTTCTTCCTCTACACGCTTTTCGGCAGCGTCTTCATGCTCCTCGGATTCCTCGCGATGTACTTCCGCTCGAGGCACCCCGTGACCGGTGCGCACACGTTCGACATGATCGCGCTCCAGGGTCAGACGTTCGGGAGCAAGGCGTTCGTCAATCTCGTCTTCGCCGGCTTGTTCCTCGGTTTCGCGATCAAGGTTCCGATGTGGCCGTTCCACACCTGGCTGCCGGACGCCCACGGCGACGCGCCGACGGTGGGCAGCGTGCTCCTCGCCGGAATCCTGCTGAAGATGGGCACCTACGGATTCATCCGTATCGCGCTTCCTCTCCTGCCCGACGCGGCGCGGGACTGGGCCCCGTACATCGGTGCGTTGTCCGTCGTGGCGATCCTCTACGGAGCCTTATGCTGCCTCGCTCAGAAGGACATCAAACGGCTGATCGCGTTCTCCTCGGTCGGCCACATGGGTTTCATCATGCTCGGGATCTCGACGCTCACCGACACCGGGCTCAACGCAGCGATCTTCGGGATGGTCGCGCACGGTGTGATCACCGGGATGCTGTTCTTCCTCGCCGGCTCGATCTACGAACGCTTCCACACGCGCCAGATCGACCAGATCGGTCCCGGCATGATGCAGGTGATGCCGTACCTCGGAGGCATCCTCGCGTTCAGCGCGATCGCATCGCTCGGCCTACCCGGACTCGCCGGGTTCTGGGGAGAGGTCCTGTCGTTGCTCGCCGCGTTCAACCCGGCGGAGGGGCTGAACGTCGGCTTGTTCCGGACCTACATGGTGCTCGGCGGCGTCGGAACGATCCTGACCGCCGGCTACATGCTGTGGCTCGTCCAGCGACTCAACCTCGGGAAGGCGTCGGAGAAACACGTCGGCGAGAAGCTCCCCGATGTGCGGCCCGTCGAGCTTGCCGCGTGGACGCCGCTGCTCATCGCGATCTTCGCTCTCGGCGTGTACCCGCGTGCCGTGCTCGAGATCACCAACAGCGCCGTCACCGGCCTGACCGGACTGTTCGGCTGATATGAGCCCGATCGATCTGCACGCCGCGCTGCCGGAGATCATCCTCACGGCGGCGCTGCTGCTCGTCCTTACGATCGATCTCTTCCTCCCCGACGAGCGGAAGAAGTGGAACAGCCTGATCGCGATGTTGGGCGTCATGGGCTCGCTTGTCGCGCTCGGAACGCTCGTCGGCGAGCGGAAGACGACGTTCGCCGGGATGTTCGTCATCGACGGCTACGCGCTGCTGTTCAAGTTCCTCTTCCTGACGGTGGCCGCGATCGTCATCCTGATCTCGATCGACTACCTCGACGACAACACGCGCAACGCCCAGGGCGAGTTCTACTTCCTGCTGCTGTCGAGCTTCCTCGGGATGCTGCTTATGGCGTCCGCCCGCGACCTCGTGATGCTTTTCGTGGCGCTCGAGCTCGTGAGCGCGCCCGGGTTCCTCGTCGCCGGGTTCCGGAAACGCGACGCGCGATCGAACGAGGCCGCGATCAAGTTCTTCCTCTTCGGCGTGCTGTCGACTGCGATCATGCTCTTCGGCATGTCCCTTATCTACGGCGTCACGCGGGCGACGAACCTGACCGAGATCGCCAACGCGCTCCAGAACACGCCGGACGACCCGCTCGTGGTCGCGAGCATCCTGTTGATCGTTGCCGGGTTCGGCTTCAAGGTCTCGGCGGTGCCGTTCCATTTCTGGGCGCCGGACACGTACGAGGGCTCGCCGATCCCGGTCGCCGCGTTCCTGTCCGTCGCGTCGAAAGCGGCCGGCTTCGCGGGCCTCCTCAGCCTGATGTTCGTCGGGTTCGTTCACCAGACGGGATCGTGGGCGCCGGGGTTCGCCATCATGGCCGTGCTCACGATGACGATCGGGAACGTCGTTGCGATGCAGCAGAGCAACATCGTCCGGCTGCTCGCTTACTCCTCGATCGCGCAGGCGGGCTACATCCTGCTCCCATTCGCTGTCGTCGACGGCGCCGGTCCGGTCGTGCTTCGCGAAGCGTTCGCCGCGGCGTTGACCTACATCCTCATCTACTCGTTCATGAACATCGGCGCGTTCGCGGTGGTGATCGCGGTGGCGCGCAAGCAGCCGTCGAACCTGATCTCCGACTACGACGGCCTCGCCCAGCGCGAGCCGGGCCTCGCGGCGGCCATGCTCTTCTTCCTGCTGTCTCTCGCGGGCATCCCGCCGCTCGCCGGGTTCTGGGCGAAGTTCTTCGTCTTCTCGGCGGCGATCGACGCGGACAGCGCGTGGATCGCGGCGGTCATGGTCGTCAACAGCGTGATCGGCCTCTACTACTACCTGTCCGTCGGCTCCCGGATGTACCTGCGCCCGGCTTCCGACTCCTCACCGCTCGGGGTCTCGTACCCGGTCGCGGTGGCCATCGCCCTGGCGCTGATCGTCGTGGTCGCGGTGGGCATCTTTCCCGACTTCTTCAACCACTTCTCTCCAAGGTCGACGCTGGTCGCAGGCTAGGAACCGCCCGTCGGGCGGGCTCCCGCGTACTCTCAGCCGGGGTTAAGACTTCGGCGTAGCATTGACTCCTGGAGAGGTCGGCGCCGCGAGGCGCTGGGAGCTCCGGGGGCCCCGAAGCCATCGTGGCCGGGCCCAGAGGAGGGTCTCGAGTGAACAAGAACGTCATCAAGACGTTCGTCTTCATGGCTTTGCTCAGCGCGGTGCTGCTGTGGGCCGGAACGTTCTTCTCCAACGGCATCGTGATCATGGGAGTCGTCGTCGGACTCCTGAACTTCGGCGCGTTCTTCTTCTCGGACAAGCTGGTCGTGAAGATGACGCGATCCCGGCCGGTCACGGAAGAGGAAGCACCGTGGCTCTATCGGATCGTCCGGACCTTGACGCAGAAGGCCGGCATGCCGATGCCGAAGCTGTACGTGATGCCGGCGTCGCAGCCGAACGCGTTCGCGACCGGGCGTAGCCCGGAGAGGGCCGTGGTCGCGGTCACCGAAGGCATCTTGAACGTCTTGGACGAGAAGGAGCTCGAGGGCGTCCTCGCTCATGAGCTCGCCCACGTGAAGAACCGTGACGTGCTGATCGGCGCCGTCGCCGCGACGGTGGCCGCCGCGATCACCTTCATCGCGCGCATAGCGATGTGGGGCGCGATCTTCGGCGGCGGAGGCGACGACGATGACGGCGGAAGCCCGTTCGCCGCCTTCGGGACCCTGCTCTTCATCATCTTGGCTCCGATCGCCGCGTTCCTGATCCAGATGGCCGTGTCGCGCTCACGGGAGTCGCAGGCGGACCGTTCGGGCGCCGAGCTCCTCGGCGACCCAACCCCGCTGGCGAACGCGCTGATCAAGATCGACGCGGCCGCCCGCAACACCCCCGTGCCGGCGGTGAGCCCGGCCGTGGCGCATGTCTTCCTCCAGAACCCCCTCCGTGGGGCGAAGGTATCCAGGTTCTTCATGAGCCACCCGCCGCTCGAGGAGCGGATAGCCCAGCTGCGCGAGATGGGCGCACGCGTGTAACGAAACGGACAAACCAAAAGCGACCCCGGCCGGAATGGCCGGGGTCGCTCGGTTCCCGACCGCTGCGGTTCCGGTTTCGGTTTGCCCGCTTCTTCACGAGCGCGACGCTCGCGAGAAGGATCCCCGCTCGAAGGCACCACTTTCACCTCCGCGAGTCGTTGGCCTCGATGGAAGGATTCGTCGCCCGAAGCGTCGAAAACGAGCACCTCGCGCCCGGGTGAGCAACGCGAGCTCCAGGAGGTTCATCTGATCCGTCGTCGCATCGCGATCACCGCGGTCGCACTCGCCGCAGGACTTGCGTTGCTCGCGCCCGCAACCGCGCGCGCGGATCACTGCTTCGCCCCGAAGCTGCTCGGCGACTGCCACGCGACGCCGACCCCTTCGCCGTCACCCTCGCAGTCGGCATCCCCGAAGCCGAAGCCGAAGCCCAAGCCCGCGCCGTCGAGCTCGTCGCAGCCGTCCGCGAAGCCGAACGGATCGGGGCCCGCTCCGGCGCTCCGCAGTGCGGTCACGTACGTGCTCAACATCGCGGGCACGGCGCGGAACACGCAACACCTGCTCGACCTGATCGCCCGCCTCAAGCCGCCGGGCATCCCCACGACGACCCCGGATCTCGTCCGCGGGTTCGGACGCTTCCCGGTCGTCGGGTACGTCTGGTATCACGACGACTACGGAGCCCCGCGCTACACGCCCTACTTCCATCTCCACGAGGGCGTCGATCTGTTCGCGGTCTCCGGGACGCCGGTCATCGCGGCGGTCGACGGCGTCGTCGAGAAGACCGCGAACGGCTCGATCGGCGGCATCTCGGTGTGGCTGAAGGGCGTCGACGGGATCACCTACTACTACGGACATCTGAGCGCGTACGCGCCCGGCATCGTCGCCGGCAAACGGGTTCGGGTCGGCGAGATCCTCGGGTACGTCGGCGACACCGGCGTCGCGAAGGGGACCTACCCGCACGTTCACTTCGAGGTCCATCCGCGCGGCGGCCCGCCGGTCTCACCGAAGCCGATCCTCGATGCCTGGCTCGGCCAGGCCGAAGCAGGCGCCATGAACGCGTATCAGCGTCTGGTCGAGTACAACGCGCTCAACCGTCTCGGCGGCGCACGGTGGCAGGCGATGTTCGACCTCATGCGCGAGCCGGCCGCGCCGCTTCCGGCGCTGTGGCAGGTTGGGCTCGACCCGGCGGGCACCGCGCTCGGCTTCGACGTCGCGTTCGACGCATTGGCGTGGGGAAGCGACCCGGCCGCGTTCGACGTCGGATCCTTCACCGCCTCCGAGACGCTCGCGATGATCGGCTCGACCTGGCAGAACCCTCTGTGGTCGCCGGCGCAGCATGTGCACGGCCCGGCGCTGGCTTCGGTCGGACCCTAGACCGGGCCGGGCGGCGCCTCGACGGCGCGCCAGCAGTACCACGCGGCGATCGACCGGTACGGCCGGAACCGATCCCCTAGATCCCCGAGCTGCTTGGGCTTCGGAAGGTCGGCCAGCTTGTACGCGCGCGCGTATCCCTTGCGAACCCCGTAGTCGTCGACCGGCCACACGTCGATCCGCCGCAGCTGGAACATGAGGAACATCTCCGCCGTCCACCTACCGATCCCGCGTACGACGATCAGCCGCTCGATGATCGCTTCGTCCGGGAGCCGCGTGAGCCGTTCGACCGGGACGGTTCCGTCTCGGATCTTGGCCGCGAGATCGCGGATCGACACCATCTTGTTCGGTGAGAGGCCCGCGCCGCGCAGCGTTGTCTCCCGCTTCGCGAGTACCGCGTCGGGTGAGAACTCGCCGTCGAACAGGCCGCGGAACCGGCCCCAGATCGCGGCTGCCGCCGCGCCGGCGAGCTGCTGGTAGACGATGGACTCGGCGAGCGCCTCGAAGTGGGATTGGGTACTCCGGCCGATCTTGCAGGGACCGAACCGGTCGACGAGCCGGCGCATCGTTCGATCGCGAGAGGCGAGCTCGGCGCTCGCTGCGGCATGACCGACCCTGGGCACGGTTCGAGGATGATAACCAGGCGCCGGGCGCGCCGCCGTGGTGAAATCACCGGCCATGCCCGACGTCCTGCTTGCGAACGACGCCGACCACGTCGAGACCTGGGATGACGAGCGGCCGCTCGTAGACGCGCTTCGCACTCAGGGGCTCAGCGTGGCGTCGGCGGTCTGGGGCGACCCGAACGTGGACTGGGCATCCGCGCGGATCGTGGTGCTCCGCTACGTGTTCGACTACGTGGGGAGGCGAGACGAGTTCTGCGATTGGGCCGACGGTCTGACGAACGTGCACAACCCCGCCCGCCTCATCCGCTGGAATTCGCACAAGTCCTACCTCCGCGAGCTCGAGTCGGCCGGCGTCGCGACCGTGCCGACCGAGTGGCTCGACGCGGGTGCGATCGGGAACCTCGCCGATGTCCTCGACGCTCGCGGCTGGAACGACGTCGTCGTGAAGCCGGCGATCGACAACGGCGCGCGGGGGACGCTTCGCGTCACGACGAAAGACCTCGCGCCGGGGCGGGCGCACCTCGACACGCTGCTGAAGCTCGGGGACGTGATGATCCAGCCGTACATCGCGGCGACGGAAGGTCCCGGCGAGCACAAGCTCATCCATTTCGACGGGACGTTTTCCCACGCGATCCGCGAGCATCCACGACTCGGTGGCAGGGAGTTCGTGATGGATCGCATCAGCCGGGTCGACCCGGAGCCCGAGGAGCTCGCGCTCGCCCAACAGGTTCTCGCGCAGATTCCGGAGTCGCCGCTCGTCTACGCGCGCGTGGACGTCGTGATGGACGAGGGCGTCGCGCGGCTCATGGAGCTCGAGGTGATCGAGCCGGTCCTGTTCTTCACCAAGGCGCCGGGGTCCGCCGAGCGGATGGCGGAAGCGATCGTCGCGAGGATCTGACCCCCGACTACTGCATCGCGAGCCCGGCGCGCTCCTCCCCGCCCGGATCTTGATGACGCTTCCCGAGCGCCTCCACCACCACGCGGTGCAGCACGCCCGGTGGGATCGCCGCCCGGCCGATGAGCGCCTCGGCGATCGGTCCGCTGGGCTGGTAGCCGACGGTGAAGCCGACCATCCCATAGGTGATCGGCGTCGTTCGCGAGATGACGCCCTGCCCGACGGGAACGTCGTCGTAGAACAGCTGGATCTCGCCGGCGAATGGGGCCGTCAGCGTGAACGCGGCGCGCGCGACGACCGGGCCCACGGGGAGGTCGACGCTCGCCGAGATCGTCGTGATCTGCGAGCCGAGGAAGTTGTAGGTGTAGTGGAGCCGGCGCCCGACGAGGTAGAGCGCGTAGCCGCCGGCATGCCCCCCATGCGCCACGATCACCCCGTCGACGGCGGCGTCCGCCGGAACGTCGAGCTCCGCGGCGATCTGGAACGCGCGGTTTCGCAGGTCCGGGGCGATCACCTGTGACAGTGGCCCGATCCCAGGATGGAACTCGTGCCGCTCACGCCGGAACCGCGTGTCGCCGTGCAGGATCGGCAGGTTGTTGAGCGGCAGCGCCTGGTATCGCTCGGCTTCCTTCCACCACAACGCTTGGAGCTCGGCGAGCTTCTCGGGGTTCGCGCCCGCAACGTCATGCACCTCCGAGAAATCCTCTGCGACGTGGTACAGCTCCCAAACGTCGTCGTCGAACGGCTTCGTCGTGTCGGTCCCGTCGTACGCGATGAACGGCGGGGTATGGAACGTGACCGCTTTCCAGCCGTCGTCGTAGAGCGCCCGCGAGCCGAGCATCTCGTAGTACTGCGTCCGGTGGCGGCTCGGCGCAGCCGCGTCCGTGAGCGTGTGCGCGAAGCTCACGCCCTCGATGGGGCTCTGCTCGACGCCGGCGATCTCGGCGGGTAGCTCGATCCCGATGAGCTCGAGCAGGGTCGGCGTGACGTCGATCACGTGCACGTACTGGTGCCGCGTCTCGCCGGGCATCCCGAGACGATCCGGCCACCGGATCATCATCGGGTCCGCGACACCGCCTTCGTGGGTATCGCGCTTGAAGCGCTTCAGCGGCGTGTTGCCCGCCCACGCCCATCCCCACGGGTAGTGGTTGTTGGCTCGCGGCGTGCCGAGGTCGTCGATGCGTCGCAGATTCTCCTCGAGGCTCTCCGGCTGGAAGTTGAAGAAGTACTGCTCGTTGAACGACCCGCGCGGACCGCCTTCCGCGCTGGCGCCGTTGTCGCTCATCGCGATCACGAGCGTGTCGTCGAGCTCACCGAGCGACTCGATGAAGCCGAGCACCCGCGCGATCTGAGCGTCGGTGTGCGTCATGAAGCCGGCGTAGACCTCCATCATCCGCGCGTAGAGCCGGCGCTCGTCGGCGGTGAGATCGTCCCACGCCGGAACCCAGGACGGCCGTCCGGACAGCTCGGTCCCCGGCGGCAGCAGCCCCGAAGCCGACTGCCGCGCGAACACTTCCTCACGCCAGCGGTCCCATCCCATGTCGAACCGCCCTCGGTATGCATCGATGTACGAAGCGGGCGCTTGGTGCGGCGCGTGGCACGCGCCGGGCGCGACGTACAGGAGGAACGGTTTCTCCGGGTAGGTAGCACGTAGGTCCTTGAGGAAGAGCGTGGCGTGGTCCGCGAGATCCTCCGTCAGGTGATAGCCCTCTTCGGGCGTGCGAGGCGGCGCGACGTGATGGTTGTCGTAGACGAGGTCGGGCCGGTACTGGTCGGTCTCGCCGCCCATGAATCCGTAATAGCGCTCGAAGCCGCGGCCGAGGGGCCACTTGTCACGCGGGCTTCCCATCGTCTGCTCGGTCGCCGGCGTGAGGTGCCACTTCCCGACCGCGAACGTGGCGTAGTGGTTGCGGAGGAGGATCTCCGAGAGGAACCCATTCTCCTTCGGGATCGTTGCGTCGTAGCCGGGGAACCCGGACGGCATCTCGACGATACGCGCCATCCCGTTCGAGTGGTGATTGCGTCCGGTGAGCAGCGCGGCGCGGGTGGGGGAGCAGAGCGACGTCGTGTGGAAGTTCGAATACCGGAGCCCTTCCGCCGCGAGCCGGTCGAAGCACGGGGTCGCGATGTCGGAGCCGTACGGGCCGAGCTGTGCGTAGCCGACGTCGTCGAGGACGATGAGCACAACGTTCGGTGCGCCCTTCGGTGCTCGGGGCAGCGGCGGCCACCAGGCGACCGAATCGTCGAACGTCCGTCCGACGACACCTTCGAACGGCTTCCCGGCCACGGCGACCCCCCGACGATCTATCGATAGTTCGTGAACTGCAGCGGGATCCCGAAATCCTTCTCTTTCAGCAGCTGGATCGCGTCCTGCAGCAGGTCTTTGCTCTTCCCGGAGACCCGAAGGTGATCCTCCTGGATAGCGGCCTGAACTTTCAGGCCGCTGGACTTCAAGATCTTGACCATCTCGCGCGACTTCTCGGTCGAGATCCCTTGGTTGATGTCGATGACTTGCTTGTGCCCGCCGCCGCCGGTCTCCTTCAGCGGGCCGATCTGAAGCGCTTTCAGCGGCACGCTGCGCTTGATGCACTTCTCCTTGAACACCTCGACGGCCGCGGTCACACGGTGATCCGTGTTGGCGCTGATCTCGACCTGAAGCTCGCCGGTCCACTCGATCTTGGCGTCGGTGCCCTTGAAGTCGAACCGCGTCTGAAGCTCCTTGCGCGACTGGTTCAGCGCGTTGTCGACCTCCTGGCGGTCGACCTTGGAAACGACATCGAACGAAGCGTCTTTTGCCACCTCAACACCTCCTGCTGGCCGGGTAGACTACCCCGGCACCAGGTGGGGTACCCAAGCGGCCAACGGGGCCTGACTGTAAATCAGGTGGCTCAGCCTTCGGAGGTTCGAATCCTTCCCCCACCACGATCTCGCCGATCGGTCCGATCCCCTGAACTGCGCCGTTCCGGCCGAGGGCAGGTCTCCCGCAGTAGCGAGTCGTAAACTGATAACCGTGAAACCCGCCCGACGTTTCGCCCCCGGCTGGCTCCGGCTCGCAGGCACCGCCGCGGCCGGCGTCCTCGTCGGGCACTTCGTTGGATACCGCATCGTCTTCCCGGGACCCCAGCGGCATGGGATCCTGCTCGAGACCGGGCACACCTATCTCTCGCTCGGGATCCAGGTGGCCGCCGGGCTGGCTATCGTTTGCTTGGCTTCCATGCTCGCCGGCGGTTACGCGCGCGCAAGAGCGGGCGGCTTTCGAGTTCCCGACGGCCGCATAACGGCCGCCCGCCTGGCGCTACTGCAGATCTCGGCGTTCGTCGGGCTCGAGTTCGTCGAGCGGCTCGTCTCCGGGGTTCCTTTCCATCATCTGCTTCTGCCGGTCCTGATCGTCGGCGCCATCGCTCAGGTCGTGATCGCCGCGATCGGCGCGGCGCTGATCGGACTCCTGTACCGGGCAGGTGCGGCGGCCGCGCGCGCTTCGCTGCCCGACGCTGCCGCACCCGAGTCCCCGCTCCGTACTCCGGTGGGCAGCGAGCTCGCAACCTCCGGATCTCTCGAAGGGCCTCAGCCGATACGGGGCCCACCGTGTCTCCTCCTCTCAACGGTCTGAGCATGCCGTCGCCCATCCGGGCGGCTTGGCGGCTTCGAACAGGAGGAGAATGATGAAGAGGGCCGTGTCCGTCACGCTCGTTGCGTTGCTGTCGCTTTGGATGGTCACGCTCGCTCCGAGCCCGGCATCCGCACACCTTCACGATCAGTTCGGCAACGTTGGCGTCACCGTCGGCTGGATCAACGAGCCGGCGTTCGCAGGCGAACCCAACGGCGTCCAGGTCTTCCTCGAGGAGGCGGCCGCCGAGCCGGCCGGCGAGCATACGCACGACGAGGCGACCGCGGAGACGAAGCCGGTGGCGGCTAACCAGGTGAAGCTCACCGTCGAGATAATGTTCGGCGAACAGGACGCGACCGTGAAGCTGCCGGCGCAGCCGCTCGAGGCGTTCAGCTTCGGCGAGCCGGGCGAATGGCGGAGCGAACAGATCGTGCCGACGAGGCCCGGCACCTACACCTTCCACATCTCGGGCACGATCAAGGGGAAGGCGTTCGACAAGTTCTACACGTCGGGCGAGAAGGGTGCGATCGAAGGCACGCAATACAACGACATCAGAGAGATCGCCGCGGTTTCGTTCCCCGAGAAGGATCCGCCGAGCGGAGAGCTCGCGGACGCCATCGAACAGAGCCGGACGACGCTGGCCGCCTCCGCGAAGAAGGCCTCGGACGACGCCAAGAACGCGCGGCTGTTCGGGATCATCGGGATCGGCGTCGGCGTGCTCGGACTGATCGTGGGCCTTCGTCCGCGCGGCAAGAAGGCCGCCTCCTAGGGGGTCGAAGTGATCCTCCGAGGGCGGCTTCCCGCCGCGCTGCTGCTGGCCTGTGCCGGGCTTCTCCTCTTCGCGCCCGGCGCCGGCGCGCACGCGTTGCTGCAGTCGTCGGATCCGCCGGCCGGCGCGCAGGTCGATGGGGCTCCCGAGTCGATCGTTCTGACGTTCTCCGAAGATCCGGAGGTTTCGCTCTCCACCGTGCGCGTGCTCGACACCTCGGGCGCGTCCTTCGAGAGCGGGAAACCGATCCGCGTTCCGAGCAAGGCCCGCACCATCAGAGTCTCGGTGCGTGAGCTTCCGAGGGGCGTCTATACGGTGGCGTGGCGCGTGCTCTCGCGGGTGGACGGTCACGTGACCGGTGGCGCGTACGCGTTCGGCGTCGGCGTCTCGCCTCAGGGATCGACACCGCCTCCGACCGCTGCGTCCGTGACGCCATCGGTCTCGGCCGCGGAGGTGAGCGGCCGCTGGCTCTTCTATGTCGGCCTGTTCGGTCTCATCGGTGGAGCGTGGATAGCAGGGTTCGCGTTCCCCGGAGCGCCGGATGGATCGCGCCGCTTCACGGCTGCTTCTTTGATCGTTTCGGCGGCCGGACTGGTGCTACTCGGCCTGGCGCAGCGATCCGCGGCCGGCGTCTCCTTGGGGGATCTCCTCGGAACCCCGATCGGGCACGCCCTCATCTGGCGAGCTGCCGGGATCGGCGGAGCCGGACTGGCGCTCGCTGCTGCTGCAAAGCTTCGCGGCGAGAACGCTGGGACCGCTCTCGCGCTGGCCGGGATGGCGGGGGCCGGAGCCCTGTTCGCACACGTCGACGCCGGGCACGCCGCCGCGAGCGAGCCCGTATGGCGCAACGTTGCCGCTCAGTTCGTCCATGCGCTCGCCGCCGCGTTATGGATCGGCGGGCTCGGTGCGTTGCTGTCGGGCGTTCGCGGGCTCCCCGCGGAGGATCGAGCGCGGGCGATCCGCCGCTTCTCCGGAACGGCCGGCTTCGCGCTTCTCGCGGTTGCGATCACGGGAACCGTGCGCGCTATCGACGAGGTCGGGAGCTGGAGTGGGCTCACGGGCTCTACCTATGGGCGGCTCGTCATCGCGAAGGCGGCACTGATCGCTGCGCTTGCCGGGCTCGGCGCGATCAATCGATATCGCAACGTCCCTCGCGCCGCCCAGAGCCTTTCAGGATTACGACGCGTTTCCCGCGGAGAACTCGCCCTCGCGGCTCTCGCGCTCGCCGCAGCCGGCGGGCTCGCGAGCGTTTCACCGCCGGCCGGCGCGACGAGCGCCGACGCCGCACCCGCCGATCGGATCGTGGTCGTCGGGAGCGACTTCGCAGAGACCGTTCGCATCCGGCTCGAGGTCGCTCCGGGCTTCGCGGGCCCAAACACCTTCGTCGCCCGCATCATCGAGTCCGGCTCGGGGGAGCCGATCGACGCCGAGCGGGTCGCGCTCGCTTTCCGGTTCGTCGACGCCACGATCGGCGGATCAGAACTGGAGCTGACCCGTACCGGTGCCGGCACGTATCGCGGCGAGGGATCCAATCTCTCTCTCGACGGGCCTTGGACCGTCACGGTGCTCGTCCAGCAAGCCACCGACTCGGCCGAGATCGAGCTCTCGCTCGAGACACGCTGCCGCGCGGAGGCGGTACCGATCTCGGGCGGGCCTACCCTCTACAACGTCACGCTACCGGCCGGCTCGGCGCAGCTCTACGTCGACCCCGGCACTGCCGGACCGAACGAGCTCCACGTCACGTTCTTCAACGCTCAAGGCGGCGAGCTTGCCGTGCCCACCTTCCCCACGATGACGGGAACCCGCAACGGCTCGGTCACGACCTTCGAGGTCCGCCGTTTCACCCCCGGCCACTTCGTTTCCGACGCGACGCTCGAGGCCGGGCGCTACAAGTTCGCCTTCGCCGGGACCCTTCCCGACGGCGGGCCCGTCCGCGGATGCTTCGAGGAAACGATCCGCTGACGGCGGCCTTCCAACTCGAGTCGGCCGCCGACGAGGCCGAGGTAGAATCCGGTGTCTCGCTGGCGTAGCTCAGACGGCAGAGCACGGCCATGGTAAGGCCGGGGTCGCCGGTTCGATTCCGGCCGCCAGCTCGATCGATGTGGCGAGCTCAAGTGAGAGCAGTAGTGAGGCGGGGTAGCTCAGAGGCAGAGCAAGCGGCTCATAATCGCTGTGTCGGCGGTTCGATTCCGCCCCCCGCTACGGATCTCGCCCCGTCGGCCGGCCGGGTGTCGCGTCGGTCGTGAAGCCGCCGCTATACTTCCGCCCCGTCCCGGGCCTTCCAGCCTGGTTGTTGCACGGAGGAGAACGTGGCAAAGGCCGACAACCGTCCCGGCGTGACCCTCGCCTGCGAGGACTGCAAGCGCCGGAACTACCAAACCCAGAAGAACAAGCAGAACGATCGCGACCGTATCGCGCTCAAGAAGTTCTGCCGCTGGTGCGGTCACCACACCCAGCACCGCGAGACGCGGTAGCGTCTTTCCGCCGCGCCCCGCAGCCGGGCCCGGCCCAAGTTCCAAGGGGGGAACGCCTGTGGGTCGTTTGGACGACCGAGTCGCAATCGTCACGGGGGCCGGCCGAGGGATCGGTCGTGCCACCGCGCTCCGCTTCGCCGAGGAAGGCGCCGCCGTCGTCGTGAACGACGTCGACGGCGACCCAGCCGAGGAGACCGCGGAGGAGATCCGCAAGAACGGCGGGCAAGCGATCTCCGCCGTCGCCAACACCGTCGAGCTCGACGCGGCTCAAGGGATGGTCGAAGCCGCCGTCAAGGAGTTCGGGCGCCTCGACATCCTCGTCAACAACGCGGGGATCACCCGCGACAAGACGTTCCACAACATGACGCCGGAGATCTGGGACACAGCGATCAAGGTGAACCTGTACACCGCGTTCAACTGCGCGCAGGCCGCGATGCCGTACATGCGGGAGGTCGCGAAGAAGGAGCTCGCCGAGAAGGGTGAGGTCTCCTATCACCGCAAGATCACGTTCACGTCGTCCACGGTGGCGATCACCGGCAATCCGGGCCAGGCGAACTACACGGCCGCCAAGGGAGCCTTGATCTCGCTGACGAAGACGCTCGCGCGCGAGCTCGGCCCGTTCCGGATCAACGTGAATGCGGTCGCTCCCGGCTTCATCGAGACGCGTCTGACGGCGGCGAAACAGGATGGCTCCGACCTGGGGATCCCCGAGCCGCTCAGGAACATGGCGATCGGCCTCATCGCGGTCGGACGCGCCGGCCGACCCGAGGACCTGGCGAATGCGCACCTGTTCCTGTGCTCGGCCGAGGCCGACTTCGTCAGCGGCGTCATCCTGCCGGTCACCGGCGCGCAGCTCGGCGTCTAGCCACGAAAGGGGGACGTGATGCCGCTCAACAAAGGATTCGTCGGCCGCGAGTTTCCCGCGAACGAGCCCTACACGGTCACGGCCGAGTCGATCAGAGACTTCGCCGACGCCATCGGCGATGCGAATCCCGTTTACCGCGACGAGGCCGCGGCGAAAGCGGCCGGACAGCCGGCGGTGATCGCCCCACCGACGTACCTGACGAAGCTCAACTTCCTCTACGGCCCGGCGATGCTGGCCGACCCCGACCTCGGCCTGAACTACGCGATGGTCGTGCACGGCGATCAGGAATACAGCTTCACGCGGCCGGTTCGTGCCGGCGACGTCGTGATCGGCAAACCGCGTATCGCAGGGATCTTCGCCAAGGGCCGCAACGAGTTCTTGGTGACCGAAGCCTCGATCGAGACTGTTTCCGGAGAGAAGATCGCGATGGCGCGTTCGACGATCGTCTCGCGAGGCACCGCGCCGCAGGAGGAAACACGATGACCGCGAAGGTCCGCTTCGCCGACGTCTCCGTCGGAGAGGAGCTCAAACCCTGGCGGTACCGGGTGACCCGCGAGGATCTCGTCGCGTACGCCGGGGCCTCTGGGGACCAGAACCCGATCCATCAGGACGAGGCGTTCGCCAAGCAGGTCGGCCTGCCCGACGTCATCAGCCACGGCATGCTGACGATGGCGAAGATCGGCCAGTACGTCACCGACTGGGCGGGCGATCCCGCAGCCGTCGTTCGCCTGAAGGCCCGCTTCACCCAGATGGTGATCGTCCCGAAGGACACGGGGAACGAGGTGACCGTCGCCGGCAAGGTAACGAGCAAGGGCGACGGGACCCGCGTCGTGCTCGAGCTCGCCGCGGCCGTCGGCGACGTCAACGTCGGCGCCGCCGAGGCAGAGGTCGAGCTCGCCTGATTCGGGAGCTCCGGTGAGCGACGTTCCGCCCGACGTCGAGCGCCTTCTCTCCGAGCGAGACGCCGCACGAGCGGCGAAGGATTTCGCGCGAGCCGACGAGCTTCGCGACGAGATCGCGACCCTCGGCTACGACGTTCGCGACGCGCCGGGCGGAGCGACCGTCGAGCGCCGCGCCGCTTTCCAGCGCGTCGACCCTGCTTCGATCGAAAGCGTGCTCGACAAACCTGCGATCCTGACGTTCTCGCTCCACCTTTTGTACGAGGGATACCGCGAGGACGTCGAGCGGTTCCTGGCCGGGCTCGCGACGCACGATGCCGGTCACGATTATGAGGTCGTGCTCGTCGACAACGCGTCCGACGACGCCGAATGGCTCGAGTCGCTCGCTTCCGAGCACGTCCGTGTCCTGCATCTCGATCGCGAGCTCGGGTACGCGCAGGCGCGGAACGCCGGACTGAAGGTCGGCCGCGGACGGATCGTGGTGCTCGTCGATCTTTCGGTCGAGCCCACCGGCGACATCCTCACGCCGCTCGCCGGGGCCTTCGAAGATCCCTCCGTCGGCGTCGCCGGGCCGTGGGGCATCGTCTCGCAGGACATGCGTGAGTTCACGGAGTCTGCCGGGCCCGATGTGGACGCCGTTGAGGGCTATTTTCTCGCGACGCGCCGCGAGCTTCTCGCCAAAGAGCTTCTCCACGAGAAGTTCCGATGGTACCGACACGCCGACATCGATCTTTCCTTCCAGCTTCGAGCTCAGGGAACCAGGGCGGTCGTCGTCCCCATCCCGGCCGCCAAGCACACCCATCGCGGCTGGACCTCCGTCGACGAGGCCGAGCGCGCGAAACGGTCGAAGCGGAATTGGAACATCTTCTTCGACCGGTGGAAGCACGCGCACGACATGCTGCTATCCCACCGGGATTGACCCTCGTCGGGCGGTAACCTGGCAGCGAACCCCGGGGTCCAAACTCTCGGGAGGGTTCTTGCACATAGACGCCACGCTCGTCGAGGCGGCCAGACGGGGCGACCCCGAGGCATTCGAGTCGCTCCTCGAACGGACACACAAGGCTGTATACGGCCTCGTGTACCGGCTGGTCGGCAACCACGAGGACGCAGCCGACGTGATGCAGGAAACCTACCTGCGGATCTGGCGTTCGCTCCGGTCGTACCGAGGCGAAGCTGCGTTCGAGACGTGGGCCTACCGGATCGCGGCCAACGCGGCGATGACGTATCTAAAACGCCGGGGTCGCGAAGCGGAGCCGGTCGATCCGGCGACGCTGGCGCCGCTCGAACGCGCGGAGCCGAGCCCGGACGAGCCGCCGGACGCGGGGGCGCTCGAGGAAGCGCTCGCGCGGCTCCCGGTGGCGATGCGAACGGTGCTGGTGATGAAGGACGTGTACGGCTTCTCGCTCGCCGAGATCGCCAAGCAGGTCGGGGCGACGGAAGGGGCGTTGAAGGTGCGTGTGTTCCGGGCGCGGCGCCGTCTGGCGGAAGAGCTTTACGGGAACGATGTGATCGTGCCGATGAGACGGAAGAAGACATCATGAACTGCGAACAGGTCGCTCAGTACCTTCCCGGCCTCGCCGGCGACGAGCTCGGCGCCGAGACGATCCGCTGGGTGCAAACCCATGTCGCCGACTGCCCGTCGTGCCGTGCCGAATCGGCGCGGTACCGCTCGCTGGCCTCGGGCCTTTCGAGCCTGAGCGCGGTCGAGATCGAACCCCCGGCGCTGCTCGCCGAAGCGATCGCCGAGCGCGTCCGGAACGAACGTCGCCGGCGCTTCCTCCCGGTACCGCCGGTCGTCTCTCCCGAGATCGCGCGCGCCGTCGCCGACAACCGCGACGCGATCGTCTCCGCCGGAGCGACGCTGATCGCGGCGGGAGCTGCGTTCGCCTTGTGGCGCGCGGCGCGCAACCGGCGCACGACCCGCATCGCCAGCGCCTGATCCCCGGCGTTATCCTTGGCCAGCGATGCCGAGCAAGATCTACTCGCTCACGATCGATGCTTTCGATCCCCCCGCGCTCGCGCGGTTCTGGGCCGCCGTTCTCGACTTCAAAGTGACGTTCGAAGAGCCGGGTGAGACCGTCATCGAAGGCCCGGACGAGAAGCTCGCGATCTTGTTCGGCCAAGCGGTGGACGAGAAGGTGTCGAAGAATCGCCTTCACCTCGACCTGAATCCCGACGATCAGGACGCCGAGGTGGAGCGCCTGACCGCGCTCGGTGCCAAGCCGGTCGACATCGGTCAGAAGGACGTCACCTGGGTCGTGATGGCCGATCCCGAGGGCAACGAATTCTGCGTCCTGCGCGCTCGGTGACGACGTTTCCGCTGTTCAGCGTGGGTGTCTGAACCCACTTCGCTTTACACCCTTCGGAGCGCGACCCTATACTGTGCGGGTTTGCGGCCGGGGAGTTTTCCTCGCCGCGGAGGGCCGTAGCTCAAGCCGGTAGAGCACCGGTCTCCAAAACCGGGGGTTGGGGGTTCGAGTCCCTCCGGCCCTGCAAGGCAAGACGGAACCCGGGAGCTGGCGAAGCCGTTCCCGGCTTGAAAGGGATCCAGGGGAATGAATCGTCAAACCAAGCGCCTCCTCGCCAGGCAGCAGGCTGCGCAAGAGCGCGGGCAGCGGCTCGCTGCACCTCCGCGCGCAACGCCCGGCGCGCCCGGCGAACGTCGCAAGCGCACGCCGCCGCGCCAGTTCCTGCGCGAGGTCCGCTCCGAGCTCAAGAAGGTGGCATGGCCAACACGAGGCGAGGTCTTCACGTACACGGTGGTCGTCCTCGTCACCGTGACCTTCGTGACCTTCTTCGTATTCGGGCTCGACTACGGCTTCGCACGCGCTGTGCTGAAGGTCTTCTCACGCTAGCGAATCCCCGATGAGCCTAGAGAACGAGAACCCACCGATCGAGCCCGCCCTGAACGGCGACGAGCCGTCTGCCTCGACCGAGGACGTGTCGGTCGAGCCGAACGGCCACGAGAAGATCTCAGCGGAAGAGACCGAGCAGGCCGAGGCCACCGCGGAGGAGACGACACCCGAGCCGGCCGCTTTGGCCGAGGAGCAGGCTGCAAGCGAGGAGCCGCCGGCCCCAGAGGAGCTCGCTGCCGCCGAGACCCCCGTTGACGGGCCCGTGGCCGAAGCGGAGCCCGAAGCACCGGCCACCGAACCCGAAGCACCGGCCGCCGAAGCTCCGGCTCCCGAGCCCGAGGCAGCCCCCGAAGTAGAGCCGACTCCAGAGCCGGAAGTGGTCGCGGCCGCGTCGACCGAGCAGCCGGCACCGGCAGCAGAACCGGCGTTGGAGATGGCCGCCGCACCCGAAACCCCCGACGTCGCCGAAGAAGGCGCGGAGGAGGATGCGTCGAGCATCGCGGCCGACATCCAGCGGATGCTCGCCGAGGCCTCCGCCTCCGCTCGCGCCTCGGCAGAAGCGGCGGAGCGCGCGGCGGTCGACGCCGACGTTGAGATCGCCGTCGCGGTCGCCGAACCGGAACCCGAAGAGGCGCCGGTCGAAAGCGAAGGCGAGGAAGGGCAAGAGGCTGCCGCCGCCGCGGCGGCGCGGATCTTCCAGCCCGGCGACTGGTTCGTCGTCCACACCTACGCCGGCTACGAGAACAAGGTGAAGGCCAACCTCCAGAGCCGCATCTCCTCGATGAACATGGAGGAGAAGATCTTCGAGGTCACGATCCCCATGGAAGACGTCATGGAGATCAAGAGCGGCAAGAAGCAGGTCGTCCAGCGCAAGGTGTTCCCCGGCTACCTGCTCGTGCGGATGGATCTGGACGACGACTCGTGGTACGTCGTGCGCAACACGCCGGGCGTCACCGGGTTCGTCGGCTCGGGCACGAAGCCGATCCCGCTCTCGGAGCGCGAGGTCGACCGGATCCTGCAGCGCAAGGCCGTCGGCGAGCGTCCGAAGCCGAAGCTGGAGTGGTCGCTGAACGACCCCGTCCGGGTGACGACCGGGCCGTTCGCCAACTTCCAGGGCTTGATCTCCGAGATCGATACCGACCGTTCGAAGCTCAAGGTGCTCGTGAACATCTTCGGCCGCGAAACGCCGGTCGAACTGGGCTTCGATCAGGTCGCCAAGGTGTAACGAGGAGAGACGATGCCTCCCAAGAAGAAGATCATGACGACCGTGAAGCTGCAGATCCCGGCCGGTCAGGCGACTCCGGCGCCGCCCGTCGGCACAGCGCTCGGACCGCACGGCGTGAACATCATGGAGTTCTGCAAGCAGTACAACGCGATGACCCAGAGCCAGGCCGGCCAGATCATCCCCGTCGAGGTCACGATCTACGAGGACCGCTCGTTCTCGCTCGTCACCAAGACCCCACCGGCCGCGGTTCTGATCCGCCAGAAGGCCGGGATCGAGAAGGGCTCCGGCGAGCCGAACCGCAACAAGGTCGGCACGATCCGCAAGTCTCAGATCAAAGAGATCGCGGAGCTCAAGATGCCCGACCTGAACGCGAACGACGTGGAGGCCGCGATGAGGATCATCGCCGGAACCGCTCGAAGCATGGGCGTCAACGTCGTCGAATAGGACCGCGAGCACGTGGGAGGCGGGCACGGCCCGTCGCGGACCACGGGAGGAAGAGATGGCAGGGAAGAAGTACGACGAGGCTTCGAAGGTCATCGATCGCGAAAAGATCTACGCGCCTGCCGAGGCTGTTTCCCTGATCAAAGCAGCCCCGCGTCGGAAGTTCGACGAGTCCGTCGACGTCGCGATACGCCTCGGGGTCGATCCCCGCAAGGCCGACCAGATGGTCCGCGGCACCGTCTCGCTCCCACACGGCACCGGCAAGAGCGTGCGCGTTGCCGCCTTCGCAGCCGGCGAAGCGGCGACCCAAGCGAAGGAGGCCGGGGCCGACATCGTGGGCGCCCAGGATCTCGCAGACAGGATCACGAACGAGAACTTCCTCGACTTCGACGCCGTCGTCGCGACGCCCGACATGATGGCGATGGTCGGCAAGCTCGGGCGTGTCCTCGGCCCGCGGGGGCTCATGCCGAACCCGAAGGCCGGGACCGTGACGCCCGACGTCGCCAAGGCCGTCAAGGAGATCAAAGCCGGAAAGCTCGAGTATCGCGTGGACAAGGGCGCCAACGTCCACCTCATGATCGGCAAGGCGTCTTTCGACGAGAAGTCGCTGCTCGAGAATCTCCAGGCGGTGCTCGACGAGATCGTCCGCGCGAAGCCTGCGGCCGCGAAGGGCAAGTACATCAAGGGAGTGACCATCTCCTCGACGATGGGCCCCGGCGTAAAGGTCGACGCCGGCCGACACGCCGAGGCGGCTGAGGCTTGATCTAACCCGATTGACCGGGGTCCGAGCGGCCCGTATGCTCGGTCCTCGCCGTAGACAGGAGGTGCCGCGATAGCGGCCTAAGCGCCCGAGAGGGAGCCTCCCGAGGCCAACCGCGAGAGCGGCCGTCCTGTCTACGACGGCCGCTTTTTGATTTGCCAACGTCTACTTGGAGGGCACGTGGCGAAGGTAAAGACAGGACCGAAGACCAGGAAGAAGGTCGGCGGCCCGAGGCCGCCTGAAGGCGGACCCCGCTCCAACAAGGTCGAGGCGGTCGCCACGATCAAGGAGCGGTTCACGACCGGAGCCGTCCTTCTGACGGAATACCGGGGCCTCACCGTCCACGAGCTCGCCGCCCTGCGGGCCGCGCTGCGCGGAACGGCCGAGTACAAGGTCGTCAAGAACACGCTGGCGACGATCGCGGCGCGAGAGGCTCAGCTCGAGGACCTCATCCCTCTGCTCGAGGGACCGACCGCGATCGCGTACGTGACCGGCGACGTCGCCAAGGTGGCCAAGGACCTTGCCGACTTCGCGAAGAAGTCGCCCGCTCTGGTTCTCAAGGGCGGCATCTTCGAGGGGCAGGTCCTCTCCGCCGAGAAGGCCAAGGCTCTGTCCACGTTGGAGTCTCGGGAAGTGATGCTCGCGAAAGTGGCCTCGATGGCGATCACGCCGCTGCAGCAGGCGGCCAACGTGTTCGCCGCGGGCTTCAACCAGCTCGGCGCAGTTCTGGCTCAGTACAAGGACAAGCTCTCGGCCTCAGAGGCCGCGTAGACCCAGGGAGGAAACGACATGGCGAAGATGTCCGGCGACGACGTGCTCGACGCGATAGCGGAGTGGAACCTCATCGAGCTCTCCGAGTTCATCAAGAAGTTCGAGGAGAAGTTCGGCGTGACGGCCGCGGCCCCGGTCGCCATGGCGATGCCCGGCGGCGGTGGCGGCGCCGGCGCAGCCGAGGAAGCCGAAGAGAAGACCGAGTTCGACGTGATCCTGACCGCTGCGGGCGAGAAGAAGATCAACGTCATCAAGGAGGTCCGCGCGATCACCGGCCTGGGCCTGAAGGAAGCGAAGGACGCCGTCGAAGGCGCCCCCACCCCGGTGAAGGAAAAAACGACGAAGGAAGACGCCGACAAGATCAAGGCCCAGCTCGAGGCGGTCGGCGCCAGCGTGGAGATCAAGTAGCGGGGGGCTATACCATCTGACCTGGGGTTTTGAACGTAATCCTTGACGCTGAGCGGCCCCACGGCGTACCGTGCTCCTCAAGTTTGTTCTCATATAGAGCTCGGTGACCCGCTGCTTGACGGCAGGGAAGCGGAAATGCTACCCTGCC
>DATFGK010000143.1:0-2441 GCA_035249485.1 Actinomycetota bacterium | reverse complement strand
GCGACGGGGTTCCTGATCTTCACACAGCTCACGGCGTCGTCCGGGTTCCTCGTGATCGCGATCGGGTCGACGATCATGTCGCTCGGGAGCTCCCCCTTGTTCACGCTGACCAACGATCTGATCATCGGTACCGCACCGCCCGAGCGGGCCGGCGCGGCCGCGGGCATGTCGGAGACGGCCGCCGAGTTCGGCGGCGCGCTCGGCATCGCGATCTTCGGCAGCATCGGCGTTGCGCTCTATCGCGGCTCGATGACGGACGCCGTTCCCGCGAGCGTTCCGTCGGCTGCGGCCGACGCCGCGCGCGACACGCTCGGCGGAGCGATCGACGTTGCAGCACAGCTGCCCGGCCAGGTCGGAACCGCGTTGATCGACGCCGCGCGGGACGCCTACACGTACGGACTCCACGTCGCCGCCTTGATCAGCGCCGCCGGGTCGATCCTGCTCGCGATCCTCGTGCTGACGCTGCTTCGAAACGCGCGCACCGGTGGCGAGTCCGAAGAGCAGGAAGAGCTCGAGGACGCCACACCGACCGAGCCCGCCGACGCCGTTCAGGCGGAGGTCGCGACCTTCCAGAGGTAGCCGTCCGGGTCGGCGAGGTACCCGAAGTACCCGCCCCACTCGGCCCTCGCCGCCTCCTTCACGATCGAGCCGCCCGCCGCCACGGCTTTGCCCAGGATCTCGTCGACGGTCTCCTTGGACGACACGATGTGGTGGAACGAGACACCGCGGAACCCAGAGCCTTCGGGCGAAACTCCGGCTTCCTGCGCGGCGGCTTCCCGTTCGTAGAGCGCGAGGGACGACGATCCCTCACCGAGCTCGAACGACACGAAGTTCGGATAATCCTGTGCGACGGCACAGCCCAGCCCCTCGCCGTAGAACGTCTTCGATCGATCGAGATCCTCCACGCCGAGCACGATCGCAGTCACCTTGAGCGTCATCGGACCTCTCCCTTCGTCGATGCGGTCGAGTACCTCAACCGTATGACGGGTCGCGACGTAGAGTTGTGACCGCGCCTGTTAGAGTCGCGTCCATGGACGTCGTGATCGACGAGCAAGGCCGCCCCGAACCTCCGGTCGCGGCCGACGAGACATCTACTCTCCTAGGCTTTCTGGACTTCCAGCGAGCGACCTTCGCGTGGAAGTGCGCGGGCCTTGATGCTGCCGGGCTGAGTGCGACGACGGCCGCCTCGACGATGACCCTCGGTGGGATGATGAAGCACCTCGCGTTGGTCGAGGACCACTGGTTCAGCCGCTCGCTACACGGCCGAGAGTTCGGCACCCCATGGGACGCGATCGACTGGGACGCCGACCCCAACTGGGAGTGGCGCACCGGCTCCCAAGACCCACCCGACCAGGTCTTCGCGCTCTGGCGGGACGCGGTCGAGCGTTCCCGCGCAGCCGTGGCCGAAGCGCTGGCCGAAGGCGGTCTCGATCGACTCGCCGAACGAACGAGGTCCGACGGCCGCGCGCCGAACCTGCGGTGGATCCTCTGCCACATGATCGAGGAATACGCGCGGCACAACGGCCACGCCGACCTCCTGCGTGAGTCGATCGACGGTCAGACCGGGGAGTAGCGGCGGGTGGACACAGAGCAGGTTCGGGGGCGACTCGAGGAGCTTCGCGAGGACCTCGAGCGCCGGTCGGTCCGGGATCACAGGAGCTCGAGAAGCTCGGCCGGGCGCGAAACCAACGCGGCAGCGCTCGAGGATGTGGATCGTGCGATGCAGATGCTCGGATCCGGGACGTACGGTCTCTGCGAAGCCTGCGGACAACCGATCGATCCAGACCGTCTGGACGCGTACCCCGCCGCGCGCTTCTGCCGGAAAGATCAGCAGAGCCGCGAACGCTGATCGATAGTCGGCTCCCGTCTAGCACGGTGAGTCGTTCGGGATGGGTCGCGCGGCCGCCACGAAGCGTCCCTGCGGCCGCGGAAGGTCCAGACGCCACGGCTGCCCGCTCGCGCCCCACACGCGGTCGAGGATCGCTTGCCCTTCATCCCCAGACAGGAACCGCGGTCGATATCGATCGTCGATGAACGTGGGGAGGAGCTCCATCTGCATGAGCCGTGCCCCCCAGAAGGTGAATTCGACGGCGTAGCCTCGACGCGGCTCGTCGAACCAGTGCATGTCGAACACGAAGTTCCCGAGCGAGTGCAAGATGACGCCGTCGCGGTACCGCTGGATCCCTTGAACCCAATGCGGGTGAGTGCCCACGACGAGATCGGCTCCCGCGTCGATCATCGCGCGGCCAACCGTCTGTTGATCGGCGTTGAAGAAGAACGTGTGCTCATCGCCCCAGTGGGGGTAAACGATGACGACATCTACTGTCTCCGCGAGCGCGCGCACGGCGTCGGTCATTCGGTCGAGCGCCCCCGTGTTGAGCCGGAAGTACGGCGCCATCGGGATCGCGAACGGTCCCGGTCGTGTGGACGTCGCCGCGGGG
>DATFGK010000142.1:0-9787 GCA_035249485.1 Actinomycetota bacterium | reverse complement strand
CGATGTCCTTCGGGTACACGACCTGCGCACCCCTCGGCATCTTCAAGATGAAGTCCGCGAGCGCCGGGCGGAACGCGATCAGCGGCGCGCCGCTCGAGGCGGCGAGCTTCACGCCTTCCGCCGATCCGATGATCGCGTCGTGATCCAGATAGCCCTGGTGGAAGTGGAACCGCTCCCCCGCCCGCAGCGTGATCATGTAGCGCCGGCCCCGCTTGTCGACCAGCATCGCCCGCTCGCCGGGCTCGAAGGGGACGCTCACGATCGGCCCTTCCGCGCGACCTTCGCGCGGAGCTGCGCGCGGGCGCGGCAGTAGGCGCAGACCTCGCCGGTCGTCGGTTGCCCGCACTCGCTGCACGAGCGGAGCTCTACCTGATCGTGCGACTCGAACATCGGCGCGATCTTGTCCAGGTAGCCGAAGAAGAACTGCTGCTTTGTGCCGGGGCTCCGCTGCTCGAGAAGGTTGAGCGCATCCTTGTACCGGAGCGCGGTGTTCCCCGCCACGAGCGGACACTCCTCGACGATGTAGTCGATCCCGCGCAGGATCGCGTACGCCGCGGTCTCGCGCTCCGAGACCCGGTAGAGCGGCTTCACCTTCTTCACCAGCTTCTCGTGGGTCGACGGGAGCGCCGGCGTCTGGCGCGCGATGTACTCGGTCTGCCAATGGAGCGCGTTGCCGAGGAGCGTCGCGGCCTCGTCGTCGAGGTTGTGACCGGTTACGAGCACGTCGTAGCCGTCGCGCGACGCGGCGAGGTTCGTGAGGTACCGCTTCGTGAGCCCGCAGCCGGCGCACGGGACGCGGCGCCCTTCCTTCGCGATCTGCTCGATCGTGAAGCCCTCGTCCGCTTTGAGGTCGGTGACGACGAGCGTCGCGCCGCGCCCGGCCGCGTACTTCTCGCACATCTCGCGCGACGTCTGCGCGTACTCCTCGCCCGTCCAGAGAACGATGTGGTAGCCGGTCGCGTCGTAGCCCATGTCGAGCAGCATGTCCCACAGCGCGAGCGAGTCCTTCCCGCCGCTCACGCACACGAGCAGCCGGTCATCCTTGGAGAACATCTCGTGCTCGTCGATCGCCTTGGAGACCTGGTTGCGGATGTAACGCTGGAAGCAGTTGGAACAGAACGCGGCGTTCGCTCGAGCGACCTCGACCTTGGCCGGCTCGCGGCATCGCTTGCACTTCGCCGCCACCCCGGGAGGCCTGCGGCCGGCGCCGCCGGAGATCACCGGCCGGATCTCGATCTCGTCGGTGTCGGCGAGCCGCTCCTCTCGCGTGAGAAGGTCGGCGTCTCGGATGACGAGCACGGTCTCGGGGTTGATGTCGAGCCGCTGGAGCAGCGTTCGAACGCTCGTCGGGCCGTCGACGACGACCTCACGCGTGGGATTCCGGAGCTTGACCTTCATCCTTTATCAAGATAGTCCCGGGACGAGACGAGCGCCTCGTCTTGCGTCGGCGGCCCTTTCCGTGGCTCCGCGCCGCCCTCGACCTTCTCCGCGCTGCCGGCCACGTTGAACAGGAACATGCCGAGCACGACGTACCACAGGCCTTGCAGCGCATCCGAGGAATCGCCCCAACCGAGCTCGACGAACGCGATCGCTCCTCCGGCCCCGATCATCGAGAACGCGAACGCCTTGCCGAGCACGGCCGACCAGCGCGTGGCCTTGGCCCGGTCGCGTAGCCCGCGCCAGAGCGCCGCGCGCAGCACGCGCCCGCCGTCGAGGGGGAACGCGGGTACGAGGTTGAAGAGCGCGAGCGCGAGGTTCACGACGGCCAGGAGCCCCCACACGCCGGGCAGCAGATACGGGCTCGTATCCGTCTGCAGATCGAACTCCGGATGCAGGGTCAGCGACACGGCAGCGAGCACGCCGGCGATCACGAGACTCGCGAGTGGCCCGGCGATCGCGATGCGGAACTCGTCGGCCGGTCGTTCCGCCTCGGCGCCGATCTGCGCGACGCCGCCGAAGACGAACAGCGTGATCCGCTTCGCATCCAAGCCGTGCGCGCGGGCCATGAGCGCGTGCGAGAGCTCGTGGAGCAGCACGAAAGTGTAGAAGAGCAACGCGATCGCGATGGACAGCGGCGCGATCCACCCGCTCTCCTCGGCGACGATACGGGGCGCGATCTCCGCCCGCGCGATCAACACGAGGATGGCGAAGATGATGAGCCAGCTCGAATGGACGGCCACTTCGATCCCCGCCACGCGGAACAGGACACGCCCGAACCGCTGGGGGGGAGCCATCGACGCCATGCTACCCGCCGGGGTGTCGGCCCGTTCCGGCCGGTAGGATGGGCTCCTCATGAGCGACCAACTCACGAAGACCCTGCCCGCCCTCAAGGAGTGGGCGCTCGTCTGCAAGCTGCTCCTCGAGGGCCGCCAGTCGATCATGCTCCGCAAGGGGGGCATCGACGAGAAGGGCTTCTGGGTCGAGGCCGACGAGTTCTTCCTCTTCCCGACCTACTTCCACCAGATGGCCGAGAAGGTCCGTCCGGACTACGCGCAAGAGACCGCCGACCTGCTCGCCGCACCGCCGCCGGAGGGCGTGCTTCGCATGAGCGGCGTCGCTCGCGTCGTGGAGCACATCGAGGTGCGCCGTCCGGAGGGGATGGACTCGCTCCGCGATCTTCATCCCTACGACGAGGAGCAGGTCGCGATGCGGCTCGAGTTCCGGCCGCGCAAGCCCCTCGTCATCCTCGCGGTCGAGGTCCGCCCCGCACTCGCGCCGGTCGAGACCCCGATGCTCGAAGCCTACGGCGGATGCGTCTCGTGGGTCGACGTGAACATCGACCGGCCCGCGCTGGGCGACGCCGTGCTTCCGATCGACGCGGTGCGGGCGACCGCCGACCGCGTCAAGAACGCGGTCGGCTAACGGGGCGGGAGCGCCAGCAGGATCTCGCGGACCAGCTCAGCGGCTACCACGGTCGAAACACCGCTTGCGTCCAGCGGCGGCGCTACCTCGACCAGGTCCACCGCGACGATCTCGAGCCCTTCGAGCGCCAGAACCGCTTCCCGCAGCTCCTTGTAGGTGGGCCCGCCCGGCTCGGGAGTTCCGGTGCCGGGCAGGATCGAGGGGTCGAGCACGTCGAGATCGATCGAAAGGTGGATGGGACGTCCGGCGATCTCGGCCCGGACGTCGGCGGGCATCACGACTTCGTCCGACCAGTAGGTGAGCATCGATGACGCATCGGCGAACTCCTCGCGCGACCCCGACCTGATCCCGAGCGCGACCGTCGGCCCCTCCTTCGCCATGTGCCGCGTTCCGCATGCGTGAGACAGCTCGCTCCCGTCGTAGGACGGACGCATGTCGAGGTGCGCATCGAACACGATGTGAGCGACGCCGTCGCGAGCACGCCGCGAACCGGCCGTCGTGCCGATCGAGATGCTGTGGTCACCACCGAGCGACACGACGAAGCGTCCGGCGGCTAGGTGCGCCGCGGTCGCGACCGCGATGCGCTCCATCACCGTCGCTGCGTCCACGCCGCCCAGCGCTAGATCGCCCGCGTCCGCGTACGCCAGGTCCTCGAGGTCGCGTCGAAGCCTCGGCGAATACGTCTCGATCGACTGCGAGGCGGCGCGGATCTCGTCCGGCGCGGCACGCGCCCCCGCGCGGTACGACGTTCCACCGTCGTACGGGACGCCCTGGATCACCGCGCTCGCGCGCTCGACGTCGCGCGACGCCTCGAGGTAGACGCCCGACGGCTCGCTCACGGCACGAAGGGATTGCGTCCGTCGCCCTCAAGTCCCTCGAGGACGAACCCTGGCAGCGCGAACGCGCCGACGTGCGCCTCCGCGGTCCACGTCCGAGCGACGATCCTCCGCTCGGCCGCACGCTCGGCCGCGGTTCCGGCGTCGATGTCGAGGTGCTCACCGCAGAGCATGAAGCCCCACACCACTCCCGGATACGTCGTCACGTGACCCAGGTAGATCCGGACGTCATCGAACGCGGCCGAGGCGTTGCGGTACGCCATCCGCATCTCATCCTGGAAGTAGATCGGCGACCCGACCTGCGCGACGAAGACCCCTCCGGTGTTCAGGCGCTCGAGGCAGCGACGGTAGAACGGCGTCTCGAACAGGACGATCCCGGGCCCGACGGGATCGCTCGAGTCGACAACGATCGCGTCGAACGGCTCTCCGTCCGCGTGGATATAGGCGTTGCCATCCTCGAACAGGATCGTCGCCCGCGGATCATCCCAGACGTCACCGCCGATCGACGGCATGTACTCGCGCGACACCGCCGTCACCCGGTCGTCGATCTCGACCATCACGGCGTCCGTGACGGTCGGATGCTCGAGTACCCTCCGGAGCGTCCCGCCGTCCCCACCGCCGATCACCAGCACCCGGCGCGGCTCCGCATGAGCCAGCAAGGGAACGTGGACGAGCATCTCGTGATACAGGAACTCGTCCCGTTCGCTCGTCTGCACCGCGCCGTCCAGCACGAGCGTCCGCCCGAACGTCGGGTGGTCGTAGACGTCGATGTGCTGGAACGCCGAGTCCTCGGCGTGGAGCAGCTCGCCCTCATAGGCGAACTCCACGCCGGGCGAGGGCGTCTCGAAGAAGCGGCTGGAAGCCACCGCGGCGACCCGTTGGAAACGTCTACGCGGACAGGCCGCGCTTGACCTCGACGACCTGGATGCGACCGGGCGAGAAGTACTTCCGCAACGTCTCGATCCCCGCGTCCTCGTCCATGTCCTTCGCACACGTGAACAGGTCGACGGCCGCGTAGCCGAACTCCGGCCACGTGTGGATCGTCAGGTGCGATTCGGCGATGACCGCGACCCCCGAGCAAGCCCCGTTGGGGAACTCGACGATCTTTGTATCCAGAAGCGTGCCTCCCGTTCGACGCACCGTCTCGACAAGGGCTTCTTCTACGAGCGGTGGGTTGTCCAGGTTAGTGGCCTCCCACAACTCGATAAGAAAGTGCCGGCCCAAAGCGTTCATCGTCCGATCACCCCCTCCACAGAACCGCGGCTGCAACCGCGCTACCGATCCGGTCGACCGTGTGCTCGGCCGTCGCGAAATGGAGCTCGTACGGCTCGAGTCCTCTCTTGCGCATCCCCTCTTCGACCATCCTCTGAACGCGGCCCTCGATCTCTTCCGCGCTCCAAGCGCCGTGCGCTTCCATCAACACGCCGCCGTTGGGGGTCACGCCGACGCCGATGCAAGCGGAGATGCGCTCGCCTGGGGTCTCGGAGACCATCTTGGCGTAGACGGTCGGCGTGAGGGTTCCGGTCGGGATCTCGGGGAGCGCGGAGAGCGAGGCGCCCTCCGGGAAGATGCTCGTTACCGCGATGAGGTTGAGGTGGCCGATGCCTGCTTTGAGGAGTGCGTTGTCGAACGCCGTAAGCTCGGAGTCGCCTTCTGCGGCTCCCCAGACGAGGCAAACCTTCGTCGGGCGCTCGTACAATCCACTCTCCCTTTAACAACCACCCCGCTCTTGCGGGCTCGTCCGATTCCGACAGTAGAGCGCACGGCCCAACATGGAGCCGTGCGGCCGTGAATTTTTACCCCCTCCGGCCCCCCAGCGCAACTACCTTTCCAAGGACTTCCTCGCACGTTCACCGACGCCGCTCGACGCGCTTGTTAGCATCGCCCCGATCGGGGTCGCATTGAACAGGGAATCGCGTCGGATCCGCCTCGTTCGAGGCTTGCTCGTCCTCGCCGTCGTCACCTCCGCCGCGGCGGTTCCGCAGGTGGATCCGTACGCACCCCAGCCGTTCCCTTCGCGTCACGCCGGAGCGCGCCGTTCCGCCTCAACCCAGGCGACCGCCCGTCAGCCGATCGTGTTCGTCGTGCACCCGACCCGGCCGCCGCTGGATCTTTCGTGGAAGGACGCCTACGGCGTGGTCCGCGGCTCGGTGACCGGATGGCGCAACCTCGATGGACGCAGGGCTCCGCTGAAGCTGGTGCTCGGCCCGGCCGCCGCTGCCCGGCTGGTGGGTCTTTGGTTCCTGCTCGGCGATGCGCCCGACGGCTTCCATGTCGCCTCGACCGAGGCGGAGGCGGCGGAGCTCGTCGCCAAGGACCCCGCCGCGATCGGGATCGTGAGCGGGGAGGCCCTGTCCCCCGCCGTGCGGGCTGCCGGGCTCGCCGGGGAGGATCCGCTCCGCGAACCGGGCCGGTGGCCGCTCTCGGTTCCGGCGGTGGACGATCCCGGGGCGGTCACGACCGCGATCGCGTTCGGAGACGTCCTCACGTCGCGGACGGTCGACCGGAAGATGATCGCCGCCGGAGACTTCCGCTCGCCGTGGCGATCGGTCGGTGAGATCCTCGCCGCGGCCGATCTAGCGTTCGGCAACTTCGAGGGCACGATCTCGCGGAACGCCCAGCCGCGCTCCGGAGGGACCAGCTTCGTCTCGCGGGTGCAGGTGATCGACGGCTTCCGCTACGCCGGGATCGACTTCCTGTCGCTCGCCAACAACCACGTCGGCGACTTCGGGGCAGCCACCCTCCTCGAGACCCGTGCGCTGATCCGCGACGCCGGGATCGCGACGGCCGGCGCCGGTGCGAACGACGCAGAGGCGCGGGAGCCGGCGATCCTCGAGCGGCACGGGGTTCGGTTCGCATTCGTCACGTTCAATGCGATCGTCGGTCCGCCCGTTGCCACCGACGACTCCCCCGGCGCGACGTGGATCCACATGGCTCCGTGGAACCCGTTCCGGCAGAGCGAGCTCGACCGGGTCGCCGAGACCGTCCGCGCCGCGCGGCAGCGCGCCGACGTCGTGATCGTCTATCCACACTGGGGGCAGGAGTACACGGCCCGGCCGAACGCCGACCAGAAACGCGTCGCGCGGGCTCTGATCGACGCCGGCGCCGACATGATCATCGCGACGCACCCGCACTGGGTGCAGGGCGCGGAGATCTACCGCGGACGGCTGATCGCGTACAGCCTCGGGAACTTCGTCTTCGATCAGACGTGGTCGACGGAGACCCAGCAGGGAGCCGCGCTCGATCTGGTCTTCTGGGGCCCGCGCCTCGTCGGCGCCTCCTTCGTTCCCGTGCGGATCGAGGACGCGCACCGACCGCGATTCATCGACGCAGAGGCAGGCGCGGACATCCTTCAGCGCATCTGGGGAGCGAGCGGCTCGCCCTACGCGGCCGGCTCTCGGTAGTACGTACAAACCGCGTCAGACTACGTAGAAATCGCGATGGACCCACCGGGGCCGCAGTCGTTCAATGGCTGCGTGAACGGTACGACCGAGGCGCTCGAGCAGACCCAGATGCTGCTCGAGCTCGGACGTGAGGTCTCGGGTTCACTGGAGCTCGACGGGGTCCTGAACAGAAGCCTCGCGGCGCTGAGAAGGATCATCCGGTTCGGTGGCGGGTCGATCCAGATGGTCCGCGACGACGCCCTGATGCTCGTCGCCGGCGACCCAGAACCGACGCCCGACGCGTACCGCACCCGTATCCCCATCGGGCAGGGCGTCGGCGGCCGCATCGTCGCGGACGGGGAACCGATCTACGTGCCCGACATCTGGACCGACCCTCGGACGCCGCCGCCGGCGGACCGCGCACTGAGCGACGGCGTCCGGAGCTACTTCGGTGTGCCTCTGATCGCGGGCGGCGCTCCGATCGGGGTCCTGCAGCTCGATTCACCGGACCCCGACGGGTTCCCGGCGGAGGCGCGCGCTCTCGTGCTCTCTTTCGCACCCACCATCGCCGCGGCGGTACAGAACGCGGAGCTCTACGCGCGCGAGCTCGACACGATCGAGAAGCTCCGCGCCGCCGAACGGCTGCGCAGCGATTTCCTCGCGATGATCTCCCACGAGCTCCGCACCCCGCTGACGACCCTGTCGGGCTTCGCGGAGCTGCTCACGCACCGCGCCGAGTCGCTCCAGCCGGCTCTGGTCGAGGAGTTCGGGCGTCGCATGTGGCGCGCGAGCCGGTGGCTGTCACGGATGATCGGCGACCTGCTGGATCTCGCGCAGATGGAGCGCGGAGACCTCGCGCTCGAGATCACGGCGACCGACGTCGTCGCGGCGATCGACGATGCGACGTCGGTGGAGGTCCGAGAACCGCGAACGATCCGCTCGCATGTCGAGGAGGATCTTCCGGACGCGCTCGCGGATCCGATGCGACTCCGGCAGATCCTCGGCAATCTCCTTTCGAACGCGCGCAAGTTCTCCCCGCCCGGCTCGACGATCGACGTGAGATGCCGGCGCGACGGCGATCGGATCGCGATCAGCGTCGCCGACGAAGGCCGCGGGATCCCGCAGGACGAGCTCGGTCGTATCTTCGACGCCTTCGTCCAGGTCGATCCGGGCACCACGCGCGAGGCCGGCGGGATGGGCACCGGGCTCTACCTGACGAAGCAGCTCTGCCAGCGCATGGGCGCGGAGGTGTCGGTCGAGAGCGCGCCCGGAGCTGGGAGCCGCTTCACGATCCGGTTGCGCACCGCGGACAGCCGGCAGTGGTCGATCCGCTGACCTACCGAGGCGTGCGGAACCGGTAGACGAGATCGGCCTCGCACGCGAGGGTCCCATCCTCCGCATGGGCTGAAGCGACGAGCGTCCATGACGCTTTGCGATCGTCCTCGAGCATGTGATGAACCGCGTCGATCTCATCCGTCGTCATCGCGAGATCGCACTCGATCGCGCTCGTGACCGGGCGCGCGTACCGGATGGTGCCCTCGACGATCACCGGGACGTAGCGCGCGACGTCGAACGAGACGAGCACGAGCGCGCCGCCGGTGGCTTCCAGGAACGAGAACAGCACGCCGGCGTAGACCGTCCCGATGTGGTTGCCGTTCTGGGCCGCGTGCGGGAGCCGCGTGCGGACGTGGCCGTGCCCGACCTCGGCGACCTCGATGCCGATGAAGGCGAGCGCCGGAACCATGGCGCGGACGACGTTCTCGACCTCGCCGGGTGACGGCACGCCCGCGCTGTCCGCCATCGTCGCTCCGTCCACGACTCGGATGGGTCACGCAACACTAACGCGGCGCCGGCCGCGCCGGGAGCGAAGACGGCCGCGCTCAGCCGGCGCGGGTCGTGCTCGCCTGCGGGCGCGCCTTCGTGCCGCGAACCTTGCGTCCCCGGCGCGCGCCGGCTCGGGTCCGGCGTGCGGCGGGCTTCGTCTCGCGCGGGAAGCGACGCAAGAATTCCCGCTCGAGCTCCAACATCCGCTTCGTGTGCTCCTCAAGCGCCTGTTCACTTCCGTTGAGGAACGTGTCTTCCCGCGTACGGTGGATCGAGCTCAGCTCCTTGCGGAGCTCGTCGTCGTCGAGATCCTTCGGTCGAACACCCTCTTCACGTGGCATGGGTGCCTCCTCTTCCGGGACGATCGATAAGGCCTTTCCCCGGTGCGCTTCCCCGAGCGTCTTCCGCGATGACGCTGCCCGGGCGAAAACCGTGCCCGCATAGCGGACGCCGCCGAACAGGAGCCGCGATCCGACCGCCATCCACGACGTGACGGCGCGTTCGGCGAGCCAGAGCGGTGCCGCGATCGTCGACCACAACGGGAAGACGGCGCGGCCGTTCCCACGCCGACGGCCGTACTCGGCGAGGGCGACGGAGGCGCCCGCCGCAGCCGCTGGGAGAACCGGGGTGACTTTCGCGGTTGCGGCCGCGGCGGGCGCCAGCATGAGCCAGAGCGCCATCCGGGGAGGGATGGCGAAGTCGTCGTAGGCCTGACGGACGCGCTGCGCCAGGAACCGTCGGGTGTCGGGCGGCCGGCGCTCGACGTAGAGGTCGAGCGGGGTCGTAACGGTCCCGCCGGCTGCCTCGACCGAACGCATGAGCTCGAGGTTCTCGAACAGCACATCGCCGTCGTAACCCCCGGTCGCGATCAGGATCGACCGG
>DATFGK010000141.1:0-2274 GCA_035249485.1 Actinomycetota bacterium | reverse complement strand
AGCGGCCGGAGGTGTCGCTCGACGAGGAGACGTTCGAGAAGACGCTCGCCGAGCTCATCGCCAAAGGCACCGATCGCCGCGTCGCCGAGGGTCAGGCGCGGCGCGCTGCCATGATCGCCGCGCGGAAGAAGGCCGGTGGTTAGCGGCCGAATGGATACCGCAGTCGATTGGTCGATGGGTTCCCGCGCAGCAGACCTCATCGATTGGGGCACCGCCGCCGAAACCGGCCGGCGTGTGGGCGGCCCCGGTCCACGAACGCCTGCGGTGGAGCGAGCGCGACTGCGAGAAGACCTTTCCGAGCTCGTTCCGTATGCCGAGTCGCTGATCGGCGACTTCACCGGCCTTCGCACGAGCGGCTCGCGCCCCCGCGCGTGGGTGATGTCTCGTTCCGAGTGGGTCGGCGCGAACTTGAACACGCTCCAACGTCTTCTCGAGCCGCTCGCGAGCAAGCTGCTGCCGAATGGTGCGCGTCGCTCCGAGTTCCGCCGCAAAGCGTTCGGCGCGCAGATCGGCGCGCTGCTCGGGTACGTCTCGCGCAAGGTGCTCGGTCAGTACGATGTGTTCCTTCCGCCGGACGACGAGGGCTTGCTGTACTTCGTCGGGCCCAACGTCGTCGAGGCCGAACGTCGCTTCGCGCTCCCGCCCCGCGACTTCCGGTTGTGGATTGCGGTGCATGAGGCGACACACCGCGCGCAGTTCGGCGCGAACGAGTGGCTCAAGGCGTATCTCAGGCGGCAGATCGACGCGTACATCGACACGGTACAGGTCGATTCGCGCGAGGTGATGGCGCAGATCCGCCGCGCCGCCGACGAGATTCGCGCGGGTGCCGATTGGCGGGGGGCGAACGGCATCATGCTCTTGATGAACGACGCCCAACGCGAGCTGTTCGCCAAGATGCAATCGTTCATGTCGCTCCTCGAGGGCCATGCGTCGTTCGTCATGAACCGCGTGGCGGCGGGTCAGGTGCAGGACATCGATCGGATGCGCAGAGCGCTCAAGGAACGCCGGCGAGCGGGTGGGATGGAGCGCGGCTTTCAGCGAGCGATCGGGTTCGAGACGAAGATCGCTCAATACAACACGGGTGAGCGGTTCGTGCGTGCGGTCGTCGACGGTGTCGGCATGGACGGTTTCAACCGCATCTGGGAACGCGAGGAGCACCTCCCCACGCTCGAAGAGATCGCGGAGCCGGCGCGCTGGGTGTCACGCGTCGCGGGGTCGTGAACCGGTGGGGATAGCCGCCGCCTGACGCGTCATCCTCCAGCCGTCGCCCGCGTCCTCGAGCGGGTGACGAGGACGATTCGCGAGCACGACATGTTCCGCCCCGGCGAGGCGGTTCTCGTCAGCGTCTCGGGCGGTCCGGATTCCGTCTGTCTCCTGTACTCGCTCTGGTACCTGCGCCGGTTGTTCAAGATCCGGCTCCACGTCTTCCATTTCGATCACCACCTTCGCCGAGACTCGGCGAGGGATGCCCAGTACGTTCGCCGACTTGCGGAGCGGCTCGGTCTCCCGTTCTACGCGCGCGCAGCCGAGGACCGGCCGGGGAAAGGCATGTCCGTCGAAGCCTGGGCGACCATTCGCCGGATGAACGCGGCGAACGAGGTTCGGAGGTCGATCGGTGCGTCCGTGATTGCCGAAGGCCACACGCTCGACGACCAGGCCGAGACGGTCCTTCTGAACCTGATTCGCGGGACGGGCCTAGAAGGGCTCAGCGGGATCTGGCCAGGGGGGAACGAACACGGGAACTCCGGCCTCGCGGAGCCGCTCCTCGATGTGGAGCGCGCCGACGTCGAAGCGTTCTGCAGATCTCTCCACCTTCGCCCGCGGCGCGATCCGACCAACAGGGACACGCGTCTTCTGCGGAACGCAATCCGGCTGAAGGTGATCCCGGGTATGGAACGGGCAACGGGACGCAACGTGAAGGCGCCCATCGCGCGTTCGGCGGCGCTGCTGCGCGAGTCGCGGATGGAGCTCTCGCGCGCCGCAGTGGAGGCGTTTTCGAGAGTTGTGAGCGGCTCCCGCGACGCCGTCCGGGTCGACGCCGATGCGCTCGTCACGCTGCCAGAAGCGGTTGCCTCGCGAGTGATCCGGCTCGCCGTCTACAACGTCTTGGCGCTCGAGGATGCAACGGCGCCTTGGACGAGGGAGGCGATCGTCGCCGTGCTCGACCTCGCGCGAGGACGACCCGGCCGCAGTCGCGACCTTCCGTCTGGATTGAAGGCTCGTCGCGAGCGAGAGTATGTTTCCCTCTCTCGCACTTCCCCCGAGAGCCGGGTG
>DATFGK010000140.1:0-8723 GCA_035249485.1 Actinomycetota bacterium | reverse complement strand
CCGAACCCGAGCCCTTGACGCCGCGGCCCCAGATCCGTACCGGCACCAGGCCGCCGCCGCGCGCGCGACGCAGCCGCGGCGGCAAGCGCCGGCGCTGACTCGCATGCCGCGCAACGCGGAGGAGATCCTGCGCGCCAAGGTGCGCGACGTCCCCGACTTCCCGAAGCCGGGGATCGTCTTCAAGGACATCACGCCGTTGCTGGGCGACGAGGTCTCCTTCTCGACCGTGATCGACGAGATCGTCGTCGCGTTCGGCCGCGGCACGATCGACAAGGTCGTCGGCGTCGAGGCGCGTGGGTTCATCGTGGCCTCGCCGGTCGCCTACCACTTCGGCGCCGGCTTCGTCCCCGTCCGCAAACGCGGGAAGCTCCCCTGGGAGACGATCGGTGAGAACTACGAGCTCGAGTACGGCGAGGAGACGCTCGAGATCCACTCCGACGCGATCTCGCCCGGCGAACGCGTCGCGATCGTCGACGATGTGCTCGCCACCGGCGGGACGGCGCTGGCGACGGCCCGGCTCGTCGAGCGCCTCGGCGGCGAGGTCCAGGGGATGGCGTTCTTGATCGAGCTGGGATTCCTGGGCGGCCGCGACAAGCTCAAGGGCTACGAGGTCCTCTCGCTCATCACCTACTGAAACCGGAGCTCCGGCCGGCTCCGCGGCGTTACACTTGTGGGGATGCGCGCCTACCGAGCACCCGACGGAACCCTCGTCGTCCACGTCAAGGACGAGCGCGAGCGTCGCGTCGAGCGCATGACGACCGCGTTGCTCGTGATCTGGCTCGGGGTCGTGCTCAGTTGGAACGAGCCGGACGGCGTCACGCCGCTCGGGTTCGGCGCCATCCTGATCGCCTCCGCCCTGTTCCAGAAGCTCCGCGGATGGCACGCCGGTTTCCTCACCTGGGTGTTCGGCGTACTGCTGCTGGGGACCGGGATCGGGGACCTCGCCTACGAGGGCGATGTGCCCTGGTTCGGGATCGCGGTCGCGCTCGCCGGGCTCTGGCTGCTGGCCCGCGCGAACCGTCGCGGCTGGTAGATAGCCCTCCGTTCCCGCCGACGCCCGTGCGCAGCGTGAGGGTTCCTCTACAATCACTTTCATGGAGGAGCGTTTCGCACCCGAGGATGGTGGGAGGCGCCGCGGCGTGCTCGCCCGACTCCGTACGGTCGAAGCCGCTCCCGATCAGGGGCTCGACGCGCTTCTGAGGCGACTCAAGACCGCCAGCCCCAAGGCGGACGCGAAGCAGGTGCAGAAGGCCTACGAGTACGCCGCCCAATCGCATCGCGACCAGTTCCGCGCCTCCGGCGAGCAGTTCATCGAGCACCCGCTGGCGGTCGCCGACATCATGTGCGACCTGTGGCCCGACACGACGACGATCGTCTCGGCGCTCCTGCACGACGTCGTCGAGGACACGCCGCTTACCCTCGACGACATCGAGGGCGAGTTCGGCGGCGAGGTGCGGCTGATCATCGACGGGCTCACCAAGCTGGACAAGATCGAGTTCCGCACGCGCGAGCAGCATCAAGCCGAGAACATCCGCAAGATGATGCTGGCGATGGCCAAGGACATCCGCGTCCTGTACATCAAGCTCGCCGACCGCCTCCACAACATGCGCACGATCGGCCACATGCCGCGCGACAAGCAGGAGACCAAGGCCCGCGAGACGCTCGAGGTGTTCTCGCCCCTGGCGAATCGGCTCGGCATCTACCAGCTGCGCTGGCAGCTCGAGGACCTCGCGTTCGCGACGCTGTACCCCAAGCAGTTCGACGAGATCGTTCGGATGGTCGAGGATCGCCAGCCCGAGCGCGACGCGCTCCTGCGAGAGGTCGTCGACGAGCTCGAGGAGGCATTCAAGAGCGCGAAGCTCAGGGCCGAGGTCAGCGGACGGCCCAAGCACTACTACTCGATCTACGAGAAGATGATCGTTCGGGGCAAGGAGTTCGGCGAGATCTTCGACCTCGTCGGGATCCGCGTGCTCGTCGACGACGTCCGCGATTGCTACGCGGCGCTCGGCGCGATCCACGCCCTCTGGAAGCCGATCCCCGGGCGCTTCAAGGACTACATCGCGATGCCCAAGTTCAACATGTACCAGTCGCTGCATACCGCGGTGCTCGGCCTCGGGGGCAAGCCGCTCGAGATCCAGATCCGAACCCAGGCGATGCATCGCACCGCGCAGTACGGGATCGCCGCGCACTGGAAGTACAAGGACGCGAAAGCGGGACGCGGCGAAGCCGACCTCGCGTGGCTCCAGCAGATGCTCGAGTGGCAGCGGGAGCTCTCCGATCCGAAGGAGTTCATGGAGAGCCTCAAGATCGATCTCTACGCCGACGAGGTGTTCGTCTTCACCCCGAAGGGCGACGTGCTCTCGTTCCCGCGCTCGTCGACGCCGATCGACTTCGCCTACGCGATCCACACCGAGGTCGGCCATCGCTGCATCGGCGGCCGCGTGAACGGACGGCTGGTATCCCTCGAGTACCAGCTCGAGACCGGTGACACCGTCGAGGTGTTGACGAGCAAGGCGCCGAACGCCGGCCCCTCGCAGGATTGGCTGAATCTCGTTCGGACCCCTCGCGCGCGGAGCAAGATCCGGCAGTGGTTCAGCCGCGAGCGCCGCGAGGACGCGATGGAGCGCGGCCGCGAGGAGCTCGTCCGCGCCCTGCGCCGCGAGGGCCTGTCGATCCAGGAGACGCTGCGATCCGACGCGCTCGCCGGCGTCGCCAAAGAGCTCGGTCACACCTCTGTCGAGGCCCTCGAGGCCGCGATCGGCGAGGGGCACGTCGGAGCGCAGACCGTCGCGCAGCGCATCGCGCACGAGGTCCTGGAGGAAGAGGACGTCGTAAGCATCCCGTCTCCGGTCCGGATGCGGCCGTCGTCCGAGCACGGCGTCGTCGTGCGCGGGCTCGACGACGTGCTGGCCCGGCTCGCTCGCTGCTGCACCCCGGTCCCCGGCGACGACATCATCGGCTTCGTCACGCGCGGCCGTGGGGTGTCGGTGCACCGCGCGGACTGTCCCAACGGGAAGGCGCTCGCCGCCGAGTCGGGACGCATCCTCGAGGTGTCGTGGGACCCGGCGCGGCCGACCACCTTCCAGGTCGCCATCCTCGTCGAGGCGCTCGACCGTCAGAAGCTCTTGCGCGACGTGACGACCACGATCTCGGATCTCGGCGTCAACATCCTCTCGGCGTCATCGATGACGAACGCGAAGACCCGCACGGCCGCGTTGAAGTTCACGGTGGAGCTCGCCGACCCGACACACCTTCAGCACATCATCGCGTCGGTGAAGCGCGTCGAGGCCGTGTTCGACGCGTACCGCGTGGTGCCGGGCCATGCCGGCGGCCGCGCCGGCCGCTGAGCGGATCGTGCGGGCGGTCGTCCAGCGATGTTCGCGCGCGAGCGTGCGCGTCGGCGACGAGATCGTCGGTGAGATCGGGCGGGGGCTCGTGGTGCTCGTCGGGGTTGGGGTCAAGGATTCGGACGCCGACGCGGCGTGGCTCGTCGAGAAGCTGCGGGGACTGCGGATCTTCCCCGACGACGAGCAGAACATGAATCGCTCGGTCTCCGACGCCGGCGGCGCCCTGCTGGTGATCTCCCAGTTCACGCTCCACGGCGACGCGCGGAAGGGACGCCGACCCTCGTTCATCGACGCCGCGCGGCCCGAGCAGGCGGAGCCGCTCGTGGTCGCCGTCGCGGAGGGGCTCCGCGCGGCCGGGCTCACGGTCGCGGAAGGACGCTTCGGCGCGATGATGGACGTCGAACTCGTGAACGACGGCCCGGTGACGATCCTGCTGGATTCCGAGCGGCGGTTCTAGTCGTCGGCCTCGATCACCCACCGAGCCGGACCGAGATGCCGTCCACCTCGAAGGACTGTTGCGCCGCCGGGCTTGGGTACTTGGTCGGGTAGGAGATACGGCCGGGATCGTCGAGAACGCTCCCCAGCGTGATCGTGGGTTCCTGATTGTCGTTCCAGATCTCCACGCTGAGGTTCCGCAGCGCTTTCGGGAGGAGATGTATACCGATGAGGCCTCCGTCCACGTAGTACTGGACGGTCTGTATCCCGAGTACCGTGGTCGACCAAACGAGTTTCAGGTCGACCCAGTCGTTGATGTTGACCGGGAGAAGAGGGCGCGAGACCAAGAGGGGAACGAAGTCGATGACGGTCGTCGCGTTCAGGCCGGCGAGCAGGCCGAGGAACGCGCGGTCCGTCACCCACGTGAACCCGATCTGATCGTAGTCGGGCGTCGGCCCGTCCGGCCCAACCGCGGAGTTCCACATGATGATCCCGCTCGTACCCACGGCCGCGCCGGATCCGTCGGCGTTGTAGGCCTCGTTCCACCGGACCCGGGCTTCGAGGACGACGGGGCGGCCGGGGACCGGGTTCCAGTCACCCGATCCCGTCGACGTGAGAAGCCCCAGCTCGACCTCCGAGACGTCGGTGTTGGTGTAGATGCCCTCGGTGGCGCTCGGGTTCACGGAGACGCGAAGGAAGCGGTCGTCACCCGTTTGCTCGAAGCTGGCGCATGCATCGACTCCGCATTGGACCATCGGGTGTTTACCGAAAACGCCGTCGTCGTCCTCGAAGTTGAGGAAGAACCACGTCTCGTCGAAGGAGCCGTCGAAGCGCTCGTGGAGCAAGGGGGAGCCCGCCGATGCGGACGTGATGATGATCAGAGAGAGTAGCGCAGAGGCACCAACCGACCGCAGTGTCCTCAGGTTCATCGGATGATCCTCCCCTTGGGCAGGCCGGCGGCGCCACGCCGCCGAGGTCCGGGGCTCTTTCAGATAACCTATTGATAATCGTACACGATGTGTTCTGATCGAGGCCTTCCCCGCCAACGCAAGACGGTGGGACGTCTGGTTGCATCGGCGGCCGCGTGCGACCGAGCACTTCCGGCGGGGGCTATCGCGGCGCCTTGTTAGGATGCCCCGAACATGGGCGACCAGCGCATCGTTGAGGGGTACACGCTCGGCGTTTTCGCCTCGAACACCTACATCGCGGCGGCCAAAGCCGGCGACGCGGCCGTGGTGATCGACCCCGGCCAGGACGCGGCGCCCTTGATCAAGGAACGGCTCGCCGCGCACGGCCTGACGCTGCAGTCGGTGCTGCTCACGCATGGGCACCTGGACCACATCTGGTCTGCGGCCGACGTGGCCGACGCTGCCGGGGTGCCGGCGTACATCCATCCGGGCGACCGGTACATGCTGAACGATCCCGGCGCCGCGCTCGGCCGGATGGGCATGGGCAAGATGGAGATCACAACCCCGGCCGACGTGCGCGATCTGTCCGACGGCGACCGGTTCACGTTCGGCGACCTCGTGCTGGAGACGCGCCACACGCCCGGTCACACGCCGGGGCACTGCGTCTTCCTCACCAACGGGATCCTCTTCTCGGGTGATCTGATCTTCCAGGGATCGATCGGCCGGACCGATTTCCCCGGCGGCTCGCTGGAGGACCTGATGGAGTCGATCAAACGGGTCGTGCTCCCACTCGACGACGACGTCATGATCCTCTCCGGTCACGGGCCCGAGACCACCGTCGGCATCGAGCGGCGGACGAACCCGTTCGTGCTCGCCGACGCACGCGGCGAGCTGCCCCAGCTCCTCGGACTCTAGAGACGCGTGAAGCCGCCTCGCGGAACCCAGGACATCCTCCCGCCGCTCTCGGAGCGTTTCACGGCGCACGAAAGCCGCGGCGCCGAGATCTTCGAGCGTGCCGGCTACGGCCGGATCGTCACGCCGATGTTCGAGGAGACGGAGGTTTTCGTGCGCGGCGTCGGCGCGGGCACCGACATCGTCAGCAAGGAGATGTACACGTTCGAGGACCGCAGCGGGAACTCGCTGACGCTTCGGCCCGAGGGAACTGCCCCGGTGATCCGCGCGATCATCAGCGAGAAGCTCTGGAACGAGGGCGTGCCGGTGAAGCTCTGGTATTCGGCTGCCATGTTCCGGTACGACCGGCCACAGAAGGGCCGCTACCGGCAGCACCATCAGCTCGGGATCGAGGCGGTCGGCGTCGACGACCCGGCGATCGACGCGGAGGTGATCGCGATCGGCGCCGAACTCCTCCGCAAGACCGGAGTGGGCGAGGTGACGTTGCTGCTCAACAGCATCGGCCACCCCGGCTGCCGCGACGAGTACCTGCCGCGGCTGAAGCAGTTCCTGGAGGAGCATCGCGATTCGCTCGACGCCGACTGTCACCGGCGGATGGAGACGAATCCGCTCCGCGTCTTCGACTGCAAGAACGAACGCGACCAGAAGACGCTCGCCGACGCGCCCATGATCGAGCAGTTCCTCTGCGACGAATGCCGCGCGCATTTCGACGCGGTCCAGTCCGCGCTCAAGGATCTCGGGATCGCGTTCGCGCTCGCGCCGCGCCTCGTGCGCGGCCTGGACTACTACACGCGTACGACGTTCGAGTTCCAGACGCCGCTGCTCGAATCGCAACAGAACACCCTGCTCGGCGGCGGCCGCTACGACGGTCTCTCGGAGATGCTCGGCGGCCCGAGCCTGCCGGGGATCGGCTTCGGATCGGGCATCGAACGGGTCCTGCTCGCGCAGGAGCTCGCCGGCGCGGCGGAGCCGACCCCTCGTCTCGGCGCGTTCGTCGTGCCGCTGGGGGCGGAGGAGCGCCCCTCGGCGTTCCGGCTCGTCGCGGCGATCCGTGAAGCGGGCGTGTCGGCGGATATGGCGTACGCGGAGAAGGGCTTGAAGGCACAGCTGCGCCATGCCGACCGGCTCGGCGCTCGCTTCGGCGTTCTGATCGGCCCCGCCGAACGAGAGGCCGGCGCCTGCACGATCCGCGACATGACCTCGGGCGAACAACGGACCGTTCCGCTGAGCGAAGCGCCCGCGCAGCTGGCGGCGGCGCTCCGATGATGCGCACGCATCGCGCCGGGGAGCTCCGCGCCGAGCACGCCGGGGAGCAGGTGAAGCTCGCCGGCTGGGTCCATCACGTCCGCGACCACAAGGGCGTCGTGTTCGTCGACCTTCGAGACGCTTCGGGCACCGTGCAGATCGTGTTCCACCCCGAGGAGGCGCCGGAGGCAGCCCAGCGCGCACACACCGGCATCGATCGCGAGTTCTGCGTGCTCGTGTCCGGGACGGTCACGAAGCGTAAGGAAGGGACCGAGAACCCGAAGCTGCCGACCGGCGCGATCGAGGTGCGCGCGTCCGAGCTCGAAGTGCTCTCGGAGAGCCTGACCCCGCCGTTCGTGATCGAGGACGATCTCGAGGCGGACGAGACGACCCGGCTGAAGTATCGCTACCTCGATCTGCGCCGCCCGGTGATGCAGCAGGGCCTGCGACTGCGGCACGGCGTGACGCGCGGCATCCGCCGCTTCCTCGACGAGCGCGGCTTCGCGGAGATAGCGACGCCGACCCTCACGCGTTCGACGCCCGAGGGCGCGCGCGACTTCCTCGTCCCGAGCCGCCTGCAGCGCGGCTCCTTCTACGCGCTCCCGCAGTCGCCGCAGCTGTTCAAACAGCTCTTGATGGTCTCCGGCTTCGAGCGCTACTACCAGATCGCGCCGTGCTGGCGGGACGAGGATCTGCGGGCCGACCGGCAGCTCGAGTTCATCCAGCTCGACCTCGAGATGTCGTTCGTCGAGGAGGCCGACGTCCAGGAGCTCATGGAAGAGCTGATGACCGACCTGTGGCGCGACCTGCTCGGCGCCGAGCTGAAGCCGCCGTTCCAGCGCCTCACCTACGACGAGTGCATGCGCCGTTTCGGCAGCGACAAGCCAGACCTGCGCTTCGACATGGAGCTCACGGATCTCCAACCGGTCTTCGCCGAGACGACACTGGGCATCTTCAAGAAGGTGATGGGATCCGGCGGCTCGATCCTCGGCGTCGGCGTCCGCGGCGGCGCGGAGATGCACAAGACCGAGCTCAAGCGGCTCGAGCAGCTCGCGATGGAACGCGGCGCGAAGGGCCTCGCGTGGTTCCGCTTCACGAGCGAAGGGGTGGACTCGCCGCTCGCGAAGTTCGTCACGGAGCCGGAAGCCGCGGCGCTGCGGTCGGCCCTCGCGATCACCGAAGGCGACCTCGCGCTCGTGGTCGCCGACGCGACGCCGGTCGCGCGCGTCGTGCTCGGCGCGCTGCGGTCCCACGTCGCGGCGGAGCGCGGCCTGATCCCCGAAGGCGCGTGGAGCTTCCTGTGGATGACCGATCCGCCGCTGTTCGAGTGGGACGAGGACGAGAAGCGCTGGGTCTCGGTCCACCACCCGTTCACCTCGCCGCAAGGATCGATCGAGCGGATGACCGACGACCCGGGCTCGGTGCGGGCGCGCGCGTACGACCTCGTACTCAACGGCGTCGAGCTCGGCGGCGGCAGCATCCGGATCCACCGGCGCGACGTTCAAGAGCGCGTGCTCGAGGCGCTGAAGCGCGACCCGGCCGAGTTCGACTTCCTGCTCGAAGCATTCGCGTACGGCCCGCCGCCGCACGGCGGGATCGCGCTCGGCATCGACCGGATCGCCATGCTCATGGCCGGACGGGATTCGATCCGCGACGTGATCGCGTTCCCGAAGATCCAGTCGGGGGTCGACCCGCTCACAGGCGCACCCGCACCGGTGGATCCGAAGGCGCTCCGCGAGCTGGGGATACGCACGATCGAGCCATGAGCCCGCCGGCCGGATCCGAGCCGACGCTGTTCGGCGGGGGCGGCGCGGGAGCGAAACGCGGCCGCAAGGGGACCGCCCGCGCCGGGTCGACGAGCGGCCCGCCCGGCCCC
>DATFGK010000139.1:0-12915 GCA_035249485.1 Actinomycetota bacterium | reverse complement strand
CGCGTCGGGCAGCGCGCGGCCGACGATGACCGACATCGCGTAGTCGAGGTAGGAGCGCTTTACCTCTTCCTCGATGTCGATCGGTTCGATGCGGCGTTCGAGCGGGGTGTCTGCCATGTCAGATGTCGATGAAGGCGTCCTTGGCGTTCTTCTGGATGAACTCGCGCCGCCCCTCGACGTCCTCGCCCATGAGCGTCACGAAGATCTGGTCGGCGAGCGCGGCGTCCTCGAGCGTCACCTGGAGGAGGTTGCGCGTCTCGGGGTTCATCGTCGTCTGCCAGAGCTCCTCGGCCGGCATCTCGCCGAGGCCTTTGAAACGGCCGATCTGGGCCTTCTTGCCGTTGTTGTCCTTCAGGACGCGGTCGCGTTCCTTGTCGCTGAACACGTAGTGGACCTCGTTCGCGCCGTAACGGATCGAGTACAGCGGCGGCTGGGCGATGTACATGTAGCCCTGCTCGACGACCGTCCGCATGTGTCGGAAGAAGAAGGTGAGAAGCAGCGTGCGGATGTGGGCGCCGTCGACGTCCGCGTCGGTCAGCATGATGACCTTGCCGTACCGGCGCTTCTCGATGTCGGCGTCCTCGCCGATCCCGGTTCCGACGGCGCTGATGAGCGCCTGGATCTCTGCGTTCTCCAGGATCTTGTGGAGGCGAGCTTTCTCGACGTTGAGGATCTTGCCGCGGATCGGCAGGATCGCCTGGAACTCGCGGTTCCGCGCCTGCTTCGCGCTGCCGCCGGCCGAGTCTCCCTCGACGATGAACACCTCGGTCGAGTTCGGGTCCGTCGACGAGCAATCGGCGAGCTTGCCCGGCAGCCCGCCGGCGTCGAACGCGCTCTTGCGCGCGATGTCGCGCGCCTTCTTCGCGGCAAGCCTGGCGCGTGCCGCCTGGATGCCCTTCGAGACGATCCTCCGGCTCTCGGTGGGGTGTTCCTCGAGCCACTCGGCGAGCCGGGCGTTGACCGCCTTCTCGACGAAGGCGCGGATCTCCGTGTTCCCGAGCTTGGTCTTGGTCTGCCCTTCGAACTGCGGGTCGCGAAGCTTCACCGAGACGATCCCGGTGAGCCCCTCGCGGATGTCCTCGCCCTGGAGGTTCTCTTCCTTCTCCTTGAGGAGGCTCTTCGCGCGGGCGTACCGGTTGACGACGTTGGTGACGGCCTTCTTGAAGCCCTCTTCGTGCGTCCCGCCCTCGTGCGTGTTGATCGTGTTCGCGAAGGTGTAGATCGAGTCGTTGTACCCGCCGTTCCATTGGAGCGCGATGTCGACTTCGCGACCTTCCTCGGCGTTCTCGAAATAGATCACTCTATTCAGCGTCTCCCGGCCGGTGTTGAGCGCTTTCACGAAGTCGGCGATGCCGCCGGTGAAACGGAAAGTCTCCTCGTCCGGAGGACTCGTGCGCTCGTCGCGGAGGACGATCTGAACGCCCTTCGTCAGATACGCGAGCTCCTTCAGGCGCTGGCCGAGGATGTCGGTCTTGAACTCGAGCTCGTCGAAGATGTCGGGGTCCGGCCAGAACGTGACGGTCGTGCCGGTCCTCTTGGTCGGCTTACCTTTGGAGAGCTTCGTGATGGGCTTCCCGCGCTCGTACGACTGCCGCCACTCGTAGCCGTCGCGCATCACCTCGACGTCGAGCCGCTTCGACAGCGCGTTCACGACCGACACGCCGACGCCGTGCAGGCCGCCCGAGACCGTGTAGCCCTTGCCCTCGAACTTCCCACCTGCGTGAAGCGTCGTCAGAACGACCTCGACCGCAGGGCGGCGGTCCTTGCGTCCGGGGATCGGCGCGACCGGGATGCCGGCGCCGTCGTCGGTCACCGTGACGCTGTTATCGGAGTTCACGGTGGCGATGATCTTGGAGCACCGGCCGGCGAGCGCCTCGTCGATCGAGTTGTCTACGACCTCATAGACCAGGTGATGAAGTCCGCGCGGTCCCGTGGAACCGATGTACATACCGGGCCGCTTGCGGACGGCCTGGAGACCCTCGAGAACCTTGATGTGCTGACTGCCGTACTGTTCCTCTGAGACCGCCTTCGCCACCTTCGCTCCTGCGTTCGGCCGACCGTTCTGCTCCCCGCCGGCGACCCGCGATGCCGCGTCGCCGACCCCGTTCCGGCGCCATTTCGACGCAGCCGAACCCGCCTTGGGGAGGGCGTTTCCGGGGCGCTATCCCGACCCCCGGCCGGGCTCGCCGGACCCCCCTTCGGTACGAGGATCGGCGGGCATTCCAGCACTCGGGTCGGACGATGACGCCGGGATACGATTATAGCACGTCAGAGGCGGTTTTCGGGTCCCGAAACAGACCTCTGAGGTGGGGTTTTTCCGGCCGGTTTGGAAGGAGGTTTTCCGTCCGTTCGAGGGGGTCGTTCCGGAGGTCCGGGCGAGCCGGCTCGGAGCCGCTCAGCGGTGGCTGACGGAGCCCGCCACGACCGCCACCTCGCGGACGCGTCCCGGCCCCAAGAAATGCGCTGCGGAGTTCGCGAGCGACGAGCCGAGGAGTGCGAGCTCGGCGGCCCACGCACCCCCTTCGACGCGGATCGTGAGCCGACCCTCGTCGAGACGGATCGGCTCGCTGCGCGCGGCGATCTGCTCGCCGACGATCGACGCCCAGCTGGCCTTGAGGCGGCCGAGCGCCATGCGCTCTTCCCAGCCTCGCTCGGCGATCAATCGGCTGACGGCCTCGGCCACCGGGGTCGGATCTCTTCCTTCGCCGTTACGACGTCGCATCGTGGCCCACGCCGTCAACGCTAACGCTGAATATCTTCCACTGCAGTGAGGTTGGACACTCCTGCCTGTCCGATGTCGTGGCGATGAGCTGAGCTTCGCTCGGAAGCACGCTCCCCAGCCGCTCTCGGCGTTCGGGGTCCAGGAACCCGAACGCATCGTCGAGCAGCAGAAGGGGCGGCTCTCCGACCTGCTGCCCGATCGCCCCGTGTGCGCCGAGGACGAGCCCGAGGCTGGCGAGCCAAGCCTCCCCTTGGCTGGCGTGGGTGCGCGCCGGAAGCCCGTCGACGGTTATGTCGAGGTCGTCTCGGTGCGGCCCGGCGAGCGTCGTCTTGCGGACGACCTCGTCGCGTCGCCGCTCCTCGAGCCGGCGAAGGATCGCGGCCGTCCAGTCCTCGGGCTTGAGATTCCCCGGCGGAGCGACGTTCGGCGCGTACGCCACCGAGAGCCGGCTCGTGCCTCCGACCGAGGCGAAGGACTCGGTGGCCGCGGGGTCGAGCGCCGCGATCGCCTGCGCCCGCCCCGCGCAGAGCTCGCCGCCGGGCCCGGCGAGCGCTTCGTCCCATGCTTCGATCCCGGGCGGGACGCGGCCCTCGGACTCGCGCAGCAGGGCGTTGCGTTGACGGAGCGCTCGTTCGAACTCCTTGATCACCGCGTGATAGCGGGGATAGAGCTGCGCGAGGAGGTCGTCGGCGAACCGCCGCCGCTCGCCGGGATCGCCGCGGACGACCGCGACGCGTTCGGGCGAGAAGATCGTCGCGCGGAGCGTTCCCAGCACATCGCGCCGGCGCGGAACCGATGCGCCGCCGAGCTTCGCGCGTGCGCGTCCTTGCGTGACGATCTCGAGTTCGACGAGGTCGTCGCGGCCGTCACGATCGACGCCGGCGCGGATGATCGCGGAGGTCTGTCCCGACCGTACGAGGACGGCGTCGGTCGAGGTTCGATGCGATCCGAGCGACGCGGCGTACCAGATCGCCTCCAGGATCGACGTTTTCCCGGACGCGTTCGGCCCGACGAGCGCGACCGGACCCTCAGGGAAGTCGACCGCGAGCTGCTCCCAGCAACGGAAGTTGTTCAGCTCGAGTCGGGTCAGCCGCAACCCGGAGGGTTTACCCGCTACGAGATCCGAACCGGCATCAGCAGGTAGAGGAACGACCCGCCGTCCGGCGACCGCAACACCGCCGGCTTGAGTCCGTCCCGACACGACAGCACGACCTCGCTTCCCTCGATTGCCTGGACGCCGTCCGAGAGGTACGTCGGGTTGAACGCGATGACGAGCGGCTCACCTTCGTATTTCCCTTCGACGAGGTCGGCGGCCTCGCCCACGTCTTGCGTGCCTGCCGTGAGGCGCACGCCCGCCGGGCTCAGCTCGAGCCGGAGCGGCGTTCCCTGCTGCGCCAAGATCCCGACGCGACGCACGGCCTCGAGGAACGCCTCGCGATCGACGGTCAGGTGGTTCGGCTGGTCTTCCGGCAGCAACTGCCGCCAGTTCGGGAACTCGCCTTCGATGAGGCGCGTCGTCAGCCGGCGATCGTTGCCCTGCACCGATACCTGCGTCTCGCCGAGCGACAGCGTCACGTCGCCTTCGCCTTCCGCCGCTCGAGCGGCTTCGGAGAGTGCCCGCGCCGGGACGACCCGCTTCATGCTCTCCTTCGGGCCCTTCCACGCGATCTCTCGGATCGCGAGACGGTAGCTGTCGGTCGCTGCGAACGTGGTCTTCCCCGCTTCGGACTCGATCAGGACCCCGGTGAGGATCGGGCGCGCCTCGTCGCGGGACGCTGCCTTGGTCACCTGGCTCACCGCGAGCGCGAACTCGTTCGCCGGCACGGTACCGCCGGGTGCGTCGGTTGGCCCCGCGAGCGCGGGGAAATCCTCGGTCGGAAGCGTACGCAGCGTGAACTCCGCAGAGCCGCATGTGATCCGCGCTTGCCCGCCGTCGGCCTCGACCCGCACCGTCCCGGGCGGCAGCGTCCGCGCGATCTCTCCGAGAACCCGGCCGGGGAGCACGGCGCGGCCCTTCCCGTCGATCGCGCCTTCGACCTTGGCCTCGGCGCCGACCTCGAGATCGGTTCCCGCGAGACGGATCCCCTCATCCTCCGCAACGACGAGGACTCCACCGAGGACGGGAAGCGTTGCCCGCGTCCCGACCGAGCGAAGTACCCACGAGCTGGCTTCGGCGAACGCGTCCCGCTCGATCCTGATCTTCACGATGCCCTCCTCCACAGATCGTACGGGTTGCCTATGACATTGATCTTTAGAAAATAAAGGCAGAAGAAGTCGTAGGGAGTGTGGATGATGTGGACGGAGCCCACACCCAGCGCAGACGGCGCGAAACCCTGGGGATGAGGCCTGTGGGCGGGATGTCTATCCATCGGACACCCCCGCGGCCCGGCGCCGGATCCGAGCGGTCAGCTCCTGCACCTGTGAATAAACCGCCTCTCTTTCCCCCATCTGAGTCCGGATCTTCGAGTCGGCGTGCATGACGGTCGTGTGGTCCCTTCCACCGAAGGCTTCCCCGATCTTCGGGAGCGAAAGCGGGGTGAGCTCTCGGCACAGGTACATCGCGATCTGACGCGCGGTCACCAGCGGCCGGGACCGGGACGGGCCGACGAGCTCGTCGCGGCTCACGGAGTAGTAGGAGGTGGTCTCCCTGATGATCGCCTCGACCGGGATGTCGCCCGCGCCCTCGGAGGGAAGGAGCGGACGGAGGACTTCCTGGGCCAGCGCGAGCGTTACCGGCACGCTCGACAACGATGCGTAGGACACGACGCGGATCAAGCGTCCCTCGAGCTCACGGATGTTGTTCTGGACGCGCTGCGCGATGAATTCGAGCACGTCGTTCGGGACGTTGAACCCTTCGCCCGCGGCCTTCTTCTGAAGGATCACGACGCGCGTTTCGAGATCCGGCGGCTGCACGTCGGTGATCAGTCCCCACTCGAAACGGCTCCGGAGACGGTCTTCGAGGCTCGCGATCTGCGCGGGTGCGCGGTCGGATGAGATGACGATCTGCCGGCCGTCGTTGTAGAGCGCGTTGAAGGTGTGGAAGAACTCCTCCTGGGTCTGTTCGCCGCGCGCGAGGAACTGGATATCGTCGACGAGCAACAGGTCGGCTTCACGGTAGCGCTGGCGGAACGCCTGCATCTTCTCCTCGCGCACGCCCATGATGAATTCATTCATGAACTGCTCGCTCGAGACGTACCGAACGAGCGCCGTCGGATAGAGGCGCCGGACGTGATGCCCGATCGCGTGGAGGAGGTGCGTCTTGCCGAGCCCGGCGCCGCCGTAGACGAACAGCGGGTTGTAGCTACGCGCCGGCTGCTCGGCGACGGCGAGGGCGGCCGCGTGCGCGAAGCGGTTCGAGGGCCCGATGACGAACGAGTCGAACGTGTACTTCGGGCTCAGCGGCGACGACGTCGAAGCCGGCCGCGAGAACGTCACGAGATCCGGCGCCGCGTCGAGAACGATCGGAACGTCGCCCGCGGTGGATGCCGGGACTGCTTTGCTGTCCACCAGAACCTGGACGTCGAGGTGCCTGCCGGCGATCTCGCCGAGCGTATGCGTGAGAAGCGTCGCGTATTTGGTCTCGAGCCATTCCTTGGCGAACGCCGACGGAGCCGCGAGCACGATGGTGTTCCCGCTCAAGCGCACCGGGCGGGTTCCTTCGATCCAGGGCTTGGCGCCTGGGGATAACGTTGTCTCACGGAGGCGCTGAAGAGCACTCTCCCACAGCGCTTCGGCGGTCTCGCTCACGACCCTCCCGATTCCACAGGGCGTATCCACAGGTGTGGAAAACACCTGGGGAAGCTCCGGGCCGCACCTGGGCACGACGGAACCGGGGGTCGGGAAGGTTGAACCCACGGAGGCTGGTTCCGGAGGGGCCGGAGACTAACATCGGCCCAGGTAGCCTTCAAGAACGGGAATTCGCCTTTGTTGACGGTGTTCGGAACGGACGCGTAGACTTCGACGACTTCTCAACCAGACCATGAAGCGCACCTACCAGCCGCATCGGCGCCGCCGCAAGCGCACCCACGGGTTCCGCGCTCGCATGCGCACGCGCGCCGGTCGTGCCGTGCTCGCCCGACGCCGGGCCAAGCAACGCGCCCGGCTCACGGTGTAGCGCTGAGAAGCGCTCGAGCATCGATGGCGCAGGCGGGAAAGCTCACGTCGAGCGCCGACTTTCGACGGATCTATGCTGAAGGGAAGCGCGCGTCGAGCGACGCGCTCGCTGCGCATGTGCTGGCGACCGCTGAGGAGCGTCCTGCCCGGGTCGGCGTCACCGCGGTCCGTGGCCTCGGCGGTGCCGTCGAGCGCAACCTCGCGAAGCGTCGTCTACGCGAAGCCGTCCGTGCGGTCCGGGGCGAGATCCGCGAGGGAGCCGACGTTGTCGTTGTCGCCACGCCGAGTGCGCTCACTACGAGTTTCCAAGAAATGGTAGATAGCCTGCGGCGGGTCTTGGCGGAAGCCGGGGGCTGCCGGTGAATCGCCTCTTGAGAGGCCCGTCGCTGCTGCTCATCGGCATCATTCGGCTTTACCAGTTCACGATCTCCAAGGCGCTGCCCCAGCGCTGCCGCTTCCACCCGTCGTGCTCCGAGTACGCGGTTCAGTCGCTCAGGGAGCGCGGGCTGCTCCGAGGACTGCCGGCCGCGGCCTGGCGAGTGCTCCGCTGCGGCCCTTGGAGCCCGGGTGGGCTCGACCCGGTCAGGATCCGACACGTGGGAGAGACGGCTCGTGGCTGAAGCCTGGGGGACGATCCTCCGTTTCCTCGGGACCGTCCTGTCGGCGATCTACGACGTCATCCCGTCCTACGGGGTCGCGATCATCCTGCTGACGATCCTCGTTCGCGTCGTGCTGATCCCGCTGACCGTGAAGCAGATCCGGTCGATGAGCGCGATGCAGAAGATCCAGCCGGAGCTCAAACGGATCCAGCAGAAGTACAAGGGCGATCGCCAGAAGATGAACGAAGAGCTGATGAAGCTCTACAAGGAACACGGCGTGAACCCGCTCGGCGGCTGCTTCCCGCTGCTGATGCAGGCGCCGGTCTTCATCGCGCTCTACTCGGTGCTCCGTGCTGCTGTCCCTGTTCCCGCGCTTCCCGTGGCATCTGCGACACCCCAGGAATTCCCCGTGAAAACGACGATCTGCAGGCCCATCGAGAGGACGAGCGCCTCGACGACGCTCAATTGTGAGATCACGAGCGAAGACGGCAAAACCGTTGAAGAAAAGCAGGTCGATATCGTCGACGCCGAGAGCAACGGCCCGCTGCCTAGCATCGTGACGCTCTGCAAACCCGGGGACGTGGTGGTGAATGGACAGGAGCGCTTCGGCTTCCGATGCCAATCCCCGACGGGAACCGGTCACCTCCCCCGCGAGAACGGATCCTTCAAGGAGGGGGCGTTAGGGGACCAGCTCGTCGAGGACAAGGCGACCTTCCTCGGGATGCACCTCGCCTGTTCCCCGACCCAAGCGACCAGCAAGTCGACGATCCGGCAGTGCACGGCAGCAGACGATGCGGGAGGCGGGGCCAGCCTGATCGCCTACTACAGCTTGATCGCGTTGATGGTCGGCACTACCTACTACCAGCAGAAACAGATGTCGAAGCAGGCCACCGGGCCGCAGGCGAAACAGATGCAGATGATGGGCCGGATCATGCCCATCTTCCTCGGCTTCATCTCCTTGAGCATGCCGTCGGGCGTGATCATCTATTGGGTTGTGTCCAACCTGTGGACGATCGGCCAGCAGCAGTTCTTCCTGGGCCGTCAGCAGGCCGCCGCAGCCGCAGCGCCGCCTGCGGCATCGGGTGGTGACAAGGGCAAGCCTTCGAAGCCGCAGAAGCCGAAGCCGCAGAAGCCGAAGCGATGAGCGAAGGCGTCGTTGCCTCCGGCCGGACGGTCGAGGAAGCGATCGACCGAGCCCTGGAGATGCTAGGGGCGACCGATGACGAGGTCGAGGTCCAGATCCTCTCCGAAGGGACCGGCCTTCAGGAGCGCGGCGAAGCGCAAGTCCGGGTCCGCCTCCGCGACGAGCGATCGGAAGAGGATCTCGCTCTGGCCCGCGAGGTCGAAGTCGAAGCGGACGACGAGCCCGCGGTCGCTCAAGAGGAGCTCCAAGCGCAGGCGGAGGCCGCCGAGGACTTCCTGGACGGCCTTTTCGAGGTGCTGGACCTGGACGCCGATGTCGCCTCGACCTTGACGTCCCGAGCCGCTCAGGTAGAGATAACCGGCCCCGAGCTCGGACTGCTGATCGGCCGGCGCGGCTCGACCCTCGAGGCTCTCCAGGAAGTCACACGCGCCGCCGTCCAACGCCATCTCGGCCAACGGGCATGGATCAACCTCGACATCGAGGGGTACCGGGCCCGGCGTCGGGTTCTCGTGGAGCGTCACGCTCGGTCTTCGGCGGCACGCGTTCGGAAGTCTGGGCGCCCGATGGCGCTTGAGCCGATGTCGGCCTTCGAGAGGAAGATCGTCCACGACAGCCTGGCGGATTCCCGCGGGGTCCGAACCGCCAGCGAGGGCGAGGGCCCCGACCGGCACGTGGTGATCAGCCCCGAGTAAGCGGCTCGGTGGCCTTCCCGGCAGGGCCGGAACCGCAGGCTAGGATGTTTCCCGGGAAACATGGGTTTCACGAGAAACATCTCCCGGGACCGCATGGTCCTCGGAACCGTCCTTCAGCACCTCGGCCTCCCTCTCTCCCTCGCCTCCCCTCTGATCGCCCACGCCGACGCCGTAGATCAGTCCGCCGAGCGGCTCGGTCTGATTGCGCCCGGCGACCGAGCTTCGATCGTGTCCCGTCACACGGCGGATTCGCTGCTGTTCGCGGCGGGACGCCTGCCGATCCCGTCCGAAAGGTGGATCGACGTCGGCTCTGGCGCCGGCTTCCCTGGGCTCGTTCTGGCTTGCTGCTTTCCCTATACGAGCTTCACCCTGCTCGAGCCGAACGCGAAAAAGGCTGGTTTCCTCGAGCTTCAGGCCAGCAGTCTCGGCCTCAGCAATACGGAGATCCTGGCTCGACGTCTCCAGGAGGTTGACGGGTCCTTCGACGTCGCCGTCGCTCGAGCGTTTTCGGCTCCGGTCTCAACCTTGCTCGAGCTCCAGTCGCTCGTAAGACCCGGCGGCGATCTTGTCGTGGCTGCGGGCCCGACCGAGGAGGTCCCTTCCGGTGCTCGGCGGGTTCAGCTCGAGGGGTTCGGCGACGTTGACTCGCCCGGTGTGCTCTTTATGATGAGCCGCGAAGCATGAGCCCGCTGCCTGGCAGTCTCTACCATCTCGAGCGCCAGGCTCAGGCACCCCTAAATCCAGTATCTTCCAGTTTTCGAGGCGCGTTCGCTTTTACCAACCAGAAGGGCGGGGTCGGCAAGACCACCACAGCCGTGAACCTCGCCGCCTGTCTCGCTGACGAAGGGATCCGGACGCTTCTCGTGGACCTCGACCCCCAGGGGAACGCGAGCACCGGGGTTGGGATCGATCGCCGGGCCGTCAAGGTTGGAACCTACGAGGTGCTCGGCGGGATGGATCCCGCCGATGGGATCCTGGCGACGTCGATCGAGCGTCTGTCGGTGCTGCCGTCGACGATCGATCTGGCCGGCGCGGAGATCGAGCTCGTTGCGGCGTTCGCGCGGGAGTCGAAGCTGCGCGGATGCATCGCGGCACTGCGGGAGGAGTACGACGCGATCCTGATCGACTCTCCGCCATCGCTCGGGCTCCTCACGATCAACGCGCTTGTCGCGGCCGACGCGATCGTGGTGCCGGTGCAGTGCGAGTACTACGCGCTCGAGGGACTCGGCCAACTGCTGAGGACGATCGATCTCGTACGCGACGGGCTGAACCCGGATCTTCGGATCGCCGGCGTCGTACTCACGATGTTCGACGCGCGAACGCGGCTCGCCGAACAGGTTGTGGCCGAGGTGCGTCGTCATTTCGGTGACGCGGTATTCAATACGGTGATCCCGCGGAGCGTGCGCCTCTCTGAGGCGCCCGGCTTCGGACGCCCGATCACCCGTTACGACCCGACGACCCGCGGCGCCGTGGCGTATCGCGACCTCGCGCGTGAGTTCATCGCGCGGTGGAGCGTCGAGACCAAAGCCGCCCAGGGCGAACCGGCCGGTGCCGAGCCCCCGGGCCATCCATCCGAACAGCCCAGCTCCCACGAGGAGGATCGATGATGCACGCGAGCGACGGTTCCGATGGTGGACGGCCACGCGGCGGCCTCGGTCGCGGCCTGAGCGCGCTGCTCCAGACGCCGGCAACGTCGCTCCGAGAGGTCGCCCTCGAGGAGATCGCGCCGAACCCGCGCCAGCCGCGTACGGAGTTCGACGACGAGGCGCTCGACACGCTCGCGGCGTCGATCCGGGCCGTCGGCGTGTTGCAGCCGGTGATCGTCAGAGCAAGGCCGGCCGGCGGCTACGAGCTGATCGTCGGTGAGCGCCGTTGGCGCGCGGCGCGCCGGGCGGGCCTCGAGCGGATCCCCGCGATCGTGCGGGAGGCCGGCGACACCGAGATGCTCCGCGACGCGCTGATCGAGAACCTCCATCGCGAGGATCTGAACCCGCTCGAGGAGGCCGCCGCCTACCGGCAGCTGCTCGACGACATCGGACTCACGCACGAAGAGCTCGCCGACCGGGTCGGGCGGAGCCGCGCCGCGATCACGAACGCGCTTCGGCTTCTCGGACTCTCGGCAACCGTGCAACGGCGCATCGCCGGGGGGACGCTGACCGCCGCGCACGGGCGAGCGCTCGCCGGGCTCGCCGACCATGACAACCAGGAGCGCGCCGCGCAGCGCGTCGTCGCCCAGAATCTCAGCGTCCGTCAGACGGAGGATCTCGTGCGACGGCTCGTCGACGGCGGCGCCGGACTGAAGACGCGCGCGGCGAGCTCTCGGGTCGACCGGCCCCCCGCGATATTGGAAGTCGAGAAACGGCTTTCCGATATGCTGGATACGCGCGTGAACGTCGAGCTCGGACGTCGCCGCGGACGGTTGACCATCGAGTTCGCCGACCTCTCCGACCTCGATCGCATCTGGCGCGTGATCGCCCGCGACGAGGCCTGACCGGGCCCGCAGACGAGGGGAGGACCCGTGGAGTTCCGCCGGATCGATCGGCTGCCGCCGTACGTCTTCAACGTCGTCAACGACTTGAAGGCCGCGGCCCGCCGGTCCGGCGAGGACATCATCGATCTCGGGATGGGGAACCCGGATCTCGGATCGCCTGCGCGCGTCGTCGAGAAGCTCGCCGAAGCGGCGACACACGCGAAGAACCACATGTATTCCTCGAGCAAAGGGCTGCCGAAGCTCCGCAAGGCGATCTGTGACTGGTACGAGCGGCGCTACGGTGTGACGTTGGACCCGGACACCGAGGCGCTGCAGACGATCGGCGCGAAGGAAGGCATCTCGCATCTCGCGTGGACGCTGGTGCAGCCGGGCGACACGTGCCTCGTCCCGGAGCCGACCTATCCGATCCACACGTTCTCGGTCGCGCTCGCCGGCGCCGACGTCCACGCGGTTCCGCTCGGACCGGAGGAAGACTTCTTCGCGAACCTGCTCGACGCCTACGAGAGCACCTGGCCGCGTCCGCGGATGGTGCTGACGAGCTTCCCGCACAACCCGACGACGGCGTGCGTGGACGCGAGCTTCTTCGAGCGTCTGGTCGCGTTCGCCAAGGAGCGCGACCTGATGGTCGTGCACGACTTCGCGTACGCGGATCTTGCGTTCGACGGCTACCAGCCGCCGAGCTTCCTCGCGACGCCGGGCGCGAAGGACGTCGGCGTCGAGATCTTCTCGATGTCGAAGTCGTTCTCGATGGCCGGGTGGCGGATCGCGTTCGTGCTGGGGAACGCGGAGATGGTCGGCGCGCTCACTCGGCTCAAGTCGTACCTGGATTACGGCGTCTTCCAGCCGATCGCGATCGCGTCGATCATCGCCCTGAACGAGTGCGAGGACGAGACCAAGGTGTACTGCGACGCCTACCGCGCGCGGCGCGACGTTCTGATCGAAGGGCTCGCCCGCGCCGGGTGGGACGTGCCGCCCCCGCAGGCGACGATGTTCGTGTGGGCGAGGATCCCGGAGGCGTTCGCACCGATGGGATCGCTCGAATTCGCGAAGTTCTTGCTCGCGAAGGGCGGGGTCGCCGTCTCACCGGGCGTGGGATTCGGGCGCGCAGGGGACGCCTACGTGCGGTTCGCGCTCATCGAGAACGAGCATCGTCT
>DATFGK010000138.1:0-8751 GCA_035249485.1 Actinomycetota bacterium | reverse complement strand
ATCGCCGGGGTGGGGGAGGGCGATTGCCGGCTCGAGGGCCTCTCCGCCTCCCTGGATGTCGCTACCAGCCGTGCCTCGCTTGCATCCCTAGGAGTCCGCGTAAACGGTAACGATAACCCTCAACCTGAGGCTCATAAACTCTCAACTAGAGGGTTGAACTGGGAATTCCTAGTGGAAGGTCGAGGGTTTGCTGGCCTCCACGAGGCTCCCGCCGGCCTGGATTGCGGGAACTCGGGCACGACTGCCCGGTCGATCCTGGGGATACTGGCGGGACAGTCTTTCGCGACAAGTATCCAAGGTGATAAGTCGCTAAGTCGACGCCCGATGCTTAGGGTCGTCGAGCCCTTGCGGGCGATGGGCGCGACGATCGAGGGCCGGGAAGGCGGCCGCTACCTGCCGCTCCGCATCCGAGGAGGCTCGCTGAGCGGCATCCAGCACCGAGCGCCCCTTGCGAGCGCCCAGATCAAGACGTGCGTGCTGCTCGCCGGCCTTCAAGCAAGCGGCGAGACGGCGATTGTGGAGCCTGCGGCCTCACGGGATCACACGGAACGAATGCTCGAATACCTAGGGGTATCCGTCGAGAGATCGCCGAATCGCGTTGTCGTTAAGTCGACAAATATCCAAAACGCTTCGTCGCTGAGTGTCCCTGGCGATCTGTCGAGCGCCGCATTCCTGCTGGTAGGCGCCGCGATCCTCCCCCGTTCGACCGTGGTCGTGACGGACGTTGGCCTCAACCCAACCCGCACCGGGATCCTCGATGTGCTCCGCAGATACGGCGCTCGCGTCGAGATCTCAGACGAGCGGGTCGTCTGCGGAGAGCCGCGCGGCACGATCTCCGTCTCGGCGGGGGATCGCCGCCCGGTCTCCATCGGGGGAGCGGACATCGTTCGGACGTTGGACGAACTGCCGCTCGTCGCCGTCCTCGCGGCCTTCGCCGAGGGCGAGTCGGTCATCGCGGACGCCGCCGAGCTCCGGGTCAAAGAGAGCGACCGGATCGCCACGACCGCGTCGGCCCTGAAAGCCATGGGTGCCGACGTTGAATCCACGCCCGATGGCCTGATCGTCCATGGCTCGGGGCGGCTCACAGGTGCCCGCGTCGCTTCGGAAGGGGACCACCGGATCGCGATGGCGTCGGCGATCGCCGCACTCGCGGCGGAGGGGCCGACCGAGATCTCCGGCTGGGACGCTGTGGCCGTCTCGTACCCGGGCTTCCTGTCCGACCTCCAAGACCTGATAGAACGCTGACCGCCGAGATCCAAGGGGGAGGCAGGACGTGGTCAAACGCGAGACCGTCCGCCGCACTCGTCCCAAACCGAAGAGACGAAGGCTGGTCGTCGCCATCGACGGCCCTGCCGGCAGCGGGAAGACGACGGTCGCCTCCGGCGTCGCGCGGAGACTGGGACTGGATCGGCTCGATACCGGCGCCATGTACCGCGCCGTCACGCTCAAAGCCTTACGGCAAGGGATCGACCCCGAAGACGGCCGGAGGCTCGCACGCCTGGCTCGGGAGACCGACTTCGACCACGACGATCGCGGCCTCCTCATAGACGGGAAGCGCCCGAGCCGAGCGATCAGATCCCCCGACGTGAACCGGGCCGTGTCGGCGGTGTCCGCGCACCCCGCCGTACGGAAGGAGCTCGTCCGCCGGCAGCGGGGGATCATGCAGCGCGGCGGATTCGTCGCCGAGGGACGAGACATCGGAACGGTCGTCTGTCCGGACGCCGACGTGAAGGTCTTCCTGACCGCATCCGAGACCGAACGGGCGGACCGGCGTCACCGCCAGCTGGCCAGGTCGGGCGTAGCGATCTCGAAGGACCGGCTGAAGAAGGATCAGGTACGCCGTGACCGGCTCGACTCGACCCGCGCCGTCTCGCCGCTGACGCCGGCGCGCGACGCCCACGTGATCGACTCGACGACGCGAACCCCCTCGCAGGTCGTCGACGAGATCGTTGTGCTCGCGGAAGGAGCCTCACGTGCCCGTCGCGGCTGAGCCGGGGGAGCGCCGGGTGCGGCCGCCCGTCGTGGCGATCGTCGGCCGGGCGAACGTCGGCAAATCGACCCTCGTGAACCGCTTCATCGGGAAGCGCGAGGCCATCGAGCATCCCGAGCCCGGCGTTACCCGGGATCCGCATGGTTACACCGTTGAGTGGGACGGGACCCCGTTCACGATCATGGATACCGGCGGCTGGGAGCCGCGCGCTAAGGGCCTCTCGGCCAAGGTCGTCGCCCAGGCCCAGCGCGCCGCCAAGGCGGCCGACCTCATCGTCTTCGTCGTCGACGCAACAACCGGAGCGACGGCTGACGACCTCGCGGTAGCGCGCACGCTCAAGCGCGGCTCGATCCCCGTCGTGGTCGCGGCCAACAAGGTCGACGATGCACCGGCGGAGCGGGAGGTGCCCGCGCTCGAGCGGCTCGGCCTCGGGCCGGCGCTCCCGGTGAGCGCGTTGCACGGGCGCGGCTCCGGTGACCTCCTCGATGTGATCGTCGAGCACGTGAGGGCGATAGAGCCGGTCGAGACGGACGCCGACGACCAGAACGCGATCAGCGTCGCGATCGTGGGGCGGCCGAACGTCGGCAAGTCCTCGTTGTTCAACCGTCTCGTCGACGACGAACGCTCGATCGTCGATGAAACCCCGGGAACCACGCGCGACGCGGTCGACACGATCGTCGAGGTCGGCGGCACGTCGTTCCGCTTCGTGGACACCGCAGGGATCCGGCGCAGAGTGCGGCGTTCCACCGGACCCGAGTATTACGGCCTCGTCCGCAGCCTCCGCGCGATCGACGAAGCGGAGGTCGCGGTCATCGTCGTCGACGCCGGCGAGGGCCCGACCGAGCAGGACCAGAAGATCGCGCAGAGGGTGGCCGAAGCGGGCCGTGCGGCCGTCGTCGTGCTCAACAAGTGGGACCTGGTCGAGGAAGAGCGGCAGAAATGGCTCGAGCGCGAGGTGGGGGACAAGCTGCACTTCGTGTCGTGGGCATCGATCGTTCGGACATCGGCCCTCACGGGACGTGGCGTGTCGAAGATCCTCCCGGCCGTCCGGAGCGCACGCGCGTCGTGGGAGATGCGTGTCCCGACGGCCCAGCTCAACGCCTGGTTGCGCGACGCCACCGACCGGATCCCGCTCGGTGGCCGGGACCGCCCCATACGCCTGAAGTACACGACCCAGGCGCGAACCAAACCCCCCGAGATCGTCGTTTTCGCGACTGGCAAGATCTCCGACCAAGCCGTCCGCGCGCTCGAGCGTCGCTTGCGCGAGCGGTTCGGCTTCGAGGGGACGGCCATCCGCGTCGTGGTTCGCGTTCAGTCGCGACGCTCGGAAGCGGGACGTAAGCGCTAAGATTTCCGCCTTACGGGACGTGGCGCAGCTTGGTTAGCGCGCTTGACTGGGGGTCAAGAGGTCGGGAGTTCAAATCTCCCCGTCCCGACGACGAGAGGCCGGGCGAAGATTCCGCCCGGCCTCTTCTGAACTGATCGACCTAGACCGGTCCGAACTCGACCGCGGCCACGTTGCAGCTCACGGACTGAACGACGGCGATGCCGCCGCCCGAGCACGTGATCCGCACCGCTGCACCCTCGCCGGCTGCGCCGACGACGGCCAGAAGCGTGTTGTTGCCCTGCGAGGCCGACGAGTCCGCGCAGTGGAACGCTCCGCTACACGATGGAGCCGCGGAATCCGACCCATCTGGGTGAGCCCACCTGGCGGTACCGAAGGGGGACACGACCTCCGCAGTCATCGTGCCTTCGACGAGCCCCGTGCCGTTGACGTCGAGAGCGAAGACCCACACGCAACCGGCTGCCTCACCGGTGCACTCCACCTCGAACGAACACGTGGGAGCGGTGTCGCCGATCAAGGGCGAAGCCGTCACCCCCGTCGTCCCCGAGCAACCGGCCTGATCCGTATCCCCCATCGCCGGTGCCACGATGGCGAGGGCTGCGGCGAGTGCCGCGAAGAACATGAGTCGCCTCATACTGCTCCTTCCCCAGTCGCCCACTCTGGGCGGTGCGACACAACCCTGTCATCCGGCATTTGGGACGTCAACGACCTAAATACGCTAATCGGTGAATATCGCCCCACTTTGTGACCGGCTCGACCGGTTTGACCGAGGCGAGTATGTCAGCCCGTCCTGCGCTCCCAGACGACGATCGTGTTGCCGCCTTGCATGAAAACCTGCGCGACCTTCCATCCGTCCTTCCAGCGATCGTTGAGCTCGTCGCGGAAGGACCGCATGTTGAGATCGCCCTTGTTCACGCTCGTGTCGTAATGATCGTCGGCCATGGCAGACCACCTCCTTGGTCGAGGCTACACCGCTGATAGGCTCGCGAGCCGTGAGCACGCAGCCCGATCCGAGCGCTCCGAAGGGCTCGACCGAGAATCCGTCCGACGCGATCCTCACCCTCCCCAACGTCGTCACGTTCGCGCGACTGGCCTTGATACCGGTGTTCCTGTGGCTCGCGCTCGGCCCCGAGAACATCGGCGCCGCATGGATCGTCGGCTTCGTGCTCGGTTCGACCGACTGGATCGATGGGAAGATCGCGCGCCGGTACAACCAGGTCTCCAAGCTCGGGATCGCGATCGATCCGTTCTTCGATCGTCTCGCTGTCGCGGCGGCGGCGACCGTGATCATCATGCTCGAACTCGCGCCGCTGTGGACGGTCGTGGTCGTGCTCGCACGCGACGGGCTTCTGCTCGCGATGATCCCGTTCCTCTCCGCGAAGGGGGTGCCCCGGCCGGCGGTGACGTGGAGCGGGAAGGCCGGCTCCTTCGGGACGATGTGGGCGTTCGGCGTCTGGCTCGGCGCTGCGATCACCGAGCCGCCGCTCGGCTGGGTGCGATTCCTGGGGTGGCTGTGCTTCATCCCCGGCATCCTGTTCTCGTACTACGCGGCCCTGGAGTACGCGCGCATGGCGCTCGCCTCGCTTCGGGCGCGACGGAGCCCCATCGGCGCTGGGTAGAATCCCTCGAAGATGCCTGCTTCCCTTTCGGATGGGCCGATGAAAGCCGTCATCATGGCCGGCGGCGAGGGCACTCGCCTGCGTCCGCTCACCTCCAACCAGCCGAAGCCCATGGTGCCGATGGTCAACCGTCCGCTCATGGAGCACATCGTGCTGCTCCTCAAGAAGCACGGGATGACCGACATCATCGTGACGGTCCAGTTCCTCGCGAGCCTGGTCCGTACATATTTCGGCGACGGCGAGGACCTCGGTGTCTCCCTCGCCTACGCCACCGAGGAGTCACCCCTCGGGACGGCCGGCAGCGTCAAGAACGCCGAGGGCGCACTCGAGGAGACCTTCCTGGTCATCTCCGGCGACGCGCTGACCGACATCGATCTGGAGAAGGTCGCCGCCTTCCATCGCGAGAAGGGCGCGCTGGCCACGGTGGTCATGTCTCGGCAACCGAACCCACTGGAGTACGGGATCGTGATCGCGGACGAGGACGGCCGCATCGAACGCTTCCTTGAGAAACCGGGCTGGGGCCAGGTGTTCAGCGACACCGTCAACACGGGCATCTACGTCCTCGAGCCGGAGATCTTCCAGCACATCCCGGCGGACGAGCCGTACGACTTCTCGAAGGATCTGTTCCCGAAGCTTCTCGAGCAGGGCGCGCCGATCTACGGCTACATCGCCGATGGGTACTGGTGCGACGTCGGCACGATCGAGGCGTACGTCCGGGCGCACAAGGACGTGCTCGAGGGGAAGGTTGACACCGAGATCGCGGGGTTCGAGATCGCCGACGGCGTCTGGATCGACGACGGCGCGATCGTCGACCAAGAAGCGAAGATCGACGGACCCGTGGTGCTCGGGGAGCACGCGAAGATCGAGGCCGGAGCGCACATCCGAGAGTTCACCGTGATCGGGAACAACAGCGTCATCAAGCCCGGCGCGTTCCTCCACCGTGCGATCGTTCACGACAACGCGTACGTGGGGGAGGGGGTCAACCTGCGCGGCTGCGTGCTCGGCCGCAACGCGGACGTTCGGCGAGGCGCGCGGCTCGAGGAGGGTGTCGTGCTCGGCGATGAGGGCTTCGTCGGCGAGAACGCCGTCCTCCAGCCGAACGTCAAGGTGTACCCGTTCAAGAGCGTCGAGGCCGGCGCGGTCATCGGGCGTAGCATCATCTGGGAGTCGCGCGGGTCGCGGACGTTATTCGGCCACCGCGGCGTGTCGGGCCTGATCAACATCGACATCACACCCGACGTCGCGGTGCGTCTGGGCGGCGCATACGCGGCGACGCTCAAGCGCGGTTCGACGGTCGTCACATGCCGTGACCAATCGCGCGCCGCTCGAACGATCAAGCGCGCGTTCATCGCCGGGCTGAACGGTTCGGGGATACACGTCCACGACCTCGAGGTGGCGCCCGTCCCGGTCGCCCGCTTCCACCTGCGCACGGCGAGGGCGACCGGCGGCGTCTCGGTCGAAACGGTGCCCGGCGATCCGCAGTCGATCGAGATCCGCTTCTTCGATGCCTCCGGTGCCGACATCGACGAGTCCGCCGAGCGCGCGATCGAGCGCGTCTACTTCCGCGAGGACGCGCGACGCGCCTTTCCCGACGAGATCGGCGAGCTGCGCTTCCCACCCCGGGCGCTCGAGTTCTACCAGGCGGGTCTGCTCGGCACGCTCGACGTCGAGGCGATCCGCGCGGCCAACGTGAAGGCGGTCGTCGATTGCGCGTTCGGCCCGACCGCGCTGGTGCTTCCCGGGATCCTCGGCCGGCTCGGCACCGACATCCTCACGGTGAACTCCTACGTCGACGAGAACCGCACGACGATGTCCGATGAGGAGCGCCGGTACCGGCTCGATGATCTGGCGTCGCTCGTCCGCGCGTCGCGGGCACGCTTCGGCGCGCTGTTCGATCCGCTGGGGGAGCGGATCCAGCTCGTCCTGCAGGGCGGCGTGACGGTCCCGACCGAGCGCGCTCTCCTCTTCCTCATGGACCTGGTCTGCGAGCGGCGCGGTCCCGGCGTCGTGGTCCTTCCGGTATCGGCCCCCGCGGTGGCCGAGGAGATCGCCGCCAAGCACGGCTGCACGGTGCGCCGGTCGCCCCACGCCGCGAGCGCGTTGATGGCGGCGGCGACCGACGAGCGAGCCATCTTCGCCGGAGGCCTGGACGGCGCCTACGTGTTCCCCGACTTCACGCCTGCGTTCGACGCGCTGGCTTCCTTCTGCCGGTTCCTCGAGATCCTCGCAACCTCCGAGGACGCGCTGGTCGATCGCTTCGAATCGATCCCCAATACCTTCATCCGGCATGCGACGGTCGTGACGCCGTGGGACCGGAAGGGAGCGGTGATGCGCCATGTGGCCACCGCCGCCGACGGCGACCGAACCGACGACATCGAGGGCCTCAAGGTGTTCCACGGCCGCGATTGGGCCCTGGTGCTTCCGGACCCCGAGGATCCGCTGACCCACGTCTGGGCCGAGGGCGGCTCATCGGACAAGGCCGAAACCCTGCTCGAGACCTACGTCGCGATGGTCCGCTCCGGCCTCGGATAGCGCGGCGATCCGGAGCGCGTCCGCCTTGCATCCCCCGCCCGCGGTTCCCTAGGCTACGCGCTCCACGGAGGTGAGCATGTACCCGGAAGACCTGCGATACACGAAAGAACATGAATGGGCCCGGCTCGAAGGCGGGAACGTGCGCGTCGGCATCACCCACTACGCTCAGGACGCGCTCGGCGACATCGTCTACGTCGACCTGCCCGGCCCGGGCACCGAAGTCTCTGCGGGTCAACCCTTCGGTGAGGTCGAGTCGACGAAATCCGTGTCCGACATCTATTCCCCGTTGACCGGAACGATCGCAGAACGCAATGCGCGACTCGAGGAATCACCCGATCTCGTGAATCAGGATCCGTACGGGGACGGATGGATGGTCGTGATCGAAGCCACGAACGTCTCGGAGCTCGACGGGCTCCTCACGTCGGCGCAGTATCAGGGGTTCATAGCGTCTGAGCAGGCGTCTTCCTAGCCGACGAATCGAGATCCGCGATAGGCCTCCACCGTACCTTCACGCTTCCTAGCTCAACTTTTTCGCCGTCCTCACCCTGTGCTATAAGGTCAGGGCTTCTTCCCCAGGGGGACGCGCGATGTATTGCACGAGGTGCGGACACGGTAATCCCGACGGCGCTAACTTCTGCGCGCGCTGCGGCGCGCCGCTCGCCGCGGCAACCGACGATACGACGTTGACGCTGCATGTCGGCACCGCGGAAGAAGCCGAGGGCGAGCACGAAGAGCTCTCGGTCTCGCTCGAGGAGCTCGCCCCGGATCAGGGGGTTCTCGTCGTCAAGCGCGGACCGAACGCGGGGAGCACGTTCCTGCTGGACAAGGATCGCACGTCGGCGGGCCGTCACCCGTCGAGCGACATCTTCCTCGACGACATCACGGTGTCGCGCCGTCACGCGGAGGTCATGCGCGAAGGGCAACGGTTCCTGGTCAAGGACGTCGGCAGCCTGAACGGCACCTACATAAATCGCGAGCGGGTCGACGTCGCCGAGCTCGCGTCCGGCGACGAGCTGCAGATCGGGAAGTTCAAGCTCATGTTCTTCGCCGCGAAAGAGGCCTCATGAAGACGGGACGGCCGTACATGAGCATCGGGGAGGTCCTCGGAGGCCTCAAGGGAGACTTCCCCGACATCACGATCTCGAAGATCCGGTTCCTGGAGAGCGAAGGCCTGATCGATCCGGAACGGACGCCGTCGGGGTATCGGAAGTTCTACCAGAAGGACCTCGACCGGCTCCGCTTCATCCTCTCGCTCCAGCGCGATT
>DATFGK010000137.1:0-23922 GCA_035249485.1 Actinomycetota bacterium | reverse complement strand
GCGGCGGACTTCCGCTCGCTCCTGCATCTCGCGACGGAGCCCGGCGGAGTGGGAAAGCGCTTGCGCGGCATGCTCGCGAACGGCGGCGTACGCGCGGAAGAGCTTGCCGAGATGCAGTCCTCGTCTCGCTGATCGCACCCGCGAACCTTCGCGCGAGTTTCCCAGTCTTGACGTGTCGCGCGCCATCCCCATAATCCAACCCCATTCCCCTCTTCCCTTTGGTGGGCACCGCGCTATTCGATGCACCGCGCCTGGGGAGCGCGCGGGAGGAGGGCACATGGTCACGACGTACGGGGGAACGCGGCGCTCTCGGATGTATCCCTTCCTCGAAGAGGCCTCGTGTCGTGGGTTGGATCCGGAGCTGTTCTACGCCGAGGGCGGCGCGGCCGTCGCGAAGGCCAAGTCGGTCTGCGCCGTGTGCCCGCTGCGGCCTAAGTGCCTTGAGTGGGCTATCGCCCGCGAGGAGTTCGGCGTGTGGGGCGGGACGACCGCGCGGGAGCGCGCTCAGATCCGTCGGCAGCGCGGCGTGCGGCTCGTGCCGGCCGGCGTCGGCTAGCGGCTTTCAGGGCGACGACGCGCCTCGTACGCGACCGGAGCTCGCTGGCCGCGGTTACGCGGTTCCTTCCCGTGTCCTTGGCTCGGTAGAGCGCGTCGTCCGAGCTGGCGATCAGCTCGGCGGGGTTGGATCCGTCGGCCGGCGCGGTCGCCGACCCGATCGAAACGGTAACGCGGCGTCGCGGTCCGGCCTTCGGCGGCGAGACCGTTGAGCGAACCGCTTCGCGGACGCGCTCCGCGACCTGGAGCGCTCCCTCCTCGTCCGTCTCGGGCAGGATCACCGCGAATTCCTCGCCGCCGTACCGGGCGACGACGTCGAAGGAGCGGACCGCGTCGTTGATCGCGTTCGCGACATCGCGCAGGACCGCGTCGCCCGCCGGATGGCCGTAGCGGTCGTTCAGCATCTTGAACCGGTCGATGTCGATCAGCAGCAGCGAGAGGCGGTGTCCGGATGTGCGTAGCGAGCTGAACCGCTCGAGCCGTCCCGCCTCGGCGGCCAGCTGCCGCTGGAACTCTCCGTGGTTGAGAAGTCCGGTAAGCGGATCGCGGATCGCCATGTCGCGGACCTCTTCGTGGAGCCGTGCGTTCGTGAGGGCCAGGATCGCGTGGTGCGCCAGCGACGAGAGCGCCTCGATCTCGCGGAGCCGAACGAGTCCGGGACGGCCACGCCGGCCGGTCCGGGTCGCGACGAGCGCCCCGTCGCGTCCGAGCGGAACCAAGACATAGCCCCGGGTCCCGATCACATCCGTCAGCGTTCCGTCGCGGCGGGCCTCGTCGCGGGAGACCACGATCGGCGTGTCCGCTTCGGTCGCTTCGCGCACCGGCCCTCGGTCCTCGACGATGGTGCCGATCCGTCCGGTGGAGCCGAACCCGCCACGGCAGACGAACGAACCGTTCTCTCGGAACAGGACGGCCGCGCCGGAGAAGCTGAAGCCCTCGACGACCCCGCGGCACAGATCCGCCAGGATCTCTTCGAGCGAGAGCGTCTCCTCGATGTCGAGCGTCACCTTGCGGATCGTCGCGAGCTCGACGTTGCGGCGGCGAAGCTCGCGTTCGTTCGAGGTCGAGAACATGATCGCACTGCCCGCGATGACCCAGAGCGCGGCCAGCGCCTGAAGGCCTCGGGGGAAGCCGCCCGGGCTTCGGATCAGGCCGGCGGAGCCCGCGACGTCGAGGGCGAGGATGGCCCCGCTTGCCACGAGGAGCAAACGAACGCCGACCGCGGACGAGAGAAGGATCCCCGCCGCGATCACCTGGAGCGTGAACAAGAAGACGAGCGGGCTTCCCGCGCCGCCGGTCGCTGCGGCGAGGCCGGCGATCACCGCGACGTCCACGAGGAGCGAGCACCACACCGCGATCGACAGCGTCCGCGGGATCCGCACCGCGAGCGTCTGCGCCGCGAGCCCGAAAGCGGCTTGCGCGATCAGCAGCGCCACGAGCCGCCCGCGGGGGAGCGGAACGTCGGGCGACGCGGCCAGCGTCACCAGGACGAGGATGGGGGTGAGGTACCGAACGTAGAAGAAGATGGAGAGCCGATCGGGGGCGAAGCTCCCGAGCCGGGTGGACCGGTCGTTAGAGACGGAAGGTCCGCTGGTCACGGAACGTCTTCCTTTCCTCTTCGACTTTGACCAGCCGGCCGGGGCCGCGTGCGGCAACGAAGAGGAGGCCCACAGCGAACATCGCCAGGATCATCGGCGCCGCGACCGGACCGGCGAGCTCGGCGGCCCGGCGCGCAGCGCGCGCGAACCCATCGCCCACCGCCGAGCCGTACGAGACAGACGGAACCGTATTGCTGCTGACCCGGGTCGTGGAACCGACCAAGCCCGTCGGAGCCGGGACGCGTTCCGTCATCCACGAGCCCGTCTGCGGAACGGACGCCGGCAGCTTGGTTGGCGCCGGCTTGCCGTTGTCGTTCGGCGCGTTCCCGGCCGTCGATCCGCCGATCACGTTCGTGACCGTGCCTGTGACGGCGTCGACGGTCTCGCCCAGATCGGCCGAAACCGGCAGTTCGCCGTTCAGAAGCTCGTCGACGTTCAGAAGGTCCTCCAGATCCAGCGGCTCGAGCAACGGAGTCGACGTGGGCAGCGGCAGCTCGGGCAGCTTCAGCTGCGCCGAAGCCGAACCCTGAGCGAGCGCGACAACCGCCACGAACGCGAACAGGGCTCCAAAGCGCGAACGTCGCGCCGGGCCGCGATTCCGTCGTCGGAAACCCTTCACAGGCCTCACCTCCAGGTCCTTCGGTGTATCTAACGAGCGGGGAGATGGTCCCGACGAGCTATTTCGCATGACCCGTGCCCGGTTCGCTCTGCAGCGTCCCGTTCGCCCCCGATAGAATCCGAACCCGTGCCCGACAGTAAAGCGACGGAGAGCCCGTCCGAGCCCGTGATCACCGTGCCGCCCGGCACGGTCATGCCGGAAGAAGCCGGCGTGGAGGGCGACGACGGCCAGAACACGATCGAGCAGCCGGCGAAGCTGCTCCGGATCGCGGTCATGATCCGCGAGCTCTTGGAAGAGGTCCGCCGCGAACCACTCGACGAGCACGCGCGCGAACATCTCCGTGACATCCATGCGAAGGTGATAGCCGAGCTCAAGACCGGCCTATCGGGCGCGCTCGCGGAGGAGCTCGAGCGGATCACGCTTCCGCTGCCGGAGACCGGCGTGCCGACCGACTCAGAGATCCGGATCGCACAGGCGCAGCTCCTCGGGTGGCTCGAGGGGCTCTTCCAAGGCATCCAGGCGGCCCTCGCGACCCAGCAGATGGCGGCCCAGGCCCAGCTGATGGAGATGCGCCGCCGCGGCCTCCCGCCGGGGCTGGCGCCGCCCTCCCCGCAGCAGGGCGAAGGTCCGCCGGGTCAGTACCTTTAGCGCAGCGCGACGGCGCGGTACTTCCGCACGGCTCCGCCCGTCATCGCGACGGCGAGAACGAGCGCTCCCCACAAGCCGATCCCGCGGCTGACCTTGACGAGCCCGAGCGTGAACTGCGTCACGGCGGCGCCCGGCGGATCGATCAACACACGAAGCATCGTGAAGAACAACGTCGCGGGCGCCAGCACCACGCCGACGAGCGCCGCGGTCTGCGTCGAGATGTTCCCGAAGCCGAGCGGGGACGCGCTGGCTACCGCAGTGGTGATGAGGCCACACAACGCCGCCATCACGCCGAGCACTCCGACGTTCCAGGCAGTCTCGCTGACCGTGAGCGGTCCGACGGAGGCTTCGTACCAGGGAAGGAATGTGGCGATCACGAACAGCGCGCCGCTCACGATCATGAGCACTTCCGGGGGATGGAGCGAGGAGACACGCCGGCGCACGGCTGCCCAATCGGAGCCGGCAGGCCTCGGGAGGCCGGGGTCGGGCTCGTGCGTCTCTTCGGGGAGCGGCTCGTCCATCGTGGAGATGGTACCGGCCGGGCGTCTCCGCCCGGCCGGTCCTGACGCCTCTTGCCCTATGCGGCGGCTTTGTACCGTTGCCATGCCCCATAGGTCATGACGCCGGTGAACACGATCGCCAGGTAGAGCCCGAACTTCGTGAAGCTGGTCTCGGTGATGAGCCGTAGCAGCACGAACACGAACGCTCCCCCGCAAAGCCCGAGCAGCAAGGGCCCGGTGGCTTGCACCGGCAGCTGCACCCCGACGGTGCTCAACAGGACCAGCACCGTGGCCGCGAGGCCGAGGAGGATCGCGATGACGGCGAGGCCGCCCGAGCTCCAGCCCTTCGCGTTGGCGGAGAACCCGATGCCTGCGATGCTCCCGCTCACGCCATACCACGGGAGGAACGAATCGATGAAGAACAGCACCCCGCCGATCAAGATCAGGCGCTCGGGGCCTTTGGCGGCCGCGAGCTTGCCTTTCATCGCGCCCCAGTCGGGTGCCCCACCGCCGGGTGCTGCAGGCGGCCCTCCTCCAGGCGGTTGGTCCATGACAGGCCTCCTAGCCTCGTCCGTCGGGAGGCAGTGTCTCGCTCGGTAGAGGGCGGGTCAAGGAACCAGGGGCGTCGCCTGGCGTGAATGTTGATAGATGAACGTGCCCTCATTTACGCTGATCCCATGGCGAGGCCCCGCGCGGCAAGCAAGGACGCGATCCTGGAGGCCACCCTCGCGATCTTCCGCGAGCGGGGGTACGAGGGAACCACGATCCCGGCGATCGCGGAGCGGCTCGGCGTTTCCCAGGGGACGCTCTACAACTACTTCCCCTCCAAAGAGAAGCTTCTCTTCGCGTGCGCCCGCGCCGGGGGCACGCCGGGGGCGATCTTCGGCGAGCTCCGCGCCCAGGTGGGGGTGCGGCCGCTCGAAGATCTTCTGGAGGAGGCCGCCGAGGGCGTCGTCCGCTTCTTCGAGCTCCGCCTGCCGGCGATGCTGATGCGGGGCGCCCGGCCGCTTCCGACCGACCGGCCCGGCGTGGTGTTCGCCCGTCGCGGCCTCGAGTCGGTCCGGGCATACTTCGCGGCCGAGGTCGAGGCCGGCAGGCTCGACGGGGACCCGGACACGCTCGCCATGTCCTTCATCGGCGGCCTTTTCTATCGGGCGTTCTTCGACCGGATCTACGGGTTGCCGCGCTCGTTCGACGACGACGACCGTCGCTTCGCGCGCGGGTGGGCGGCCACGTTCGCCGTCCATGAGAAGGCGGCCGGCTGATGGCGCATCGCTTCATGCGGCTCGGCCCCGATCCCGACGAGAAGCCGACCCAGCCCGTCACCCGCGAGATGCTGCTCCGCATCGCGGCGACGTTCACCCCGCACTGGCGCAAGGGCCTGTTCGTGCTGGGGGCGATCGCTGCGTCGGCGGTGCTCGGCGTGTTCCCACCGCTGCTCGCGCGATCGATCGTGGATCGCGCGATCCTTCCACACGACGGCGGACTGTTGAACTGGCTCGTCGTCGCGATGGTCGTGGTGTCGATCGCGGGGGGTCTCGTGGGGGTCGGGCTGACCTACCTCAACACGACGATCGGACAGAGCATCGTGTTCGATCTCCGGACCCAACTGTACGCGCGGCTGCGCAAGCAAGGGATGCGATTCTTCACACACGCGAAGGCCGGGGAGCTCGTGAGCCGGCTGTCGAGCGACGTCTCCGGTATCGAGGGCGTCGTCACGACCACGGTCTCGCAGGTGCTGCAGAACGTGCTCACGGTCGGCACGACGCTGGCGGTGATGATCGCGCTCGATTGGAAGCTGACGCTGGTTTCGCTCGCGATCCTGCCGTTGTTCATCGTTCCGACGCGGCGCGTCGGGAAGATCCGGCGCGAGCTCGCCAAGCGGCGGCAGCGGCGGGTCGCGACGCTCTCCGGCATCGTGACCGAGACGCTCGGCGTATCCGGCGCCCAGTTGATCAAGACCTTCGGGCGAGATGCGTACGAGATCGAGCGCTTCGCCGGTGTCTCCGACGACCTCCGCCAGGTGCAGATCCGCGAGTCTATGGTCGGCCGCTGGTTCTTCATGACGATCCAGACGTTCTGGGCTGCTGCGCCCGCCGTGGTCTGGCTCGTCGGCGGACATCAAGTCATCGAGGGAACGCTCTCGCTCGGCGACGTGATCGCGTTCACCGCGCTGCAGGCACGATTGTTCCTGCCGATCAATCAGATCCTGACGGTCCACATCGAGGTGCAGGCCGCGCTGGCCCTGTTCGAACGGATCTTCGAATACCTCGACCTCGAGCCCGACGTGATCGAGCGCAACGACGCGCTCGATCACCCGTCGCCGGTCGGCCGCATCGCGTTCGAGGCGGTGTCGTTCTCGTACCGAGCCGACCTCCCTGTGCTCCAAGAGGTCTCGTTCGAGGTCGCGCCCGGGACGATGACCGCACTCGTCGGGCCGTCGGGGGCGGGGAAGTCGACGATCGCGGCGCTCGTGTCGCGGCTCTACGATCCCGACAGCGGACGGATCACGCTCGACGGCCTCGACCTCCGCGATCTCACGTTGAACGCGGTCGCCGACGCGGTCGGCGTCGTCGCGCAGGACACGTTCCTGTTCCACGCAACGCTCCGCGAGAACCTCCTCTACGCACGGCCGGGCGCGTCGCGGGACGAGATGATGTCGGCCGCCGATGCCGCGCAGATCCATGATTTCGTCTCGTCCCTCCCCGAGGGCTACGAGACCGTGGTGGGGGAGCGGGGCTACCGGTTGAGCGGCGGGGAGAAGCAGCGCGTGTCGATCGCGCGCGCGATCCTCAAGGATCCCAAGGTGCTCGTCCTCGACGAGGCGACGTCGGCGCTCGATACGCGATCCGAGCGGCTGATCCAACAAGCCGTCGCCGGGCTGCTCGAGGGCCGTACGGCGATCGTGATCGCGCACCGTCTATCGACGATCCTCGCCGCCGAACAGATCCTGGTCGTCGACGCCGGCCGGATCATCGAGCGCGGACGGCACGCCGATCTCCTCGCCCGGGGCGGTCTGTACGCCCGGCTCTACCGTGAGCAGTTCGGCGGGGAGCCGCTGGCCGAGGTGCTCGCCTAGCCGAAGCCCATGACCCGGGGGTCTCCCTCCCGTCGAGATCGTGCAGGCCCCCTTGTCCCTCGACCCCGCCTCTGATGGTATGAGCGCCATGTTGCGCAGGATCCTGGCCACGACGGACGGAAGCGAGCGCGCGTACCGCGCGGTTTCGTTCGCGGCTTCGTTGGCGGAGAAGTTCGGGGCCGGGCTCTCGCTCGTCCACATCCGCGGCGACTCCGGCGACATGCCGGCCGGGGTCCGTGAGCAAGCGCAGCGCGCGAACGCTGAGCTCGTCATCCTCGCTCACGAACGACCCGACGAGGCGATCTGCGACTACGCCCAGGAGGCCGACATCGACGCCATCGTGCTCGGCAACTATGGGATGAGTGAACGCAAGCAGTTCTTGATGTCGAACATCCCCAACCGGGTGTCGCACAACGCGCCGTGTACGGTGATCATCGTGGACACCCGCGACGACACTTGGAAGCGGCGGTCCAAGCGCTGATGGTCCGGGCCTCCGATCCCATCGAGGACCACGAGCACCCGCCCGGCACCCTCATCCGGCGTGCGAGTCGGATCGCGGCCGTCATGGCGCGGAACGGCCTCTCGGACTTCTTCGGCAAGGAGGCGGAGGCGTCGGGTCACGTCGAGGCCGTGCAGGAGCGAGCTCGGAAGTTCCGCGACGCGCTGCAGGAGCTCGGTCCGACGTTCTCCAAGCTCGGTCAGATCCTTTCCACGCGGCCCGACCTTCTTCCACCGGCGTTCATCGAAGAGCTCTCGAGCCTCCAGCAGAACGTCACGCCGTTGACCGAGGAAGAGGTCGTCGGTGTGATCGAGACGGAACTGCGCGTCCCGTGGGAGGACGCGTTCGCTTCGATCGACTCGAAGCCGCTCGCCGCCGGCACGATCGCCCAGGTCCACCGCGCGGTCCTCGAGGACGGCGACCAGGTCGTCGTGAAGGTCCAGCGCCCGCGGGCGGAAGACGAGATCATGACCGACCTCGAGCTGCTGAAAGTCTTCGCCGAAGCGACCGAGCATCGCAGCGCGTTCCGCCGCATGATCGACGTCCCGGCGATCGTGACGCACCTTTCCGAGGGCTTGCGGCGCGAGCTCGATTTCCGGGGCGAAGCGTCGAACATCGAGCGGATGGGGCAGATCCTCGAGCCGTTCTCACGCCTCGAGGTTCCGAAGATCTACGAAGCCTTCACGACGCCGCGATTGCTCGTCATGGAGTTCATCGATGGGGTGGGCGTCCGCAAGGCGCCGGAAGGGTCCGCCCGCCGTGAGGCCGCGAGGCAGCTGTTGGAGTCGTATTACCGGCAGGTTCTGACCGAAGGCTTCTTCCACGCCGACCCGCATCCGGGCAACATGATCTGGCGGGACGACAAGATCTACTTCATCGATTTCGGCATGGTCGGCGAGCTCGACACCGGGCTGCGCGATTCGTTGCTGATGCTCGTCATGGCGCTTTGGCAAGAGGACCAGCAGTTCGCGGCGGAGGCCATCCTCGCGCTCGCCGACTCGGACGATGACGGCAGCAAGGGCGTCAACGAAGCGTTCGTCCAGGACCTCGGCAAGATCATGGAGAAGCACCGCAACCTGTCTCTGAAGGAGATCGAGCTCGGGCCGCTCCTCACCGAGCTGACGACGGTCGCGCTCAAGCACGACGTGCGGCTTCCGGCCTCGATGGCCCTGACCGCGAAGGCGCTCGCGCAGATGCAGCTTGCCGCGGCCGAGCTCGACCCGACGCTCGACCCGTTCGCCGTCGCCGGTCAGTACATGTTCCGCCACATCCTCGGGCGGGTCCGCGCGCGCGTGGCTCCCGGGAAGATGGTCTACGAGATGTCGAAGGTCCAGGCGCGGATGGGCAGGATGTTCCTCGCGCTGGAGAACCTCATGGGGGCGGCGAAAGGCGGCCGCTTGCAGGTCCAGTTCCGCGGGACCGAGCGGCTCGAGGATTCGATAAGGTCGGCCGGACGCCGGCTGGCGCTGTCGCTGGGCGCCACCGCGACGATCGGCGGTGCTGCGATCGCGGCCGGGGACGCGCCGACGTGGGTATCGGTGACGGGAGTCTCGGTCGGGGCGGGGCTGATCTTCGGGCTGATCGTGGACTTGCTGCGGGGTGGGAAGCGCTCCTAGACGACCCGCTCGAGGCTGCGCATCATCCGCCGCTGCGCGACCAGGATGACCGGGACCATCAGGATGCGGAGCGCCCGGCGCTCGACGCGGGCCATCCGGCGTGCGATCCGGCCCATCTTCCGGTTCTTTTTGCTGCTTCTGGCTGCCATGTCGGCCCCCTGTGTCCCCTTTTACGTGACTGAGGATACGGTCTGACGTCCGGGCGGCCTAGGGTGGCGCCCTGTGAACCGAGGGGAGGCCACCCCCCGCTCCCCGGGGGAGGGGATCGGCTCGCTAAGGTACGTCCGTGCCGCCGAAGAAGGCCACCAAGCGGGCGAAGAAGCCCTCCTCGCGGGCCGCGGCGAAGAAGGAGCCGGCCACGTTCTATCGGACGTGCTCCCGGTGCGGCCGGACCGAGGCGTGCCCAGAAGGCGGCCTACCCCCCGGCTGGTCGATGGGCATGGAGGGCCGGCGGACGGAGTACCTCGATCCGGGGTGTGCCCGCGCGAACATCCGGGCCATCGAGGGCCGCCTGACCGAGGAGTACTGGGAGTTCTAGCCTCCCGCCGGGACATACGGCAGCCGAACGCTCATCGCCACGTTCGCCAGGAACGGCGTCCGGATCGAGGAGTGATCGAGCGACGTCGCCGACACCTCCACGGCGATCGCGTGGCCGGCCTCGACGAGCCAAGCGACCGCGGTCAGATCGATCGTGAACGTCTGTGCAGTGGTCGACAGGTTCTTTATACGCAGCGGTGAGACCTGATCGTCGATCGCGATAGAGGATCCCGAAGCGGTGTCGATCAGTTTGAAGAAGAGCCCTGCGTCGGGCCCGGCGCCGGTCACCGACACCGTCGCCGTCGGGATGCCGAGCAGGTGCGCTCCTTCGGGGATCGCCACGGGGACACGGAACCCGTCGGGCGCCGGGCCTGCCTGAAGCGGTGTCCCGCTCGTCGGCACGATCGTGTTGACGACCATGCCTGCACCGTCGGCGGTCGCGGCGGTCGCGGGGAGCGTGCTCACGCTGGCGAACGTACCGTCCTGGAGCTGGTACTCGATGGCGGGGCCGGTGTCGACGGCGGCCTGCTCGCGCACGTATCGGTCGAACCATGCGAGCACGGCGTCGTCGATGTGCTCGCTCATATCGCCGGTCTGACACGCCCGTCCTCCGCCGATCGCGTGGCCGCCGCAGAAGAAGATCATCTTGGTGGGGACGCCGTTCGCGGCTATCTGGCGCTCGTTGTAGATCGCTTGATTGAGGTTGAACAGCGTGTCGATCGTGCCTTGCGTCAGCAGTGTCGGCACCTTGATCCCGGGGACCACCGTGCCGTCGGCGAGCGTTGCGCCGTTGATGTAGTTCTTGGGGCTGCGCGCGTCGAACCACGCGACACTTTCCGGCGACACCTCGTTCAGAACGGCTCCCTCGATCAACGCTTTGTGGATCTCGAACGCGAGACCGCCGGTCTCTCCCGCGGGAAGACCGGCGGCCGTGCCCGTCGCCGTGCCGAGCCCATAAAGAGCGAGATCCCAACCGAGCTTGTTGATGCCACGCGGGAAGATCGCGAACGGGAGATCGTTCCACGCGATGTCCGGAGCGATCGCGTCGACGCGGCCATCGGCCGCGGCCGTCATCAGCTGGATGCCGCCCGCGTACGATCCGCCGAGCATGCCCATACGCGGATCGCCCGGCGCGTCCAGCTGGATCTCCGGCCGGGCAGCCGCGAAGTCGATCAGCGCTTGCACGTCGCGGACCTCGAACTCCTGCGCATCCACGTTGGCTTCTCCGCCGGAGGAGCCGAACCCACGCTGATCCCACGTGAGGACCGCGTATCCGTGATCGATCAGAAGCGCGACATCCCCGTCGTAGCTCGTCTGACCCGAGCCGCCCCAACCGTGGGTCATGAAGATGATCGGAACCCGGCTCGTCGCCGAGGCGTCCGCGGGCGTGAAGAGGTGATAGAGGATGGACGCCCCGTCGAAGGAGGTGACCGTGCCGGTCGTCATCGCCGGCTCGGCGGCGCGGGCCGGGATCAGGCCCGCCAACACGGCGAGGCAGGCTAGTGCGGGGATCGCTCGGCGGCGGACGGCACGGATCATCGACATTCCCCCTGGTTGACGGCACGGAGACTCGCTTCGGTCTCGATTCGACCAAGCGGTCGGAAAATCCTTCCGCGTACGCGCTACCATCGGTCCGATGAGCGCCTACCGGCACGAGCAAGAGAAGATGGTCGAGGTAGCGTTCGCCCACACAGCCGCCGAGGCCGAAGTGATCCGCATGACGCTGATCGCTCACGGCTTCGACGCCGCGCTTTCGCCCGCGGCGGCCGGGTATCCCTCGGTCGACTTCGTCGAGGGCCGAGGTGTGCTCGTGCGTATGGCCGATGAGCACCGCGTCCGCGACATCCTCCGCAAGCTTGCGACCGCAGGCGGGGGAAGGCCGAACGAGCCGGATCGCTAGAGGGGTTCGAACCGAGCCGTGAAGTGTCGCAGGAACCGCGTCTGCTGCGTGATGCGGAACCCCTCGAGGCTCGACGCGGACGGCGCGACCGACGCGACAACCTCCGCGACGTAGTCGATGTGCGACTGCGTGTAGACGCGCCGCGGGATGGCGAGCCGGACCAGCTCCATCGGCGCGGCTTCCTCGGAACCGTCGGGCTGTACCCGCCCGAACATGACCGAGCCGATCTCCACCGTGCGGATGCCCCCTGCGCGATACAGCTCGACCGCGAGCGCCTGAGCGGGATACCGCGAGGGTTCGATCTGTGGGAGGAAGGCCTTCGCATCGACGTAGACCGCATGGCCGCCGGGCGGGTTCACCGTCGGCACGCCGGCCGCGTTGATCTTCTCCCAGAGGTACTCCACGGAACGCACGCGGTAGCGGAGGTAATCCTCGTCGAGCACCTCGCGGACCCCGACCGCGATCGCCTCGAGGTCGTACCCGGCGAGCCCGCCGTAGGACGGGAAGCCTTCCGTCATGATGAGGTTGGCGCGGCACCGCAGTGCGAGATCGTCGTCGTTCATCGCGAGGAAGCCGCCGATGTTCGCCAGTCCGTCCTTCTTGGCGCTGAACGTCGCACCGTCGGCTAGTGAGAACATCTCGCGCGCGATCTCGAACGGCGTGCGATCCGCCTGGCCCGGCTCCCGCTGCTTGATGAACCAGGCGTTCTCGGCGAAGCGGCAGGCGTCGAGGAAGAGCGGGATGCCGTGCGTGTCGCAAACGGCGCGCACGGCTTTCAGGTTTTCGAGCGAGACGGGCTGGCCGCCGCCGGAGTTGTTGGTCACCGTGACCATGACGACCGGCACGCGGTCGCGGCCGGCCTCGACGATCGTTCGGTCGAGCTGCTCCACGTCCATGTTGCCCTTGAATGGGTGGACGGTCTGCGGCTGTGTGCCCTCGACGATCACAAGGTCTCGCGCGACGCCGCCGTCGTGCTCGACGTTCGCGCGCGTCGTGTCGAAGTGGGTGTTGTTGGGGACGACGAACCCCGGCTGCACGGTCTCCGCGAACAGGATGCGCTCGGCGGCCCGTCCTTGATGCGTCGGGATGATGTGACGGAAGCCCGTGAGCTCCCGGACGGCTTCCTCGAATCGGAAGAACGAGCGGGAGCCTGCGTACGACTCGTCCCCGCGCATCATCCCGGCCCACTGCGCGGCAGACATCGCCCCGGTGCCCGAGTCGGTCAGAAGGTCGATGAGGACGTCCTCCGCGGCCAGCGCGAAGAGGTTGTAGCCCGCTGCTTGCAAGGCTCGCTCTCGCTCGTCGCGGGTCGTGAACCTGATCGGCTCGACCGACTTGATGCGGAACGGCTCGATGATCGTTCGGAAATCCATACGGCCTCCCGGGTTGGCCCGCGTATCCTCGCACCTGAACGGATCGGAACCGAATGGTCGTACACTCGAGGTGCGATGAAGGTGATGCTGCACCTTCGCGAGGGGGTCTCCCCGGCCCGTTTCCTTACCGACCTCCGCATGCGCATCCGCTCCGGCGAGATCCGCGCCTGGGAGGTCACACGCTCCAAGCCGTCCACGGTGATCCGCCGCGAGGGACGCTTCAAAACCAGCCCAGTGCTGCTGAAGGCCAACGCGAAGCCGCGGCGTCCGCCGCCGGATCACCGCCCGGCCGACGTCGTCGCATCGTTGTCGGGTAAGGACGCGGTGCTCGTCCTCCGATACTTCGTGTACCTGCTCGTCAGCAAGCTCGGGGAAGACGTCGAAGGCTTCTACGTCCCGATCGAAGAGGGCTAGCCCGCGCCGAGCGCGTCCTCGATCGCGTCGTAGAGCCGGTGCGGAGCCTCGATCATCGGGAAGTGGCCCACCCCGTCGAGCCGCACGAGCTGCGTTCCCGGCCGCTCCGAGACGAAGCGCTCCGCCATGGGGTACACGGCGATCGGATCGCGGTCGCCCCACACCACGGTGATCGGCGACGGGTGATCGCGGAGCGCCGCTATCCAACGTCCTTCGTGGACGCGGCGTTCCTCGATGTACCGGATGGTGCGGGGCAGGATGGTCTGGCCTTCGTTGCGCGCGAGCAGATCCCACTGCGCGCGCAATTCGTCGACCGTCGGGGTCGTGTCACCGAAGATGGCGGTGATCGACGGTGCGTAGGTCTCGTAGGTGGGCGCGATCTCGAGCGGCAAAGCCACGTCGTCCATCGCGAGGAGCATCTGCTGACCAGGGGATAACTGCGCCATCTCGATGTAGATGCTGCCGTTCGTCAGGATCCGGTTGGTGATCTCGAAATCAAGCTTCCCTTCGATCGACCGCGCGTAGAGCTCGGCGGCGATCGAGTCGCCCATGTCGTGGGAGACAACGGCCGCACGCTCGAGCCCGAGCAGCCGTGCGACCTCCTCGGCGATCGAAGCCTGATCGAACAGGGAGTACTGAACGTCCACCGGCTTGTCCGACAGACCGAAGCCCAGCCAGTCGAGCGAAACCACGCGGCGGTCGCGCGCCAAGGGGTCGATGATGGCCCGCCAGTCGAACGACGACGTCGGGAAGCCGTGAAGCATGAGCAGCGGCTCACGGTTCTCCACGTCGGCCGGGATGTCGATACAGAAGATCCGCCGGCCGCCCACGTCGACGAAGCGGCCGCGGTCTTCCCACTCCTTGACGAGATCCACTGAGCGCGAGTCTAGCGATGCTTTCTCTGTCAACGCCCTGTAGCCTCTGTGCCGTGGGAGAGACGCTCTTCGCGCGCCTGCCGGGGGCGACCGTTGCCTACGAGCTGGGCGGCGGGGGAGAACGACTGGTCTGGTGCCACGGCCTCGGATCCTGCCGGGCCGGGGATCGCGACGTCATCGACACGCTTTCCGAGCACTTCACGGTCCTCAGCTACGACGCCCGCGGTCACGGAGAGAGCCCGCCGGTCGTCGACGAGGCTGCGTACAACTATGCCTCGCTTTCGGCCGATCTCCGGGCGCTGCTCGATTACGTCTCCTGGCCGCGCGTGATCCTGGCCGGCGCCTCGATGGGCGCGGCGACGTCCGCCCGCGTGGCGATGGAGGAGCCGGCGAGGGTCTCGCACCTGATCATCGCGCGTCCGGCAACGTCCGGCGGGCCGGCGTCGCCACAGATGCAGCTGCTCTTTCGGCTCGGCGGCGAAGCGATCCGTTCGGGCGGATGGGAGGCCGCCGTCGCGTTCCTCATGACGATCCCGGAAGCCGCCGAACAGTTGAGCCGCGACCCCGGGCGTCTCGAGTCGCTGCGGGCCGACTGGTCGCGACACGACCCGGCGTCGATCGCGGCAGCGCTGATCGGGATCCCGGCATCGGGCCCGCTGACCCCCGAGGTGGACATCACCGCGATCCGGTCGCCGACCCTTGTCATCCCCGGCAACGACCTGCTCCACCCGACGGCGGCCGGAGAGACGGTCGCGTCGCTCATCCCAGGTGCGCGGCTCGCGCCGGCCTTCGACGGCCTGCCGCGCGCCGAAGAGGTACGCGGGCTCGTTCGGCTGATCCGAGATTTCGTTTCCGGCGTCTAGTCAGGACCGGGCCCGAGGCCGAGCTGACGGTGCGTCGCGCCCATGCACCGGTCCATGACGACCGAAAGCCCGCCCTCTTCGGCGATCCTCTCCGCTTCCGCCGACTCGATCCCCGACTGGAGCCATAGGACCTTCGCGCCGAGTGCGACCGCGTCGGCGGCGATGCCCGGCGTCTCTTCCGCCGGCCGGAACACGTCGACGACGTCGACCGGCTCACCGATCTCCTTCAGCGCGGCGAACACCTGCTCGCCGAAGATCTCGCCGCCTTTCGGGCTGACCGGGATGATCCGGTACCCCTGCGACTGGAGGTAGCGCGGGATCCTGTTCGATGCTTTGGACTCGTCGCCGGAAGCGCCGACGACCGCGATCGTCTTCGTCTCCGCGTAGATCTTCTTGAGGTCGTCCTGCGTCGGTGAGCCCATCGATCCTCCTCCTCAGATCAATCCCTTGAGCACAGCTGCCAGCTGGCGCTGCTGCTCCTGGCCGTCGAACTTCATCAACGGGCTCGACGCCAGCGTATGCTCGTCGACCCGTCCGTCGCGGCGAACGTACACCGCCGGATGGATGTCTCCTTCGGCGTCGGTCTCGACTGCGATCGCGACGGCGTCCCCGCCGGCGTCGTCGACGAAGTACGCGAGCGGGATGATCCCCTCGTCGACGATGCCGCGATCCGGGTCGAACAGCAGCGCGTGCGCGAGATACGACTGTTGGTTCCACAGCTCCGGAGCGTACGTCGCTTCCGCCAGCAAGAACCCGACGACGTCGTTCGGGGCGATCGCCGGCCTGTCGACCTGCACGCCGAGGCGAGTCTCCGCGATCCGTCTGGCGAGGACGCGCGCGTTGTACCGGAAGCCGTGCACGGCCGCAGAGTTCGACGGGATCCCGTACTTCTTGAGCCCGATCGAGCCCTGCGTGATCGAGCCGGCGAAGAAGACCCCGGGCGTCGACGTGCTCTCCCACCACGGCGTCTGAGCGGGGAGCCTCCCTTGATAGAACGTCGCGACGCCCAGCTGCGGCAGGTCCCGCAGCGGCGTCGAGAACCCCGTCGCCGCGATCACATCGTCTGCGTCGATCACCAGGTCGCCGGGCTTCGTGGTCCCGTGAAGGAACGCGCGATATCCGTTCGGCGTCCGCTCGATGCGCTCGGTCGCCGCATCGAGCACGACGTTCCCGCCGCCGAGCACGTGATCCTCGAACGGTTGTAGGTACCGTGCGCGCGCCGCGGCGGTCGAATGCACAAGCACAGAGATACGAGCGGGACGCGGCGAGGCGAGCACGATCTGGCTCGCCCATGGAAGCAAACCGTCGGCCACCTCGAACCCGGAGTTGCGCTTGCCGATCACCAAGACCCGCTTCCCGGCGTACTCGCGCACCGGCTTCGTTTCGACGTAGTGGGGGACCTCGTCGAGCCCCGGGATCTGCGGCTTCCACGGCTCGGTCATGCCGACGGCCACGACCAACGTGGCGCATCGGTAGTCGCCGTCCGAGGTGGAGAGAACGAACCGATCGTCACCGTCGCGGCGTGTCGACTCCCAACGGCACCCGTAGCGAACGCGGACGTCGCTCCCTTCGACGAAGGCCACCAGGCCGCGCTCCATCTCGTCACGCGACGGGAAGTACGAGGTCCCGTCCATGAACCTCGGGACGAGCGCCCGCTGCTCGGGCTCCTCCGCCAACAGCGAGTTCCAGTCGTACCACTCGTACGGCCGGGTACCTCGCTCCGCCGGGGCGTGCGGCTTCGTCCAGGTGATGAGCCGCTGGAACAGGGGGAAGCGGCGGAACATGCCGCCGGGCTGCTCGTCTTCCGAGATGATCGCGTGGTCGACGCCCAGCCGGGACAGCGAATAGGCGGCTTGGAGCCCGCCGGGTCCGCTCCCGACGATGACGACCGGGTAGTCGCCCGGCGGGAAGGGCTTGCCGTTCAGCTTCGCCACTGGTTCGAGGATCGCAGACGGCGGGCGATCGCTTGCAGCATGCGGAACATGATCGTGGGACGTCGCTGCAAGAAGTCCCCGAGGTCCGGCCCCGCGAGAACGATGCAGCGGAGCGGCCCCACAGCGACGACATCTGCCACCGGCGGCTCGCCGAGCAGAAGCGACATCTCACCGAAGAAATCTCCGCGCGAGAGCCGTGCGCGATCGCTCCCGTCGATCGTCACGGCAGCTTCGCCGTCGATGATCACGTAGAAGCCGGCGCCCGTGAATCCCTGTCTGAGGATCCGCTGTCCGGCCGAGAACCATTCCTCTTCGAAGGTGTGTGCGACCTCTTGTAGTTCGGGACGCGAGAGGTCGGCGAACAACGTGAGGCCGCTGAGGATATTTGTGATGTCTTCCGTATCGGGCACCGAACGCTCCCTTCACCGACGAGCCCGGTCAATCTACCGTTCCGCCGCCGGTGCTGTCGCTCCCTCGCGAGTCGCGCGCCGGGCTCGGCCCGTGCGAAACTTCCGGGCCGTGACGGACGCGACGACGACTCAACGGATCGAGCGGCTCCGCTCCGTTCCGATCTTCGCCGAGCTCGACGACGACGGCCTGAACAGCATCCTCGCGTGTGCGACGGAGTTCGATGCGCCCGCCGGTCAGGTCCTGGCGGAGGCCGGCATGGCCGGGGCCGGCCTGTTCGTGATCGAAGAAGGAACGGTGGTCGTCGAGGTGCCCGATCACCCGCGCGAGCTCGGTCCGGGCGAATTCTTCGGGGAGCTCTCGCTCCTGGTTCCCGACACGCCGCGCGCCGCACGCGTACGGACCAAAACGAGCGCGCGGTGCTTGGCGCTGTCGCGTCACGACTTCGAACGGCTCCTCGAGTCGGAGCCGAAGATGGCTCTCGCGATGCTCCGGGTGCTCGCGCGCCGGATCATCGATCCGGGTCACTAGCGCCTCGTGGGACTTCTCGCCGAGAACGCAGCCGCGATCGCGGCCGGCGAGCGCAGTTCCAAGCAAGTGGTGGGAGCGGCCCTCGAGGCGGCCGACCGGCTGCAGCCCTTGCTCAACGCCTTCACGATGCTGCTACACGATCAAGCGATGGCAGCGGCCGAGGAAGCGGACGGTGCGGCCCGCTCCGGCGGCGCGAAGGATCGGCCGCTGCTGGGCGTGCCGGTGGCCGTGAAGGACCTCTACGACGTGGCCGGAACCGTGACGAGCGGATGTTCGCGCGCCTACCTCTCGAACGCGCCGGCCGCGAACGACGCTCATGCCGTAGCGGCGCTTCGTCGCGCCGGCGCGATCGTGATCGGCAAGACGAACATGCACGAGCTCGCCTTCGGCGGAACCACGTCGGTGTCGTGCTTCGGACCGGCACGCAACCCATGGGATCCCGAGCGCATGCCGGGCGGTTCGAGCGGAGGTTCGGCGGCGGTCGTCGCCGCACGGATCGTGGGTTCAGCGCTCGGAAGCGACACCGGAGGATCGATCCGGATACCAGCGTCCTTCTGTGGCGCGACCGGGCTCAAGGTGTCGGCCGGCCTCCTCCCGCTCGCCGGCGTGCTCCCGATGAGCCCGTCGCTCGACACTCCCGGGGGTATCGCGAGCGACGCCGTCGATCTCGCGCTCGTTCACGGAGCGCTTGCGGCAGAACCGGTCGCGATGCGACCCTCCGAACCGGTCGAGGGCCTGCGGGTTATCGGGGTCCCCACCGAATATTTCTTCGACTCCGTGGATCCGGAGATAGAAGAGGCGGTCCGCGGCGCGCTCGACGTATTCTCCTCCGACGGCGTCACGGTCCGCCCGATCCCGGCGCCGTGGGCCTTCCCGGCTTATGAGGCCTGGCTGCTCCTCGCACTGGCGGAGTTCGGCAGGGCGCACGCGGCGCTGCTCGAACGCATCGACGAGCTGGATCCCTCGCTCCAGATCATCCTTCGCGCGGGCGCTGCGGTCGCGGCCGAGGACGAGATCAGTGCGCGCGACCAAGCGATCGAGGTCCGGAACGCTTTCGCCGCTACGATGTCCGACGTTCAGCTCATCGTGACCCCCTCGACGCCGTTCGTCGCTCCCCGGCATTCCGACGAAACGATCACGATCGGTGCCGTCGAGATCCCCGTCCAGTTGGGCGTCTCCCACTTCACGCGACCGTTCAGCACGATCGGTGCGCCGGCGATCTCGATCCCGTGCGGCGCAACCGCGTCCGGGCTGCCGATCGGCTTGCAGCTGATCGCGCGACCCGGCGGCGAGCATCTCTTGCTCCGCGCCGCCGCCCGGTACCAAAACGAGACGGGCTGGCACCGGCGCATACCACCCAACGCTGCCTGAAACGCGGAACGAGCCGGCGGGGGTGCCGGCCCGTTCCATGACGTTCAGATCAGAAGCTTGCGGTGGGCGACGGCCGCCAGGACGGAGATCCCGATCGCGATCGATATCGGCAGCGCCGCGCCGCCATCGTTGCTCGCGCCGTCCTCGCGCGAGTCCTTCGCCGCGAGCGGCATCGCGTCGGTGGCGAGGCCGCGCTCGGCCATGCAGAACATCTGGTTCGACCACTCGGTCGCCGTCTCGTGATCCGTTGCAGTGATGGTCAGCAAGAGCTGGATCGCGACGGGCTGGTCGTCCGGATCGGGTTCCGGCTGGGGCTCGACGGGCTCGGGCAGCGGGACCGGTTCGCCGATCTGATCGGGCGGAACCGGGTCGGGCTCGATCGTCCCCGGCTCGGTGCCGCCGGCGCCGGGCTCCGTGCCGGATCCCGAACCCGGGGTCGACTCGACCTGAGCCGGCAGCGGTTCCACGGAAACGGGGGGTTCCTCGGTCGCCGTTGCGCCGGCCCCACTCGAGCCGGGCTCACCGCCGCCGGACGAAGGCTCGCTTCCCGGCGCGTCCGAGGCGGACGATGTGTTGCCGTCCGAGGAGACGGTCCCGTCCGACGAGACGGCGCTGTCGGGTGGCAACGCCTTGTCGTCGACGATGATCGCCGGATCTTCGACGGGCAGCGGCTGGGGAAGCGCCTCGCACGGCTTCTGCCGCTGCACGTCGTCGCCGATCGTCAGGATCAACGGGGACGTGTTGCGCGCGGTCGCGCCCGGCGCGATGTCGGGCCACTCGAGCTCGTTCCCCGTTGCCTTCAGTCCGTCGCCGGAGACTTTCACGGTCGCGCGGACGTTCTCCGCTGGGTCCTTGCCGTTGTTGACGAGCTCGAACGTCACGCGCAGCGTCTCGCCCGGTTCGGCGACCTCGTCGCCGTCGCCGCCGTCGAACGCGACGCCCGCGAGCGCGAGGCGTGGCCCGGGGCACGAGGCGGCGAGCGCGATCTTCAGCGGAACGGCGCCGCCTTCGAAGGTCGCTTCGCCGCCGATCCCGAGGAACTCGAAGCATTCACCTTCGGCGACGAACGCGAACTCACCGTCCGCCGACTCGCCGGGCGCGAGATCGCCGAGCGCGGCTTCGGCATCCGTGACCCTGACGACCTCACGCGACCCGGACAACACGACGTTGACGTTCTTTAGGGCCACGTCGCCGGTGTTTCGGAGCGTCAGCGTCAGCGTGATCTCTTTGTCTCGGGGGACGGCTTCGACGGATTTCCCGTCCACCGACAGGCCGGTCTTCGTGATCTCGATAGAACCCGGTGCGACGTCGGTGACCGGAGGAGCCGGCTCCATGGGCTTGTCGGTCGTCTGAGCGAACGCCGGCGCCGCAGCGACGAGGAACGCCAGGGCTGCGAGGGCTGCGATCAAAGGTCTGCGCACGGCGGTCCTTCCTCTGGGATCGGTCTCTCGGATGTGCCCGGTTAGACGGAGCGACCCCTGGAGCGGTTCCGAGGGGTGGAGGCCCGTGAGCAGCCACGATGTAATTCCGTTGACGGTGCTCGTGCCGCTTGCGATACTGATGTCGGAAACGGGCGAAGGCCCGTCCGGAGGACGCGTAGATGTTCACGAAGTACCTGCAGAAGCAGATGCTCCATGGAGATGCGGGTATCCGCATGCCGTGGAGCGTTTCGGCTACGCGTGGCTCCGGGGCATCCCGGTCGGGAGGAGCAACAGGATAAACCCTCCAAAACCAGGATCCCCGGGCCGTCGGAAAATCCGACGGCCCTTCTGTTTAGGGAAACACGAGCGGTCCGTCGAGGACCGGAGGAGGACGGGAACGGTGGAAGTCTTCGCGACGATCCAGTGGTCGCAGGCCCGATGCGCGACGGGTGACGCGACGCTCCTTTCGCGGTTCTTCAGCGAGGAGCAGCACGAGATCGCCCAGGCGAAGGCGCTTTGCCGCACCTGCCCACTCCGCAAGGAGTGCCTCGAGGGCGCGCTCAAGCGCCGTGAGCCCGTCGGGGTGTGGGGCGGCGAGCTCTTCGACCGTGGAAGGGTGATCGAACGGAAGCGGCCTCGCGGCCGCCCGCGCAAGACCGAGCTGGTCCCGGCGGCCGAGCAGGTCGCGTAAGGATCGAGCCGTGCGGCAGGGCCGTCCGGACGGCCTTGCCGCATCCAAGCCGGCGAGCCGGCGTCGTCATCCCTGGCGGACGCCGGCTCGCTGCTTTCCCTGCGACTTCGTGGACAGCCGGCGCCGCGCGATCACGATGCCGCCGCCGGCGATGAGCACCGCGGCGACCGCGAAGATGAGAAGCAGCCCGCTCCCACCGCCCGTTCCCTCTGGCTGCGATCTCGGCGTCGGAGCCGCCGTCTGCTGGATCGTGAGCGCGACCGGCGCCGTGCGGACGCGATCGATCCCGTCGAAAGCCTCCACGACGACCTCGTAGGGGCCCGCCGCGAGCGGCGTGGGCGTGATCGTCGCCACGGTCGTCTGGGTAGGCGTCACCGACGGGCCGGGTGACGGTGCCGGCGATGCGGTCGTGCTCGGCGTCGAGGTCGATGTCGTCGTCGGCGTCGGGGGCGTCGGGGGGCCCAGGGGGATGCTGAAGACGTTCGGCCCGGAGATCTGAGAGACCTCCGGCGTGCGGAGGATCTCCTGGGTCCCCCGGCGCACGACGACGAACACCTTCGCCGAACCGGAAAGCGTGTAGGAAAGCGCGATCGTTCCGTCGGGCGGGATCATCACCGGTGCCGTGGAGAGTTCGACCTTCAAGATCGGGGTGAGCGAGGGCCCGACGCCGCGGCGAACGTCCAAGGACGCCCCGCCGCGCACCTCGAAGCGATCGCCCGGCGCGAGCGCGCTCCCCGTCCCGCTTTCGACGTCGGCCTCCCCCTCGATCGCGACCCGCACGAGCCTCGCGTCTTCAACGACCAGCACGCGTATGACTCCGGGCTCGTCGACCCGTTGCGGCCGCACGCCGTTGTAGTAGTACGCGAGGATGTCCGCGTACTCGCGACCGTTCTCGCCGAGGAATCGCGCGCCGTACTGCGACATCCCGACCCCGTGGCCCCACCCGCGTCCGGTGAGGACGGCGTCGCCGCCGTCCTGCCGCAACGAATAGTCGATCGACGGAACGGTCTGCGGCAATTTCCGGCCGTTGGAGACCCCCGGATAAGCGTCGGGGTACACACACGCCGCCTCGCGGTTCAACGCGCCCCGAAAGTCGTCGGTGCCGATCGAACGGCTGCCGCCGCTGCCGGAGAGACGCACGCTCGAGCCGTCCTGTCGGACGGACGTGACCCGGCCGCCCGACCAGACCCCGTCCTCGGCGAGGATCGGGCCGAGCTGCGCCAGGGGCACGCGCACCGTCCATCGTGCCAGCGGCGAATCCCCGTCCCGGCCGTCGACGCTCGCGAGGTAGGGGAGTGGGCTGCCTCCGGGGAAGCTGCGTTTGGTCCTCCCGGGCGACGTCGAGTGGTAGAAGGCTTGGATCGGCGCCCCGTTGTAGAGCAGCGCGCGTCCTCGCGTTTCGGTCACCGCCTTGATCCATGCGTCGCCGAATGCGCCTTGCTCGACCTGGACGCCGCGGTACACCTGACATTGATCCGTCGAGCAGATGTCGTACCCCAGCCGTTCACCGGCGTTCGTCGGATGGTTGAGGTGATACAGACCGTAACTGCGAGCGGCGACCACCTGCGCCTTCAGCGTTTCGTACGGCCATGAGCGCGGCACCTCGGCCAGCCCGCGGAGGTATTCGTCGAATGTGAGGTGGTTGATGATCGCGATGCCGCCATCGGATTGACGGACGATCTCGAGCCGTCCTCGATAGCGCGCGCGGAGATCGCGCTTCCGCTTCGCCTCGCAGGTGACGCCCGGGTTCGGGTACACGGCCTGCACGCGAAACGTCGTATCGCGGGACGGATTGAGGATCAGCCGATCCGACGTGGCGGATTGCGCCTTGGCCGGCCCGGGCCGGCCCGCGACGAGTGGAAACAGCGCGAAGGTGAGGACGAAGATCGCGATCCGGATGGCCGGCCGAGGCATGCGCCTCAGCCTAGCCGAGTCATCGAGGCTTGGCGGGTGACGCCTTCGGCTCGGCCTGGATCACACGGGCCTCCGCCCAGTTCGTGTACCAGAGCAACGTGCCGATGACGCCGATCAGCGAAGCGATCGCGATCACGAACATCTCTCATACACCTCGGCTTGAGTATCGCCCTGGCGGCCGCCGGCCAAACGCGAGCGAGCGGCTCAAGGTCAGTTTCGACCGATTCCGGGGCCGACCTTAGGCCGGCTAGGGACTGGGGGCGGACGAGGATGTCGAGGTGGTGGCGGCGTCCGTCGTCTCGGTCTCGCTCTTGACTTCGGTGTCCTTCTCGACTTCGGTCTCGCTCTCGATCGGAGCCTCCACTTCGGGGGCGGAGACCACGATCTGTTGGACCGTCTCGACGACTTCTTGCGCCCTCGCGCGGACCCGGGCGGGAAGGTTCGGGTTGCTGATGACCTGCTGCAGCTTCTCGACCGATGCCAGAAGGGTCGCCTTGACCTCGGGGTTGCTTGCCGCGCTCTGAGCTGCGGCAAGGATACGTTCCTGCTCGGGAGCAACGATCGCGCTCAGCGCGA
>DATFGK010000136.1:0-2710 GCA_035249485.1 Actinomycetota bacterium | reverse complement strand
CCCGCCGTGCTGCGGAAGATGATCGCCGCTTCCTGACGCCGCCGCCGGGGGTGCGGACTCCCGCATCGGGTGGGGTGCCTTCTTCTCGCGGAAGTGGCACAGATGCACCTCCCTCGGCTTGGGGGCCGATGCTACGCTCGCGCCGGAACCGAGAGAAAGGGCTGCTCAGCGATGCTTCGTGTCGTTCTCGCCGAGGACAACCTCCTGGTCAGGGAGGGGACGAAGATGCTCCTCGCGTCGACCGGCGAGATCGAGGTCGTGGGTGCCGCATCGGACGCGATCGAGGCGGCCAAGCTCGTGGCGGAGCTGGAACCCGACGCGCTCATCACCGATATCCGGATGCCGCCGGGGTTCCGGCTCGAAGGGATCGAGCTCGCTCTGCAGGTCCGCTCCGAGCATCCCAAGACCGGGGTCGTCGTCCTATCGAGTCACGACGATCCCGAGTACGCGATCACATTGTTCCGCGACGGCTCCATGGGCTTGGGCTACCTGCTGAAGGAACGGGTGGCCGAGCCCGAGCAGCTGATCCGGGCCGTGCGCGAGGTCGCATCCGGCGGCTCCGCCATGGATCCGAAGGTGGTCGACGCGCTCGTTCACCGCGAGGCCGGTGCGGCCGGCCTGACGCCGCACGAGCAGGAGCTGCTCGATCTGATGAACACGGGATGCTCGTACGACGAGATGTCCGTGCGCCTCGGCATCCCGCCGACCGCGGTCGACCACGAGGTGAGCCAAGTGCTCGCCAAACTTGCCGAAGCCGCGAGCCGTGGCGTCGAGGTTGCGATCTCCGAGCTGCGCAAGCTGCATTCGGTTCTGGTCCAGAAGGAGCGCAATACCGTCGCGCTCTCGAAGTACCTGTCGCCGCAGGTCGCGCGGTCCGTCGTCACCGAGGGCCCGATGGAGCCGACCAAGGTCGAGGTATCGGTCGTTTTCACCGACATCCGAGGCTTCACGACGCTGTCCGAGACGACCGAGGTCGCGACGCTCGGAACCCTTCTCAACGAGCACCTGGCCGCGATGAGCGAGCTCGTCCTGGAGCACGACGGCATCGTCGACAAGTTCATCGGCGATGCGGTCATGGCGGTCTTCGGCGCGCCGGTGACGATCGAGGACCACGCGCGTAAGGCCGTCGACTGCGCGCAGGCGATGATCGCGAAGCAAGCGGAGCTCAACGCCGTGTGGACGGGCGCGGGTCACCCGCCGTTCGGCGTCGGGATCGGCGTCAACACCGGCAACGCCATGGCCGGCGCGGTCGGCGGCACGAAGCTCGAGTACACGGTCGTCGGCGACGCGGTGAACGTCGCCCAGCGGCTCAACTCCCTCGCGGGCCCCGCGGAGGTCGTGATCAGCGCCGAGACGGCCGCCGCGGCGGGGTTGCAACAGACGGAGTTCGAAACGGTTTCGGTCAAGGGACGGGAGCAGCCGGTTCGCGTGTTGCGGATCGGCGCTCCGTAGGCAGGAGGAGGTTCACATGAGCGTTGTCGTGACGAAGGATCTGCGGAAGAACTACGAGGCCGAGGGTGCGCCGGTCCGGGCGCTTCGCGGCGTCGACATGACGATCGGCCCGGGCGAGTTCGTCGCCGTGATGGGGCCGTCGGGTTGCGGGAAATCCACGCTGCTGAACCTGATCGCCGGCCTCGACACGCCGACCGACGGCGAGATCGCGGTGGCCGGCGAGTCGCTAGCCGGGAAGGACGAGAACGATCTCGCGCGCATGCGGCGCAAGCACATCGGGATCGTGTTCCAGTTCTTCAACCTCCTTGAAGGCATGAGCGTGCTCGAGAACGTCACGCTTCCGGCGGTGATCGCAGGCATGCCGCGCAAGCAAGCCGAGACGCGGGCGCGCGATCTGCTGGACCTGCTCGGTCTGGCCGACAAGGCGAAGAACGCGCCCGGCGTGCTTTCCGGTGGCCAGCGCCAGCGGCTCGCGATCGCGCGCGCTCTGGCGAACTCGCCGACGCTCGTGCTCGCGGACGAGCCGACCGGTGCGCTGGACTCGGCCGGCGGTCTCGAGGTCATGGAGCTCTTCCGGCGCCTCCACAAGGACGGGCAGACGATCATGCTCGTCACGCACGACGTCAAGGTCGCAGAGAACGCCGATCGCATCGTCAAGATGCGCGACGGCCGCATCGAGAACGGCGAGTCGGCTTCCTCGGGCGAGCGTCAGCAGGTGTCGTTCGGGACGCTGATGTCGAACCCGCCGGCCGAGCCGGGCCCGCAGTCTTAGCGGGCGATCAGCCGGATCGAGGAGGCCGCGGTGGCAGCGGTCTGGATGAGGCTACGCGCCGAGCTCCGCTCGCGGTGGCGGGCGTGGCTGGCGCTCGCGCTGATCTTCGGGATCGGGTCGGGCGCAGCGATCTCAGCGCTCGCGGGCGCGCGACGCACCGATAGTGCCTATCCGCGCTTCGTTGTGGCGCAAGACGCCTTCGACGCCTTCTCGGGCGGCGGTGGAGAGCTCGGATTCGTTGAAAACTTCGAGGCGCTGAAGAAGCATCCGGCCGTTTCGTCTGCCGAGGAGATCATCTTCATGGCGGCTCAGATCACGATCCCCGGCGACGGCGGGGCGGACGATGTGGTGCTCGGGATCCCGGACGTGGTCGTCGGGTCGAATCCCTCGGGCCGACTCCTCTACGAAACCAATCGCGCCAAGGTGCTCGAGGGACGACTCGCCGACAAGACCAACCCCCACGAGATCGTCGTGCCGTTCACGGCT
>DATFGK010000135.1:0-16044 GCA_035249485.1 Actinomycetota bacterium | reverse complement strand
CACCGCTTCCCAGCGCGTGAGCTTGAGCGGCCGCGCGAGGTAGTCGGCTTCCTCGATGACCACTTGATCGCCTTCGATGTACGCGACGATCAGGTCGCCCGGTCCGAACGGCGGCAGGCCGCACATGAAGAGCAGGTCCAGATCGGCGGCGAGCTCCTCGCGGGTGACCCTGAAGCGCTCGCAGACCTCCGACACGGTCACGCCGGGATGTGCCATCACCCACGGCACAAGGGCGAGGAGCCGTTCGAGACGCGGGCTGGCGGCCACGCGCGGCATCAGCGCTCCCCGGCGGCGGCGCGGAGCCGCGCGACGGCTTCGTCGCGCAGATCGTCGGGCGCGAGCACGACGGCGTCCTCGCCGAACCCGAGGATCCACGAGAGGAACACGTGCCGATCGTCGTACGGGAGCGAAACCTCGACCCAGGCATCCTCGCGAACAGCCGACGGGTCGGCGCCGGTGCGGCGCGCCACCCACCAGGCCGCGTCCGGCGCGAAGGCGACCCTCGCCTCGTTCCCGCCTTCGGCCCACGGGCCGCGAGGGATCTCGGTGGCGACGCCCTTCGGCGAGTCGAAGTCGGGATCCCTTCCCGCGGCGAGCGTCACGGCTCCCTCGATCCGATCGAGCTTGAAGTGCCGGACCTCGCCGCGATCGTGATCGAACCCGGCGAGATACCACGACCCCCGGTGGCGCAGCCCGTACGGATCGATGGATCGTTCGTGTGCTTCTCCCCCACCGCCGGTCCGGTACCGGAACGTCACGCGCTTGCGCCGCTCGATCGCGTCGAACAAAGAGCCGAGCACGGGAGCCGACGCGTCGACGCGCGTGTGGAACCACGTCGGGGCGCCGGCATCCTCGTCGCTCGCGCCGGCGGCGAGCGACAGCTTCATGAACGCGCGATCGGGATCGCCGGGTACCGCCTGTCCTTCCCACGCCTGCGCGGCGAGCAACAGCGCGGCACGTTCGTCGGCGGTGAGGTCGAGCTCTGGGATCGTCGCCGCCTCTTTGCGGATCCGATATCCCTCGGAGCCCTCCCACGCGTCGGTCGGGACGAGCTCCAGGGGGAGCCCAAGCTCGCGGATGTCTTCCTTGTCACGCTCGAACATGCGGCGGAACGCGACGTCGCCCTCGCCGTAGCCGGGGATCTTCTCGCGGATCTCGTCCGGGCTCAGCGGGCGCCGCGTCTCGAGAAGGAGCGCGATCAGGTTGAGCAGGCGTTCGGTCTTGTCGGCCACTCAGGCGATGCTAACCGACCGTGGCGGCGGGTCCGTGAGCTTGGCGTTAGGACGTGAGCGACATCCGGTCGCCACGCGGGCGCCGAACGAGCGGTCCGATCAGGAGCACCGCCAGGCGCAGCTGGAGCTTCTTGACCCAAACCGGCAGACGATCGTTCTCCGTGATGCGGACGTGAAGCCTGTTGTACCAGAAGCGTCCCGCCTTCAGGAAGGCGCGCAGTCGCAGCCGACGAACTTCGTCGAGGCTCGTCCAACCCGCATCGGGCAGGTAGTCGAAGAACAGCGTGTTCACGATCAGTCGCGGGTTCCGGAGGGGCGAGCGCTGGATCGCGACCGTGTCGCGCAGCGCGCGGGCGACCCCGCCCCAGAAAGGATCGTTGAACGCGACAACGCCACCGTCGACCATCGCCGGCAGCCAATCGTGGACGTCTTGCATAACGTCTTCGTACTCATGCGAGCCGTCGACGAAGAGCACCGACACCGAGCGGTCAGCAACCTTGGGCCGGGCGTCGTGGGAGTACGCCACGATCGGCTCAACAAGATCCGCAACGCCGGCCCGCTCGAGGTTGTGTCGGAACACCTCTTGCTGGTTCTGCTCCATCTCGAAGGGGTCGATCGCGACTAGCGCTCCTCGGCCTCGCGCCTTGAGGCCGCTCGCTAGGGCGATCGCCGACCGGCCCTTGTAGGAACCGATCTCCACTGCGAGGGGCTGCTCGACACTTGGACACGCGTCCCGCGCGGACTCCAGCAAGGCCCAGGCTTCGGCCGGGTGGAGCCATCCCTCGACGGCGTCGAGCGCTTGTGACAGATCAGATCGGAGGAGCTCTCGCGTCTGGAGATTCACCCTGGATCGCCTCCGGATGCTGCTTGCCCTGATTACCCCAGACTCAACTGATTCGACGAGGTTCAAGCGATACCTGCCTGTTTAGGCATGGTTCAAGCGTTTCAAGCAAGCGCGCCCCGAGAACCGGTTCTGACGTAGCCTTCGGCCGATGATCCGCATCCGCCGTGGAGTGGTCCTGGAGGTCGAGAGCCCGCGTCCGGGCGTCCTACGGGCGCTCGTGGAGGTCGAGGGCGAGAAGGAGCAGGCGATCGTCTATCCGAGCCTCTCGGGGCCCGTGCGGCCCGGAGACCGTGTGGTGCTCAACACCGGGGCCGTGGCGCTGGGGCTCGGGACCGGGGGGATGCACTTCGTGATCGCGGTGGAGGGCGGCGCAGACGTCGACCCGCCCGACCATGCCGGCCACGCCATGAAGCTCCGCTACACGCCGCTGCAGCACGCCGTGGAGGCCGTCGAAGAGACCCACCGCGAGGCGCTGGACTCGTTCACCGGGCTGGCCGGGATGCCGGTCGTCGTCGCGCCGTTGCACAGCGCACTTGCTCCCGTCGTGGTGGCCGCGGGCACCGTCCGGCCCCATGCGCGCCTCGCGTTCGTGATGACCGAGGGCGGCGCCCTGCCGATGGCGTTCAGCGAGACGGTCGCTGCGTTGAAGGACGCCGGGCTGCTCGATACGACCGTAACGTGCGGGCAGGCGTTCGGCGGGGACCTCGAGGCCGTGAACCGGTTCTCCGGTATCGCCGCGGCGAAGGCCGTCGCGCAGGCCGACGTGATCGTCGCCTGCGCCGGGCCCGGCAACCTCGGGACCGGCTCGCGGCTCGGTCACGCCTCGATCGACGCCGGCGAGACGATCAACGCGATCGCGGCGCTGGGCGGCCGTCCGATCGTCGCGCCGCGCATCTCGTTCGCCGATCCGCGGGAGCGCCACCGCGGGATCTCGCATCACACGATCGGCGCGCTCTCCGTCGCGGCGCTCGTCGGCACCGAGATCGCGCTCCCCCCGCTCGCCCCGGAGCGTCGCGAGGAGATCGTCGGCCGGCTCGGCGAGGCGCACCTGCTCGACATCCATCGTGTCGTGGACGTCGAGCTGGGCGACGACGTCGAGGCGGCCCTGCGATCGTCGCCGGTCCGGCTCGAGAGCATGGGACGCACGTTCGACGACGACCCCGACTACTTCCGCGCGGGCGCCGCCGCGGCCGTCCTCGCCGCGCGCGTGCGGTAGCCTTCGAACGATGATCCTGACCTCGCTCGACGTCGACGTCGCCGAGCTCGAGCGCCGGACCGGGTGGGCGCTGAAGCCGCAGGGCGCGTGCAAGGCGGAATTCTGCGTGCCGATGCCGGCGCACGACGGGAAGACGATCCCGGCCGCGGTGCTGACGGACCGACTCGGGATGCCGCTCGTCGCCGACGACGCGCACGGGATCTGGGCGCTCGGGCCCGACATGGTGGCCGGGCACGCGCTCGCGAGCGCGGAAGCGCCCGAGCTCGTCCTCCCCGACCGGAACGGCGAGACGTTCCTCCTCTCATCGCTCCGCGGCTCGAAGGTCCTCCTGCTCGCCTGGGCGTCCTGGTGAGGGTGTCGCTTCGACCTGCCCGTGTGGCAGGAACTGCGTACGGAGCTCTTTCCTAAGGGCCTCGAGATCGTGACGATCGCGCTCGACGTCGGCGGCGTCGAAGCGGCCGGGAGATTCATCGACTACGCCAAGCCGGACCATCCCAGCTTGATCGACGCCGCCCATTCGCTCGACGAGCTCTACGGCGTCGTCAACGTCCCGACGGGGATCTGGATCGACGAGGCGGGGATGATCGTGCGACCGCCCGAGGCGGCGTGGCCGGGCAAGGCCGTGTTCCGCGAGATGATCCCGAAGGAGCTCCCGCCCGACACGGATCCATGGGTCGTGAAGGCGCTCGGCGTCACGAGCCGGATCCCGACCGCGCCCGAGAAGTACGTTGAAGCGCTCCGGGATTGGGTCGCGCGCGGCGGGGAGAGCCCGTACGCGCTCTCCCCCGACGAGGTGCTCGCGCGCTCGCGGCCGCGGCCGCCGGAAGCCGCACTCGCGGCCGCGCACTTCGAGCTCGGCCAGCACCTCCACCGGGCCGGGTTCCCCGACGACGCAGTCCCGCACTTCCGCGAGGCGCACCGCCTCCAGCCGGAGAACTGGACGTACAAGCGGCAGGCGTGGTCGTTCGCCGATCCGCTTCAACGGCCGAACGACGTCTACGAAGGCGACTGGGCCGGCGACGTCGAGAAGATCGGCCCCGAGAACTACTACGCGCTGCCCGACTTCTGAGCTACATCAGCGCGATCAGCTTCTCCACGCGCTCATCGTGCGCCTTGAACGGGTCCTTGCAGAGCACTGTCCGTTGCGCCTGGTCGTTGAGCTTGAGGTGTACCCAGTCCACGGTGAAGTCGCGCCGCCGCTCCTTCGCCGTGCGGATGAACTCGCCGCGCAGGCGCGCGCGCGTCGTTTGCGGCGGCTCTCGCATCGCCGTCTCGATCCGCGCTTCGTCGATCGCCCGCTCCATCAACCCGCGCCGCTGCAACAGGTAGTAGAGGCCGCGCTTCCGGTTCACGTCGTGGTAGGCGAGGTCCATCAGCGCGACCTTCGGGTGCGCCAGCGAAAGATCGCGCGACGCGCGGTACGACTCGATCAGCTTGAGCTTCGTTACCCAGTCGAGCTTGCCCTCGAGCGGATCGATGTCCTGCGCCTCGAGGAGCTTCAGCGCCTCCTCCCACATCCCGAGGATCCTCGTCGCGAAGCCGTTGATCCCGCGGCGGTCGACGAACTTACGCGCGCGATCGAAGTACTCCATCTGGATCTCGATCGCCGACATCTCGCGGCCGCTGGCGAGCTTCACGCGGCGGCGGCAGGTGATGTCGTGCGAGATCTCGCGGATCGCGCGGATCGGGTTCTCGAGCGTGAGATCCCGCATCACGGTGCCTTCCTCGACCATGCGCAGGATCAGGTCGGTCGCGCCGATCTTCATGAGCATCGTGTACTCGCTCATGTTCGAGTCCCCGACGATCACGTGGAGCCGGCGGTAGCGCTCGGCGTCGGCGTGCGGCTCGTCGCGCGTGTTGATGATCGGGCGGCTCCGCGTTGTTGCGCTCGAGACGCCCTCCCATATGTGTTCCGCGCGCTGCGCGAGGCAGAACAGCGCGCCCCTGGGCGTCTGCAGCACCTTGCCGGCGCCGGCGAACACCTGACGCGTGACGAAGAACGGGATCAGGATGTCGGCGAGCTTCTGGAACTCTCCGTAGCGGGAGACGAGGTAGTTCTCGTGGCACCCGTAGGAGTTCCCGGCCGAGTCGGTGTTGTTCTTGAACAGGTAGATGTCGCCGGAGATCCCTTCCTCGTGCAGCCGGTGCTCGGCGGCGGCGAGCAACCCCTCGAGGATCCGCTCCCCCGCCTTGTCGTGCGCTACCAGGTCTAGGATGTCGTCGCACTCCGGCGTGGCGTACTCGGGGTGCGACCCGACGTCGAGGTAGAGCCGGGCGCCGTTCTCGAGGAAGACGTTCGACGACCGTCCCCAGGACACGACGCGGCGGAACAGGTAGCGGGCGACCTCATCCGGCGAGAGCCGGCGCTGGCCGCGGAACGTGCAGGTGACGCCGTACTCGTTCTCGAGCCCAAAGATCCGGCGTTCCACGCGGCAAGTCTAGCGCCGGGCAGGACCTCCGTCCGGACGTTGGCCGGGAGGAAACGGACCCCGGCCGTCGAACGTTGTTGCCGAGTGCTCCGGTCCCGTACCGCCCTCCTGCTCGCCTCCGCCGTCCTGGTGTTCGTGGCGCTCCCGACGCTCGCCCCGGCGGCCGACCCTTACGGCGTCTACTTCGCCGGCATGCACAACCACACCGGCTACTCGGACGGCGTGCCCGGCACCATCCCGGCCGACGCCTACGAAGGCGCGAGAGCGAGCGGGCTCGACATCATGACGGTCACCGAGCACTCGGAAGGGTTCGACGTCCCGGTGACGCTGTCCGAGCAATGCTTGCCCAACGAAGGCGGCACGCTCGTCGAGTGCGCGCTCGCCGACGGCGCGAACTCGATCCGGAAGTGGGACGCCAACGCCGAGCAAGCCGCGGCGGCGACCACCGCCGACTTCGTCGCGCTCCGCGGCTTCGAGTGGACCTCGGACGTCTTCGACCACATCAACGTCTACTTCTCGGACGCCTATACGAACGCCAAGATCGACGGCGGCTACGTGACGATGGACACGTTCTGGGATTGGTTCCGCGACCACAAGGACGCGATCGGAACCTTCAACCATCCCGGCGACAAGGGCGACAGCACCTGGAACGACTTCGCGTTCGAGCCCGACGCCGACTTCCGCATGGCCGGGATCGAGGTCTTCAACGGCGGCAAATCCAAGGACTACTTCGCGAGCGGGCACGTCGCGCGGGCGCTGGACAAAGGCTGGCATGTGGGGCTGGTCGGCTCGCAGGACACGCACACCGACGACTGGGGCGACCCGAGCCGGTACGCGCGAACCGGGTTCCTCCTCCCGGCGCTGAGCGCCGGCGCCGTCGAGGACGCGATGCTCGCGCGCCGGTTCTACGCGACGACCGACGCCGACCTCGAGCTCACGTTCACGGCGGATTCCGAGCCGATGGGCTCTCGGCTCAACCGCGCGGCGGGGGTGCCGGTCGCGCTGCACGTCGACGCGGACGATCCCGGAGGCGAGCTCGTCACGAAGGTCGAGCTGTTCGGCGCCGGCGGCGCGCTCCTCGCGTCCGCGCCCGGCGTGCCGGCCGACTTCACGGTGGCGTCGGGGTGGGGCGAGGCTTGGTACCTGGTGCGCGTCACACAGGCGGACGGCGAGAAGGCGTACTCCTCACCCGTCTGGATCGGCGCGAACAGTCATCCCGGCGGCGAGTGGCTCGCCGGCGATCTGCACGTGCACACGCAGAACGGCCACGACACCTGCGCCACACCGCCGACGAAGGTCGGCGGCGCGCGCTGCGACGAGCCGTGGACCTGGAGCTTCACGCCCGGCGAGCGGATCGTGTTGGCGAAGGAACGCGGACTCGACTACCTCGCGATCACCGACCACAACAACATCCTGAGCCAGTCCGACCCCGACTACGTCGCCGAGCAGACGCTCGGCGAGCTGTTGCTCGTTCCCGCGTACGAGAACTCCCTTGCCGGCCACGCGCAGATGCTCGGCGCGACGCACTGCTTCCCCGGCCCGACCGAGGACGACGAAGGGATCCAGGTGTGCACGCGCGACTCCTCGTTCTCCGGCGTCGTGGCAGCGCGGGACGCCCTGCGGGCCGAAGGCGGCGCGTTCCAGATCAACCATCCGAGCGACCGCGACTGGTTCGAGACCTTCGGCCATCAGATCGTGCCCGACGCGGTCGAGGTTTGGAACATCGGCGTGTGGCTGTGGCAGCCGCCGGCGCCGTCGGCGAACGACAACGACTTCTCGCTCGACTTCTACGACGACTTCCTCGACGCCGGCTATCGGGTCGCCGCCACCGGCGGCAGCGACTCGCACTGGCGGATCCTCTCCCCCGTGCAAGGCATCGGCCAGCCGACCACATGGGTGTACTCGGCCGGGCAGAGCTGGAGGGATCTCACGGCTGGGATCCGCGCAGCCCGGACGACGATCTCCTGGCAGCCGCCGGCCTATCTCGGCCCGCGTCTGTTCATCGAGGCCGACGCCGACCGCAACGGCACGTTCGAGGCGATCGCCGGCGACCTCGTCCCGGCCGGTTCGCCGATGCGCGCGCGGGCGGAGGGAGCCCCACCGCTGAGCTACGTCCGCCTGGTCACAGCCGGCAGCGAGCGTCAGGACGTGCTCCTCCCAGCCACCGGCGTGATCGAGTTCACGACCGGGTCGCCGTGGGTGAGGGCGGAGCTCGTCCTGCCCGATGCGGAGGCGCGTCGCGAATCGCTGTGCGACCCGGTCGTCGGCGAGCAGACCACGCTCTGCCGCAACCGGTTGGCGGTGCTCGCTCTGACCTCGCCGATCTACCAGATCCCCTAGCGCGGCCCTCCTGGTCCCGGAGGGGAGGAGGTGCGAGACTTCCCGGGTCCGATGACGGGGGTCGAGGACGTTCCGGGGGATCGCCGCCGGCCGGGGGTCGGTGGCTGGGACGTCGCGCTCTCGATCCTCGTCGCGTTCAACTTCGCGGTCGCGCAACCCATCCTCGACCTGACCGGGAAGTTCCCGCAGTTCTTCCTCGCGCGCCGTTCACCTCGTAGCGACCTCGTTCTGCTCGCCGTCGGCCTCGCGATCGCGATCCCGGCCGTGCTCGCGCTCGTGGTTCTGCTCGTCCGGCTGGCCGGCAGACGCATCGGGACCGGCATGCACGTGCTCGTCGTCGGCGGTCTCACGGCGAGTCTCGCCTTGCAGCTGCTCGCCCGAACACCTGGCCTCGACGCAGCCTCCGCGCCCGTACTGATCGGGACCGCGGTCGTCGTCGCGGGAGGGATCGTCGTTCTGTACTACCGGTCTTCGGGGGTGCGAACGTTCGTCCGGCTCGCTTCGATCACCGCGGTCCTGCTCCCGGCCCTGTTCCTGTTCTCGTCGCCCGCGTCGAAGATCGTGATCCGCCAGGCCGCGGCGATAAGCGGCTCGTTCGTCATCGGCAACGCCGTGCCGGTCGTCGTTCTGGTGCTCGACGAGCTCCCGATCGCGTCGCTGATGAACGCCGAAGGCGGGATCGACGCGGAGATGCATCCGAACTTCGCCAAGCTCGCCGCGACCTCGACCTGGTTCCGGAACGCGACGGCGGTGCACGACTTCACCGAGATCGCCGTGCCGGCGATCCTGACGGGGAGCTACGGAGACAAGCGGAAGCTGCCGATCACGAGCCACTACCCGCAGAACATCTTCACGCTGCTTGGCGGCGCCTACGACGTCCACGCGGCCGAGACGTTCACGCAGCTCTGCCCACCGTCGATCTGCACGTCCTCGCCGAGGCCGCTGCCGGCGTTCTGGCCGCGGTGGCGGTCGATGATCTCGGACCTGGGCATCGTCTACGAGCACGTGATCGCACCACCCAGCTTCCAAGACGGGTTGCCGTCTATCGACCAGACATGGTCGAACTTCGGCGGGACGGGCGGGAAGCAAGGCTCCGACGCGCCCCAGGGCACGCGAGACAAGGTCGAGCTCTCGGAAGATCCCATCGGCGACTTCCGCGCATTCACGCGCTCGATCTCGCCTTCGGCGGCTCCCGCGCTGTGGTTCGCGCACGTCGAGCTGCCGCATGCCCCGTGGCGCTACCTGCCCTCGGGGCAACAGTACGTCCAAGCGTCCCCGATCCCCGGGCGCGTCACGAAGGCGAAGACCTGGGGCAACGACGAATGGCTCCTGGCGCAGGCGTACCAGCGCCATCTGCTGCAGACGGCGGCCGTCGACCGCGAGATCGGGGCACTCGTCGCCAAGCTGAAGGCGACCGGTCTCTTCGATAAGGCGTTGGTCGTGATCACCGCCGACCACGGAGTCTCGTTCCGTCCCGAAAGCGACCTCCGCGTGATCCGGAAGGAGACGGCGGGAGAGATCGCGCACGTGCCGATGTTCGTCAAGCTACCCGGCCAGCGAGCCGGCGCCGTCGTCGACCGTCCCGTCCAAACGTTCGACGTCGTGCCGACGATCGCGGACGTCCTCGACGTCCGCGACATGTACCCGACGGACGGGATCTCCATGTTCGCCGAAGGACCACCGCTGAAGCAGCGCGTCATGCGCAGCATGCGCGGACATAGGGTGACCCTCGGGCTCGAACGCGGCGCCGTGATCGCGGCGGTCCAGAACAAAGTTCGGATCTTCGGGTCATCCGGCGGCGTCGAGCGTCTCTACGGGATCACACCTGGGGCGTACGGGAACCTCCTCGGCATGAGGGTCGCGGGAGGCAGCTCCGCGCCCGGCTCGGCGGATATCGACTTCGCGGGCGAGTACGAGCGGTTCGACCCTGAGGCCGCCATCGGACACTTCCTGCTGACCGGCACGCTCCGCGGGGTTCCCGGGCTGCAACCGGTGGTCGCCGTGAGCGTTCGCGGCAAGGTCGTGGCTGTGACGCGCGCGTTCGTTCGCAGCGGCCGGATCCGCTTCTACGCGATGATTCCGCCGGACGCGTTCCAGAAAGGCGCGAACCCTATCGCGTTCTATCTCGTCGACGATCGCGCGGAACCACCGGCGCTGCGGCGGATCCTGACCGGCGTGTAACGGCCGCATCGCCGAGACCAGCGTAGAATCTCCCGCCGATGCTCTCGGTCATCAACTGGCACGCATACCCGACCCTCGATCTCGGGCCGCTCAACGTCTCGCCCCACGGTATCGGGATCGCGGTCGGCTACGCGCTCGGCGGCGCGCTCATGGCGCGGCGGGCCGAGAAGTGGGGCATCTCCCGCGACGACGTGTGGAACATGCTGATGCGTGCCGTCGTCGGCGTCATCATCGGCGCCCGTCTCTTCTACGTCGTGGGACACATCGACGATTACTGGCCGAACGTGGTCGACATCCTGAAGGTGTGGGAGGGCGGCGTCGTCTTCTACGGCGGCGTGTTCGGCGGCATCGCGGCCGCCTATCCGTACATGCGCAAACACGCCCTGAAGTTCTGGCATGTCATGGACGCGGCCGCGCCGGGCTTCCCGCTCGGCCTGATCTTCGGACGGATCGGGGATCTCGTCGTGGGCGACCACCTCGGCGGGCCGTCGGACCTGTCGGTCGCGTTCCGGTTCACGACCCCCGACGTCGCGCACCCGGACCCGAATCCGGCCTGCTTCCTGTCGGGGTGCCATCAGACGGCGCTCTACGACCTGTTCAATGCGCTCGTGCTCTTGCCGGTCGTGCTGTGGGTCGGCCGCAAGAAGCGTCCCGACGGTTTCCTCATCATGTTCACCGCGACCTGGTACGGGAGCGTCCGCTTCTTCGTGGACTTCGCGCGCGACGCCGAGACGTACTGGGGACTGCGCGGCACGCAGTGGGTGTCGCTCGCGCTGTTCCTGATGGGCTCCGCGTATCTCATCAGGCTGAGCCGGCGCGGGAGCGTCGAGCCCGCCGCGGTCGAGCCTGGGCCGACGCCGTCCGGCGAGCCGGAGGCCTAGAAGCCGGGGAACCCGGTCCGGGCGCGTTCGACCGCGGCACGGTCGGGTCCGATGAGCAGGATGACCTTCGTTCCGTTCCGGAGCACGAGCCCGGCGCCGTCGGCCGAGTCCCAGCCGCGTCCGGAGCCGGTGATGCCCATGTCCGCTCCCTTGTTCCCGAACCGGTTCGGCAGCCAGCGGCCGAGGATGTCCGTCGCCTCGCGCGCCTCGGACTCCGAATCCCAAACCGTCGACATCGCGACGAGGACGCCCGCCGAGGATTCGGCTGCAGCGAAACGTCCGCCGTCCCAGCCGTCGCCGGCCGATTCCGCGTCCCCGCGCGTCAGGAACTCGTCGACGAGGAGCCGGATGTCGAACTCGCCGATCCCGCCGCCCTCGAGGTTCTTCCATCCCCGGCCGAGGACCCCCGCCATGCCGGGGAGCGTCACGGGCGTCGGCTCGTCGCGACGGCTCGTGTACTTGGTCACGTGGAGGATCTGCTCGGTCGACGTGGGCGGATCCTTGTAGGCGCGATCGAGCGCACCGGTGCCGCCCGCATCCATCAAGGCGCGCGCGAACAGCACGCCTTGCTCGTACGGGAAGAGCAGCGAGCGCCGGATCACGTTCGGCGCGCGGTCGAGCGACTGCGTCGGCGCCTGGGTGCTCTCGGCGAAGAACTCCTGCAGCTCGGTCGGCGTCAGGAACTGCTGCGCGTACAGGCCCATCATCACGGTCGCGTCACCCTCGACGAGCGCCAGGTACGCGAGCGCCTCGTCGTCCTTCTCCTGCTCATTGAGCTCGTCGAACCGCGTCAGATCGAAGTGCTGGTCGGTGAGCGCGTGCGTGTACTCGTGCGCGAGGAGCACGCGGTCGAGCGGCGTCGGGTTGTTGGCGTCGCCGCCCACGACGAGACGCTTATCCTCCGTGTCGTAGTACCCGGCGACCTGCTCCGTCTGGACCTCGAGCAACGTCGTGTACAAGTCGACGTCGGGCTTCACGAGCCCGAAGGCCGTCAGCACCTTGTCGAGCTGATCGATCTCCTTCCGCGGGTTGTCGGTCGAGAACTGGCCTTCGATCCGCTCACGCAGCTGCGCGTCGGTGAGGATCTGCGCCACGACCTTCTTCTTGAACGCGAGCATGCGGAGCTCCGCGACCGACGACGCGATGCGATCGAGCACGGACCCGCCCGTCTCGGGGCCACGGCGGCGGAGAGTGTCGACCTCGGCTTGGAGCTGCGCGACCTGCTCGCGGAGCCGGGTCTGCTGATCGGACTCGTCCTTCACGCGTAACGCGATGATCGCGTTCACGGCGAGCGAGACGGCGAGCGCGAGCGCGAGGCCGCCGACGATCGCGGGCTTGGGCGGGCCGGGAGCGCTGCCGGGCTTGGATGGATCGGGCCCGGCCGGTTCCGGGTCGCGACGACCCCACGGTGTTTGCGGAGGGACCGGCGGCGGAGGCGGAGGCCCCCCGCCGGGCGGGAAGCTCACGGGGTCATCCGGCGGCTTCGAGGATGCCCGTGACGTCCGTGTCGTCCAGACGACGGAACGTACGCCGAGGTCGCGACCGGTCGAGCACGGCGACCTCGAGGTTCTGCGCTTCGAGCTGTCGCGTCGGATCGCCCGCCTGCAGGACCTTTGCCCCGAGCTTGAGCGATTCCTGGAACGTCATGCCCTCGCGGTAGTCGGTCTCGACCGCGGTCGAAAGCGTTTCCGCTTGACCGCCCATGGCCACGAACCCCTGCTCGTCGGTGACGCTGCCGTCGTAGAGGACGTGGAAGAGCTCGTCGGAATGCTGTCCGTCCCCGAGCTGCGCGACGAGCAGCTCGACCTCGAAGGGCTTCATCTCTTGCGTGAAGATCGTGCCGAGCGCCTGAGCGTACGCGTTCGCGATCGCCTTCGCGGTGACGTCTTCGCGGTCGTAGACATAGCCGCGCATGTCGGCGAGTCGCACGCCGGCGATGCGGAGGTTCTCGAACTCGTTGTACTTCCCGACCGCGCAGAACGCGACGCGGTCGTAGAGCTCGGAGATCTTGTAGAGCGTGGCCGATGGGTTCTCGGCCACGAACATGATGCCGTCGGCACCCTCTATCGCGATGACGGACTTGCCGCGCGAGATCCCCTTGCGGGCGTAGTCCGCCCGGTCCTTCATGAGCTGCTCGGGCGAGACGTAATACGGCATCGGGCTCATGCGGGCGACTCCTGGCCGGTCGAAGAAACCTTCGTGATCACGTCGGCCACGATCGGACGCAGCTCGTCGTCGGTCACCTCTCGGTAGCCATCGCCGGTGACGGTGGCCACCACGGGGAAGATGCCTCGCGCGAGATCGGGCCCGCCGGTCGCGACGTCTTCGTCGCTCGCCACCGTGAGGGCCTCGACGGCGGCATGGATCGCGGCGTCCTGGCTGAGGCCGCGGAACCAGCTCGTGCGGAGCGCGCTGCGCGCGTCCTTCCCGCCGGAGCCGGTCGCGTGGTAGTTCGAGTCCTCGTAGCGGCCGCCGACCGCGTCGTAGCGGAAGATGCGGCCGGCCGTGCGGCGGCGGTCGAACCCCGCGAACAACGGGACGACGATGAGCCCCTGCATCGCCATCGGGAAATTCGCCTTGATCATCTGTGCGAGCTTGTTGGCCTTGCCTTCCAGGCTTAGCGTCTCGCCTTCAACCTTCTCGTAGTGCTCGAGCTCCGTCTGGAACAGTCGCACCATGTCGAGCGCCGGGCCGGCGGCGCCGGCGATCGCGACGGCCGAGAAGTTGTCGGCCGGGAACACCTTGACGATGTAGCGGTCGGCGATCTGGTAGCCCTCGGTCGCGCGCCGGTCGCCGGCCATAACCACGCCGTCGGCGAACGTCAGCGCGAGAATCGTGGTCGCGTGCGGGACGACGAGCGGTTCTTTGGTGCTCGGGTCGTGCGTAGGCGGGAGGGCGTGGGGCTCGGCAGCCTTGAGGAGATCGGCGAAGGAGGGGTTGGAGTTGGGGGCGAACGCCGCCCGTGTCCAGTCGGTTCCCCAGTCGCTCATGCGACCGAGAGTATGTACGGAGTCGGGGGTTCGTGCACGTCGCGGGGGCGGTGGCTGTTCAGGTAGTCGATGGCTCGACGGATGATCTGGGAACTCTCTTTGAATTGGCCTAGTCCGGCGTTGCATCCCCCGCAGAGGATGCCTCGGACATATCCCGTCGCGTGATCGTGATCGACCTGGTTTGGCTCGTTAGTGAGACAGATCGCGCAAAGCCCGCGTTGGTCGCGGATCATTTCCTCCACCTCGTGGATATCGATGCCGTACTTCGTGAGGAGATGGTAGCGGCGGGCACTGTCGATGTTCAGACCCATGGCTCGATAGCCCCTTGAGTCTCCACATCTTTTGCACCATGGCTTTCGTCCTCGGCGACGTCGGTGCTCTCTTTCGAATCGCGAAGGCGGAAGCCACTCTCGGCAGACCGCGCAAAGCATTAAAGGTTCATTGCCGCGCGGGCCAAAGATGTCAGCAAGGTCAGCGGCGGACCTTAGATAGGACTCTGCCGCTTCTAGCCGACCCCTGTCGTCTTCGAATTGCCCGAGAGCACCGTTGCACGAAAAGCACAGCAGGCCACGTACTCGGCCGGTCGCATGATCATGATCGACATGTCGAGGTGCCTCACCGGCGCAGATAGCGCACTGCCGTCCCTGATCCTCGAACAGCGCTTCGACTGTGTGCGCTGCGATTCCGTACCTATGCTTCAGCAGGTAATTGCGTGTAGATCCGTGCTGTCTCTCGCGGTTGGCCCGACTGACGAGGTTATGGCATGGCCTGCAATAGGTGCCGTAGCCGGAACGCGCTGATCGGTTCCTTACGAAAGCTTCTACCGGCTTCTCTAGGCGGCACCGACTGCATCGCTTGGATCGCGGCTCACCGCTCTCTTCGGCGTGTCCGGTTCGCACCTATTGTCCTCCTTTTTGTACGTACGACCGGATGAACTCCTCCGCGTTTTCCTCGAGCACGGAGTCGATCTCGTCGAGGAGCTCGTCGATCTCTTCCTTGATCTCCTCGCCCTTCTTGGTGACCTGACCGGCGTCGCCCTCGGCCTCGTCGCCGTCACCACCGTGCTTATGGGGCGTCTTCTTCTTCTGTTCGCCGCCACCCTTTGCTGCCACGGCTACCTCCATTCGCCGACCGGCCTCAATTGTACGCGCTACCTGCGACAACGCTTGCTGCTAGCGTTTCGGTCGAACCCCTCCCGGAGGACCCCATGGATCGCAAGATTCTGCTCGCCGGCGCGATCCTCGCGATGACGATCGCCGGAACCGCATGCGGAGGTGGCGGCGACACGCCGGACGGCCGGGAGGCGGCGGCCGCCTCGGAGGCGTGGGCCGGCTACAAGTCCGCGATCCTCGCGAAGGACGGGACCAAGGCGGCCGGTCACCTCTCCACCGAAACCATCGCCTACTACGAGGACATCCGCATGCTGGCGCTCGGCGCCGACAAGGACGCGCTCGCGAGCGAGGCGATGGTCGACCGGCTCAACGTCGTGACGATGCGCGTGATGTTCAGCAGCGCGGAGCTCCGCGCGGTGGACGGCAGCGGCCTCGTCCGCGAGGCGGTCGAGCGCGGGCTCATCGGAGAAGCGGGCACCGCGAGCACCGAACTGCGATCGGTGAAGGTCTCGGGTGACACCGCGGTCGGTGACCTCGTCTCCGGGGACACGACCGGCGGCAGGCTCGATTTCCGGAGGGAGAGCGGGGCATGGAAGATCCACCTCGTCGCCCTCCTCCAATCCGTCGATGGCGTCCTGCGGCAGACGGCCCGCGACCGAGGCCTCGAAGAGAACGCGTTCATCGTCCAGGCCGTGGGCGCGGCGAGCGGGAAGCCCGTTAGCGAGGACGTCTGGGATCCGACGAAGTTCTAGCCCTGAAGCTTTTCGAGCAGGGCTTGCGCGTCCGTTACCGAGTCCAGGAGATCCTTGGTGTGCGCCT
>DATFGK010000134.1:0-8529 GCA_035249485.1 Actinomycetota bacterium | reverse complement strand
GTATACGGCCAGGTCGGGCGGGGTCCCTTCGGGCGCTCCCCCGTAGTCCGCTCATACACTCCTCGCCATGGGGAATCCTGGGCGTCTGGCCCCGATCGTCGGCGACGCCTCAGGAGCCGTGGCGGACCTCGGGGTCCTGGTGCCCATCGCGACCGCGTTAATACTCAAGAACGGCCTTGACGCGGGGACGGTTCTGGTCGGAGTCGGGGCCCTCTACCTCGCGGCGGGCTTGTATTTCCGAGTGCCGGTGCCGGTACAGCCGATCAAAGCGGCTGCCGCCATCGCAATCGCAAGGGACCTCTCCCCCGCGACCATCAGCGCGGCCGGTGTTGTGCTCGGACTGACATTGATAGTCCTTTCGACGACGGGGGCGGCGCGGTGGCTCTCGCGGATCTTCACGACGCCCATCGTCAGGGGACTGCAGTTCGGCGTCGGCCTCCTCCTCGTCTCGAGCGCCCTCGGGCTTCCGGCGCGGCCGGTCCCGCCGGCGACCTGGGCGGCGGCCGCCGCTTGCGCCGGGATCCTTGTCCTCGCCGCGCGCAGACGGAACTGGCCTCTGGCGCTGGTGCTCGTCGCAGGCGGCGTAGCGTGGTCCCTCGTGACCGGCGCACACGCGATCGTGCTCCGTCCGGATGCCTGGCAACCGGGGATCAGCGGCAACGTGTTCAGTTCATCGGTCCTGTGGTCGGCGTTCACGGTGCTTGTCATCCCGCAGATCCCGCTCACGTTCGGCAATGCCGTCATCGCAGTCGTCGATGTCGAGCATCGATACTTCGGCACGAGCGCCCGCCGCGTCACGCCCGCCGGCATCGGACTCTCGTGCGGAATCGCGAACGTCGTCGCCGGCAGCCTTGGGGGCATGCCTATGTGTCACGGGTCCGGAGGTCTGACCGCCCACTATCGAGGCGGGGCTCGGTCGTATCGCATGAACCTCTTCATAGGAGTTCCGCTGCTGATCCTGGGCCTAGGCTTCGGGGCGACGGCCTTCTCCGTGCTGGCGCTCATCCCCGTGGCCGTGCTCGTCGGGTTACTAGCATTCACTGGCGTGATGCACGCGCTGCTCGTCGTCGATCTTCGTGGGTTCGAGCTCGGCGTCGCCGTGGCCATGGGTGTGATCGGTGTGTGGACGTCCAACCTCGCGATCGCGCTCGCGGTCGGTCTCACCCTGGTCTGGCTCCCGGCCATCGCGCGGCGGATGCGTAGGCACGTGGAATCGTCCCGACGGGCGGTACAGTGACCGCTCCATGAGCGTACGTATCGAGAAGCTCGATGCGGTCACCGTAGTGACGATCGACCGACCGGAGTCTATGAACGCGGTCGATGCCGCGACCGCGCAGGAGCTGGAGGACGCCGTTCGCACCTTCGGCTCCGAGGACAACGCGCGCGTCCTCGTGTTGACGGGCGCGGGTGGCAAGTCGTTCTGCGCCGGCGCGGATCTCAAGGCGCTCGACCTCATGGGACGGCCGGGCGCCGCGGAGTCGGGGCCGATGGGCATCTCGCGACTCGAGGTCTCGAAGCCCACGATCGCGGCGATCGGCGGCTACTGCCTGGCCGGCGGGCTCGAGCTCGCGTGCTGGTGCGATTTCCGTATCGCCGACGACACGTCAACCTTCGGCGTGCTCAATCGCCGCTGGGGCGTGCCGCTCATCGACGGCGGAACCCAGCGGCTGCCGCGGATCGTCGGGCTCGGGAACGCGCTCTACCTGATCGAGACCGGCGTGAAGATCGACGCGCCCACCGCGCTTCGGATGGGGCTCGTGCAAGAGATCGTGCCGGCCGGACGCCATCTCGAACGCGCCGTCGAGCTCGCGGCGCACCTCGCGACCTACCCGCAGGCGTCGCTCGTAGCGGACCGGATGTCGGCTCTGGCCGCCGACGGGATCGACGCGGAAGCCAAACGCGGTGAGGCGACCCTTGCGGATGCGGCGATGGCCGCGGGCCTCGAGCGATTCCGCGCCGGGGACCGCCCCTCTCCCCCATCGGGCGCCTGAGACGATGATGTTCCGGCTTCTGATTCCCCTGGTGGTGATCTTCCTGATCGCGCTGTGGGTGCGCACCATCATCGACATCATCAAGAACCAGGACTACCGCTTCCGCGCGGGCAATCAGATCGTCTGGCTGATCGTGGTGATCCTGGTTCCGTTCGTCGGGGTGCCGCTGTACTGGATCCTCGGCGCGCCCGAGCGCCCGATGGGCTAAGGCTGCTGCTTCAACTCGATCCACGTAGCACGCGCGACCGCGAGCGGCTCGCCGTTCTCACCGAGGATCGCGCTTGTCGCGTAAAGCTTCCGGCCGTCGCGACCCCCCGGCCAGGACGCGGCGACGTACCGCTTCCCGGCCATCACCGGACGGAGCAACGACGCAGCCATCCGTCCCAGCAACCCGATCCCCGCATCGGGAAAGGCGTAATGGGTCGCCCAGCCGGTCGGGCAGTCGAGCGCTGCCCACACGATCTCGGGATGGACAACGCCGTCCTCGTCGGCGACGCTGCCGTCCGGTCTCCACGGCGCGGCTGCGACGCCTCCCGCCAGCTCGCCGGGGAAGATCCGGAGCCCATCGCCGGGTTCGCGTTCCGGCCCGCACACGAAGCACATCGGGAACGCATGGTTGTGGAAGCCCTCGAATGCGGCCGCGGCGCGCTCCGCATCGGCGAGCGAGACGGCTCCGGGGATCGAGACGTCGCCCTCGACCTCGACCGGCTTCGCCTCGATGACTGTTGCGCCGTCGTGAACTGCGGCAAGCGTTCCATCCGAACGCTGCTCGATCTCCATCGGCGTGTCGAGTGGTGGTGGCTTCCGGAGCATCACTTCGGATGGGCCGGGCATCAGCGCGCCGAGCATCCCGCAGGAGTATCCGCCGTTTCCCGATCCTGGCGGCCCGCGGAACCGCCGTGCGATGACGATACGGACGGGCACCGGCGCTAGATCGAAGGCTTCTCGGCCGGGCCGGCGTCTTCGGGATCGTGGACCGGCTCCGGCGCCTGCGGGTACCAGCGAGGAACGAGGTTGCGTGCCGCGCGTGCCTCGTCTGGACGGCTGATCGGCGCCGTGTGCGGCGCGGTCTTGAGCTCCTCGAGGTTCGGCCCGATCTCCGCGTCGATGGCGATGAGCGCCTCGGCGAACGCGTCGAGCGTTTCGACCGCCTCCGTCTCGGTCGGCTCGACCATCATCGCCTCGTCGACGATCAGCGGGAAGTACACGGTCGGCGCATGGAACCCGTAGTCCAGAACGCGCTTGGCGATGTCCATGGCCTTGGCGCCACGCGCCTTCTGCTTGCGCGCCGACAGCACGAACTCGTGCATCGGTTGCGCCGGGAACGCGAGGTCGTAGGTGCCGCGCAAGCGGTGCGCGAGGTAGTTCGCGTTGAGCACCGCCCGCTCGGCCACGTGGCGGAGCCCGTCCGAGCCGAGCGCCCGCGCGTACGACGACGCGCGCACGAGGATCCCGAAGTTCCCCCAAAACGTGTGCATCCGGCCGATCGAGCGGTCGTCGCCCTCGTCCCACCGGTAACGGCCCGACGCCTCGTCGAACGCCGGCCGCGGGCCGGGGAGGAACGGCAGCAGCCGCTCGGAGACGGCGAGGGGTCCGGCGCCGGGCCCTCCCCCACCGTGTGGCGTGGCGAAGGTCTTGTGCAGGTTCATGTGGACGATGTCGAAGCCCATGTCGCCGGGTCGCGACCGGCCGAGGATCGCGTTGAGGTTTGCGCCGTCGTAATACAAGAGGCCGCCGACCGAGTGGATAGCGGCCGCGACCCGCTCGATGTTCTCCTCGAACAAGCCGAGTGTGTTCGGGTTCGTGATCATGAACCCAGCGACGTCGTCGCCGACCATCGCCTCGAGCGCCTCGACGTCGACCAGCCCGCGCGAGTCCGACGGCACCTCCTGCGTTTGGTAGCCGGCGAGCGTCACCGAGGCCGGGTTGGTGCCGTGCGCCGAGTCCGGGATCAGCACGCGCTTCCGTCGCTGGCCGTTGTGCTCGTGGAACGCGCGCATGATGAGCAGGCCGGTCAGCTCGCCGTGCGCGCCGGCCGCCGGCTGGAAGGTGACGCCGGCCATCCCCGTCACCGCGCACAGGCTCCGCTCGAGCTCGACGAGCATCTGAAGCGCGCCCTGCGTCTGCGATTCCGGCTGCAGGGGGTGGAGGCGCCGGAAGCCGGGGATCGCGGCGGCGTCCTCGGCGAGCTTGGGGTTGTACTTCATCGAGCACGACCCGAGCGGGTAGAACCCGGTATCGATCCCCCAGTTCCGTTGGGACAGCCGCGTGTAGTGGCGGACGAGCTCGTTCTCCGAGACCTCGGGTAGCAGCGGGGCTCTCCGCCGGCGGAATCCCTCGGGGATCGCTTCCGCAGGCGCCGCCGGGACGTCGAGCGGCGGCATCCGTCCGGCGCGGCGGCCGGGACGGGAACGCTCGAAAACGAGCTGCTCTTCGGCGAGCGCGAGGCGGGGCGGCGACGGCTGGGTCACGCTTCCTCCTTGCACGCCCGCGCGATCGACTCGGCGAGACCATCGATCTCCTCGCGCGTGCGACGCTCGGTCACCGCGATCAGGAGCGCGTCGTCGAGCCCGCGGCCGGGAAGGTGCTCCGCGAGCGGGAGGCCGGCGAGGTACCCGTCGGCCGCCGCGCGTTCGCACACGCGCACCGGGTCGGCGGCGAGGCGCACCGCGAACTCCTTGAACGCCGGTGCGTCGAACGCCGGCTTCGCGCCGGCGACCTCGACCAGCCGGTCGCGGCAGTACCGCGCCTTCGCGAGGCACGTCTCGCCGAGCTCGCGCAAGCCCTCCGGCCCGAGCCACGCCAGCGCCATCGACGTGCCCAGCGCGTTCAGCGTTTGGTTCGTGCAGATGTTCGACGTCGCCTTCGCACGCCGGATGTGCTGCTCGCGTGCCTGGAGCGTGAGCACGAACGCCCGGCGCCCTTCACGATCGGTGGTCTCGCCGACGAGGCGGCCGGGGAGGCGGCGGGCTTCCTCGCGACGACACGCGATGACGCCCACGTACGGGCCGCCGAAGTTCAGGTGGTTGCCGAGCGGCTGCCCCTCGGCGACCACGATGTCGGCGCCGAGCACACCGGGCGCCTCCAAGATCCCGGCACTCGTGAGATCGAAGTGAACGATCAGCTTCGCGCCGGCGGCGTGCGTCACGTCGGCGATCGCGGCGACGTCCTCGAGCGTGCCGAGGAAGCTCGGCGTCTGGATCGCGACGGCGGCCGCGCCGTCGGCGAGCGCGCGGATCGCGTCCAGATCCGCCGTGCCGTTGCTCCCCCACCTCGCCTCACGCAGCTCGAAGTCGGGTCCGCGGGCGACCGTGCGAAGTACCGCGGCGTACAGCGGGTTGATGCAGCCGGCGAGCACGACGGCTTTGCGTCCGGTCGCGCTCGCCGCCATGTGAACGGCTTCGCCGAGGGCGCTTCCGCCGTCGTAGAGCGACGCGTTGGAGATCTCGAGCCCAGTGAGCTCCGAGATCATCGTCTGATACTCGAAGAGAGCTTGCAGGACCCCCTGCGACACCTCCGGCTGGTACGGCGTGTACGAGGTAGCGAACTCGCCGCGCGAAAGGAGCGGCCAGACCATCGACGGGACGTGGTGGTCGTACGCGCCGGCGCCGAGGAAGCACACGAGCTCGTCGGTAGAGCGGTTCCGCGCTGCGAGCGCTCCGAGCTCGCGCAGCACCTCGATCTCGGTGTGGCCCTCGGGCATGTCGAGCGGCCGTTCGTACCGCAGGGAAGATGGGATCGGCGCGAAAAGGTCGTCCACGGACGCCAATCCGAGCGCGTCCAGCATCATGCGGACGTCGGCATCCGTATGCGGCGCGAATTCCAAAGGCTGTCCTCGCGGTCCGGGAGTCGGACGGGCTTTTATCCTAGCAGCGAGGCCCGATGCTCCCCTATCCGCCCAGGGATCCGCGACCGTCGAGTCCGTACTTCGCGAGGAGCTGGACGTAGTCGCGCTGGTAGAAGATCTTGATGCTCACACCCGGATGGAGCTCGCGGAGACGGCGCACCTTGCGGTTCTTCCGCGTGACGAGCTTCTGGCTCATCGTGGTGACCTCGATGTACATGTCGAAGTCCGGCAGGTAGAAGTCGGGAGTGAAGCGTTTGGTTACGTTGCCTTCCTCGTCCCACTCGACGTCGAAAGACCGGGGCTCGTACTCCCAATTGATCTCATAGAAGTCGAGCAGGCGCGCGTATTGGCGTTCGCTGATGTGCGCGAATTCGGTGCGGTCGCTCGGCAGCTCGCTCGGAGGCCGCGGACGCGGGCTAGACGCCGCGCGCTTTGCGGACGTCCGCTTCTTCCGCCGCTTCCCGTCGGACGTTGAGGTCGGCAACGCTTCCCTGCAGCTCCTCGTAGACCTTGCCGACGGCGATCCCGAACACGCCCTGGCCCCGCGCCAGCAGGTCGATCACCTCGTCCTTCGATTTACAAGCGTAGATGGATTTCCCGTCCGAGATGATCGTGACCTCCTCGAGCGGCTGCTTCAGCTCGGTGCGGAGGTAGTCGACCGCCCTTCGGGTCTGCTGGAGGCTGACCCCGGCGTCCAAGAGGTTCTTGATGATCTTGAGATGGACGATGTCGGTGAAGTTGTACTGACGCTGGCTGCCGGAGCCTACGGCCGGCTTGACGCTGGGCTCGACGAGCGACGTGCGCGCCCAATAATCGAGCTGCCGGTACGTGATGCCGACGATCTTGCAGACCTGAGGTCCGCGGAAGCCCTCTTCAACCACCGCTTCGGCCATGGCCACCCGGCTCCTGCGACAATGGGGTAATTACGCGGGTGCAACACTATTGCCGGGCCGATTCGGCTGTCAATGATTTCTCGAGGGTCGTCGAACCGTCGATGTTGGGTCGAGGGTTTGGGCGGTCTATCGCCGCAGGTCAGCCCCCTGCGAAGTCGTCCGGGTTCACCTGGTCGAGGAACTCGCGGAACTTCTCGACCTCTTGCTCCTCGTCGTCGCGGATCAGGATCGAGGCTTCGTTGAGGACGTCCTCGCTCCCGAAGATCGGCACGTTGGCCCGGACGGCCAACGCGATCGCGTCGCTGGGCCGGCTGGAGACCTCGATCTTCGACCCGTTGTGAAGCAGCTCGATCGTCGCGTAGAAGGTCGAGTCCTTGAGTTCTGTGATGACGATCTTGTCGACCCGGACCTCGAGTTGCTCGATGACGTTCTTGAGCAGATCGTGGGTCATCGGACGCGGCGTGACGATCCCCTGGAGCGCGAATGCGATCGCGGTCGCCTCGACGGCGCCGATCCAGATGGGGAGGAATCGTTCCCCCTCCCGCTCCCGCAGGAGCACGATCGGCTGGTTGGTCGGCAGCTCGACCCGGACACCGACCAACTGCAACTCGATCACGTCGCAAGCCTCCTGAACACGGTCCGGTCGTACAGATTACACGCCTACCGTACCTGCAAGGGGCCCTCCGCGGCCCGGATCAGGCGTACGGCGCGATGAGGGTTTCGGGATCGTCGTCGAGCGCGTCGATGTCGCGCACGCCGATGATCGAACGAAGGTTCCGGTACCGCCCTTGATGGTCGAGGCCGTATCCGACGACGAACTCGTCGGGGATGTCGAAGCCTTCGTACCGGATCGGGACTTCGATGATGCGCCGGACGCTCTTGTCGAGCAACGCGCACACCTCGAGCGATCGTGGCTTGCGCGCACGAAGGTTGGTGAGCAGATAGGTGACGGTGAGCCCGGTGTCGATGATGTCCTCGACGAGGATGACGTCCTCGCGTTCGATCGGCTCCGACAGGTCCTTGAGGATGCGTACGACGCCCGAACGCCCGCCCTCCCCATAGGAGGAGATCGCCATGAAGTCGACGCGGACCGGGAGATCGATGTGCCGCACCAGATCGGACAGGAACATGACCGAACCCTTCAGCACCGCGATCAGGATCGGAGAGCGGCCACGGTAGTCCTCGGTGATCTGTGCGCCCATCTCGGCCACGCGCTGCCGGATCTGGTCGGGTTCGAGGACGAGCCCGACCGGGCTCGGCGTTGCCTCCGTCACCTAGCGGTCCCCGGCCAGGTACGAGCGGAGGTTCTGGCGGAGGAACGCGTGACGGAGCTTCTTCGAAAGACGCGTGAGCTCCGACAGAGACTGCGTCGCCTGCTTGCGCGTCTCGGGGCTGCGGTTGCGGAACGCCGGCTTGACCACTTGCTCGAACAGATCGGCTTCGCGCTCCGCGAACTGACGGAACATCTTCAGGTGGCGCGCCTCGACCCCGAACTGGAGGAAGTCGCGGGCGATCCGGCCGACGATCAGGTCGTCCTGGTCGTAATAGCTGTCACCGTTCATGGAGTGGCGGCAGATCACACCGAAGGACTGCAGCGACTGCACTTGGCTCAGGTCCAGCCCGGTCGCAGCCGCGAGGTCGCTCTCCGACAGATGGAGCGCGGTGGCAGGCTCTGCCAGGTCCTCCTCGGGTTCGACCTCGGGCCTCGGGCTTCCCGCCGAGGGCTCGGGGGCGACGGCCCGGGCGGCCGCCCCGGGGTCGGGTGGGTCGCCGTTCCCGCCGGGCACGAGGCCGGCGT
>DATFGK010000133.1:0-4961 GCA_035249485.1 Actinomycetota bacterium | reverse complement strand
CGCGTCGGTGGACGACGCGAAGACCCTCAGATGGTGACCCGCCGTGCCTGACATCCCGTCCGCCGTCGAGGTCGCCTGGCTGATCCCGCTGTTCCCCCTCGCGGGAGCCACGTTCCTGCTGCTCGTCGGGAAGCGCGCCGGACGTGCGGCCGGGCCGCTGGCGACGCTGATGATGGTCGCGTCGTTCGTCACCGGGGTGATCGCGTTCGTTCAGGTGACGCACCGGCCGGCCGGCGAGCGGTCGTTCATCCGTCCCGTCTACGACTGGATCGTCGCGGGGAACTTCAATGTCTCGCTCGATCTTCGTATCGATCCGTTGTCGCTCGTGATGATCTTGGTCGTGACCGGCGTGGGTGCGCTGATCCATCTGTATTCCGTTGGATACATGCACGACGACCCCCGCTACGCGCGCTACTTCGCGTACCTGAACCTCTTCGCGTTCTCGATGCTCGTGCTCGTGCTCGCGAACAACTTCCTCGTGCTCTACGCGGGCTGGGAGCTGGTCGGCCTCTGCTCGTACTTGCTGATCGGCTTCTGGTTCGAGCGGCCCACGGCGGCGAGCGCGGCCAAGAAGGCGTTCATCACGAACCGGGTCGGCGACCTCGGGTTCGCGATCGGCATCGTGCTGATCTTCGTGACGGTCGGCTCGCTCGACTACGACACGGTGTTCGGCCAGGCGGGTTCGCTGGCGAACGGCACCGCGACCGCGATCTCGCTGCTGTTACTGGCGGGTGCCGCCGGCAAGAGCGCGCAGATCCCGCTGCACGTGTGGCTCCCCGACGCGATGGAGGGCCCGACGCCCGTCAGCGCGCTGATCCACGCCGCCACGATGGTTACCGCCGGCATATACATGGTCGCGCGCTCGCACGCGATCTTCGACGCCTCCGCGACGGCCGGGGACTGGGTGGCGTGGATCGGCTTAGCCACCGCCTTGATGGCGGCCTACATCGCGTTCGTTCAGGACGACATCAAACGCGTGCTGGCTTACTCGACGATCTCGCAGCTCGGCTTCATGTTCGTCGGGGTCGGGGTGGGTGCGTACACCGCCGGCGTCTTCCATCTCGTCACGCACGCGTTCTTCAAGGCGCTCCTGTTCCTCGGCGCCGGCGCGGTGATGCACGCGCTCGCCGGCGAGACCGACATGACGAAGATGGGCGGCCTGGCGCGCAAGATCCCGTGGACGGCGACCGTGATGATCGCCGGGTGGCTCGCGATCATCGGGTTCCCGTTCACGAGTGGCTTCTTCTCGAAAGATCAGATCCTCGAGGGCGCGTACGCCGGCGGACACACCGTGATCTGGGTGCTCTTGCTCGTCGCGACCGCCGGGACGGGCTTCTACATGTCGCGGCTGATCTTCCTGACGTTCTTCGGGCGGAGCCGCCTCGAATCCCATCAGCATCCGCACGAGTCGCCGCCGGTGATGGGCTTCCCGCTCGGGATCCTGGCGGCGCTGGCGCTCGTGGGCGGGCTGTTTGGGCTGAGCGCGCACGGCGGGAAGATCCAGCAGTTCCTCGCGCCGACCGCAGAGGTGACGGCGGTCGCCCAAGGGCCTGAAGGAGAACACGCGGTCGAGCAGCATCTCGAGATCGAGGGCGGAGTGCTCCCGACTGCTCCGGCGGAGAAGGAGGGCGGTCTGCCGGCACCGGCGCTGTCGGCGATCGCGACGGGAGCGGGACTCGCCGGAGTGGCGGGCGCCGGGTTCATGTACCTCGGCGCGTTCGACTGGCAGCGGCGTCGTGAGCGCGCGAGCATCTTCTGGCGCGCCGCCCGAAACCGCCTCTACGTTGACTCCTTGTACGAGTTCATCTTCACCGGCGTCGGCAAGGTCGTCGCCGCGACGCTCGCCTACGTCGTCGATGCGAAGTGGATCGACGGTGCCGTCAACAACATCGGCCGGGGCATGGCGTTGCTGTCCGGCGGCGTGCGCCGCCTCCAGACCGGGTTCGTGCGCACCTACGCCCTTGGCGTGCTCGCCGGAGCAGTCGTCCTCGTCGGCCTCCTCGTCGGGAGGACGCGCTGATGGGCGTTCTCACCTGGACCCTCTTCCTCCCGCTGGCCGGCGCCGTCGTGCTCGCGTTCTTCCCGAGGGAGCGGCATACAGCGATCCGCTGGTGGGCGCTCGCGACGTCGATCGGAGCGTTGGGCACATCGCTCGCGATCCTCGCGCGGTTCGACAAGAGCGATGCAGGGTTCCAGCTCGTCGAACGGCACGATTGGATCGAGGCGTTCGGCGCCTCCTACAAGATCGGCGTCGACGGGATCAGCCTCTGGCTGGTCGTCCTCACCGCGTTCCTGTTCCCGATCTGCGTGCTCGCCTCGTGGAACGTCACGAAGAACCCGAAGCTGTTCATGGGGCTCCTGCTCGGCCTCGAGACCGCGATCCTCGGCGTGTTCCTCTCGATGGATCTGCTCCTCTTCTACGTCTTCTGGGAGGGCATGCTCGTCCCTATGTACTTCCTGATCGGGTACTGGGGCTACGAGCGTCGCGTGTACGCGGCGGTGAAGTTCTTCCTCTACACGCTCCTCGGCGGGCTGCTCATGCTCGCGGGGATCCTAGTCGTGGGGTTCCAGGCGCGAACGGCGCTCGGCGGGCTCACGTTCGACTACGAGGCGCTCTCGCAGGTGGCGTTCTCGGCGGACATCCAGCGGTGGCTGTTCGTCGCGTTCTTCGCGGCGTTCGCGATCAAGATCCCGCTGTTCCCGTTCCACACCTGGCTGCCCGACGCGCACACCGAGGCGCCGACGGCCGGCTCGATCATCCTGGCCGGCGTGCTGCTCAAGCTGGGCGGATTCGGCTTCCTCCGGTACTCGCTCCCGCTGTTCCCCGACGCGGCACGGAACGCGGTTCCCTGGGTCGTCGCGCTCGCGCTGATCGGCATCGTGTACGGGGCGATCGTCTGCGCGATGCAGCGCGATCTGAAGCGGTTGATCGCGTACTCGTCGATCTCGCATCTCGGGTTCGTCGTGCTCGGGATCTTCGTGTTCACGATCCAAGGGCTGACCGGCGGAACGCTCCAGATGATCTCGCACGGACTCTCCACAGGCGCTTTGTTCCTCCTCGTCGGGATGCTCTACGAGCGCCGGCACACGCGTGAGATCGCCGACTTCGGTGGGATCGCCGCGACCGCGCCGGTCTACTCCGGGCTGTTCCTGATCGTTGCCTTGTCGTCGCTGGGTTTGCCGGGTCTCAACGGGTTCGTCGGCGAGTTCCTGGTGATCCTGGGCGCGTTCGCGCGCAACCGGGTGTGGGCGGTGATCGCCGCGACCGGCGTGATCTTCGCTGCCGTGTACCTGCTCTGGGCGTATCAGCGCGTGTTCCACGGTCCGGTCACGATCGAGGACAACCGGCGGATCCCCGACGTCTCGCTCCGCGAGGCGGTCGCGCTGGTCCCGCTCGTGGCGATGATCGTGCTCATGGGCGTGTGGCCGAAGCCGTTCCTCGAGCGGATGGAGCCGTCGCTCGAGCGGGTCCGAACGCGGGTCGTGCAGCAGCAACCGGTCGCGTCGCTTCAGGAAACCTCGCAGGGGACGGGCGGGTAGATGCTCGAGACTCCGCAGATCGCCTGGCGCGCCTTGGGGCCCGAGCTGGCGCTCGTCGGCGGCGGCGTCCTCACGCTACTGATCGACGCGTTCCGGCCGCACGTCCGGCGGACGGTGCTGGCCTTCTTCACGCTCGCGAGCGTCGGGCTTGCCGGGTGGTTCACCTTCGACCTCAAGGACATGCGTGCCGTCGTGATGCAGGGGACGCTCGCGGTGGACGGGGTGGCGCTGTTCGGAAAGCTGATCCTTCTGGCGACCTGCGCGATGGCCGTGCTGATCTCGTACCACTACCTCTCCCACCGTCGCATCCATCGTGGCGAGTACTACCCGTTGATCCTCTTCGCGACCGCCGGCATGACCCTGCTCGCCGCCGCGAACGACCTGCTGCTTGTCTTCCTCGCGCTGGAGCTGTTGTCGCTGTGTCTGTACGTGCTCGCGGGATTCGCGCGACGCGACGACGCGTCGCAGGAGAGTGCCCTGAAGTACTTCTTGCTCGGCGCGTTCTCTTCCGCCTTCCTCCTCTACGGGATCGCGATCGTGTACGGCGCGACGAACACCACGAATATCTCTCGCATCTCGCAGGCGGCCGGCGCGGTGAGCCCAAGGCTGATGCTCTTCGCTATGGCGCTCCTCGCCGTCGGCTTTGGGTTCAAGGTCGCCGCCGTCCCGTTCCACATGTGGACGCCGGACGTCTACCAAGGCGCGCCGACCTCTGTGACCGGCTATATGGCCGCAGGGACGAAGGCGGCGGGGTTCATCGCGCTCCTCAGGGTCTTCCTGGTCGGGCTCGGGCCGTTGCAGTGGGACTGGCGGCCGGTGCTCTGGATCGTCGCGGTCCTGACGATGGTCGTCGGCGCCGTCGTCGCGATCACGCAGACGGATCTGAAGCGGCTGCTCGCCTACTCGTCGATCGCGCATGCCGGCTACGTGCTCATCGGCGTGGTCGCCGCGAACCGCGAGGGCACAGCCGGGGCGCTGTTCTATCTTCTCGTCTACGCGTTCATGACGCTCGGCGCTTTCGCCATGATCATCGCGAGCGCGCCCGGCGGGCGGGAGCGGCTCCACCTCAACGAATGGACCGGGATCGGCCAGCAGCATCCCGTGTTCGCCGGGTTGATGACGCTGTTCCTGCTCTCGCTCGCGGGGATCCCGCCGACGGCCGGCTTCATGGGCAAGTTCTTCGTGTTCAAGGCCGGGATCGAGGCGGGGGAGACCGGCCTCGTCGTCGTCGGTGTCATCACGAGCCTGATCGCCGCCTTCTTCTACCTCCGGGTGATCGTCGCGATGTGGCTGCAAGACCCGGCGCCCGGCGACGCCGGCCTCGGACCGTCGCGCGCGCTGGCGGCCGGGCTCGCGATCGCCGCGGCGGTCACGATCGCGATCGGCGTCTGGCCGCAAGGCTTGATCGAGCTCGCGCGCAA
>DATFGK010000132.1:0-6652 GCA_035249485.1 Actinomycetota bacterium | reverse complement strand
AGCTGCTCACGCGAGATCAGGCGCTCCTCGACGAGCACCTCTCCCAGCGGTTTGGAGCTTGAAGGCACGCGGAACCCCCGGACGGACGTTCTCTAGGGGTGTTGTCGGCTCGCGAGGTCTGGTGCTTTACCGGACGATCCGCCTGAAGTGACCGTTCTCGACCGAGCGGCGGTCGGGTTAGACGATCACCCGCATGATCTCTTCGATCGAGGTGACCCCCGAGAGAACCTTCTCGATGCCGTCATGCCGCAGGTGGGTCATCCCCTGTTCGTGGGCGATCCGCCCGATGTCCTCTGCCGACCGGCGTTCGGCGATCAGCCGCTCGATCTCCTCGGAGCGGAGCATGACCTCGTGGGCCGCCGTCCGGCCCCGGTAGCCGGTCTTGGCGCAGTTGGAGCAGCCGACCGCCCGGTAGAGCTTCGGCAGCGTTCCATCGGGCCCGAGCGGGATCCTCGCCTCGCGCATCGCGTCCTCGGTCGGAACGTACAGCTCCTTGCACCGATCGCAGAGCACGCGCAGGAGCCGCTGCGCGAGCACGCAATCGACGGCTGAGGATACGAGGAACGGCTCGATCCCCATCTCGAGAAGACGCGAGACGGCGGACGGGGCGTCGTTCGTGTGCAGCGTCGAGAGGACGAGATGGCCGGTGAGCGCGGCCTCCACCGCGATCTGCGCGGTCTCGCGGTCGCGGATCTCACCGATGAGCACCACGTCGGGATCCGATCGCAAGATCGATCGCAGGGCGCTGGCGAAGGTGAGCCCCGCCTTGGTGTTGATCTGGATCTGGTTAACGCCGGCAAGGCGGTACTCCACCGGATCCTCGACCGTGATGATGTTGCGCTCGGGGGTGTTGATGATGTTCAGCGTCCCGTACAAGGTCGTCGACTTGCCCGATCCGGTCGGGCCGGTGACGAGGATCATCCCGTACGGCTTACGGTATGAGAACTCGAATCGGTTGAAGTTGTTCTCGCTGAAGCCGAGGTCCTGAAGGCTCAGCAAAACGCTGGACTTATCGAGGATCCGGATGACGACCTTCTCGCCGTGGACCGTTGGAAGCGTCGCGACGCGGAGATCGATCGCGCGTCCGCCGACGACCAGTCCGACCCGGCCGTCCTGCGGGATCCGGCGTTCGGCGATGTTGATGTCGCTCATGATCTTGAGGCGCGAGATCACGCCCGACTGGATCGACTTCGGCGAGCGCATCACTTCGTGAAGCACACCGTCGATGCGGTAGCGGATGCGAACGTCCTTCTCCTGCGGCTCGATGTGGATGTCGCTTGCTCGCTCACCGACGGCCTGCGTGATGAGCATGTTGACGAGCTTGACGATCGGCGCGTCCTCGACGAGCTCGCGCGTCTTCGCGAGGTCCTCGAGCTCGTCGATCTCTTCCGTGGCGGCGCCGACGATGTCTTCGACCGACTGGTCGAGCCGATGGAACCGGGCGATCGCTCCCTGGATGTCCGAGCGGGTTGCGACGACGGCCTTGATCTCGAGTCCGGTGATCGTGCGGATGTCATCGAGCGCGAACACGTTCGCGGGATCGCTCATCGCGACGACGAGCTTCGAGTCCTCGTAGCCGATCGGCAGGGCCGAATAGCGCCGCGCGAGCGCGTCCGAGATCAGTGCCGCGGCGGCCGGATCGACCGGATACTCACCGAGGTCGACGAACGGCAGACCGATCTGCTTGGCGAGCGCCGAGACGAGATCCTGCTCGACGACGAAGCCGAGGTCGATCAGGACGCGGCCGAGCGACTTGCCGGTGCCCGCCTGTTCGGCGGTCGCCTCCTCGAGCTGCTCGTAGGTGACGAGGCCCTCATCGAGGAGGACCTCTCCGAGCTGCCTGCGCTTCCTGGACATCGGCTCCCGCTCCTACGCCGGGAGCCGCGCGCACCTGCACGCCTCCCCCGGTCCCCGCGTCGCATGAACCACCGCCGCCGGATTTCGGCGGTTATCTCTGATATCGGTCGCCGCGGGGCCACCCTGGAGCGGGCAACCGATCCGCCCGGTCAGCCGCCCGGCAGATCAGCGGGAACGAAGGTGGATCCGCTGCTCTTCGCGCGTCGCCGGTGCCAGACGCCGGCCGCGCGGCCTGGCCGGCCGCTGCCCGCCCAGCTCGCGGAGAAGCTCGGCGGGGTCGGCATCCTCATCCGACGCCTCCGGCTCCGATGCGTCCGGCGCCTCGGGCGCCTCGTCCTCGAACCCGAATCCGTCCTCATCGTCGACGTGGTCGTCGTCCTCATCGTGGAGATTCTCTGCATGGTGAGCGGACGATCCCGGGACGCGAGGAAGGGTCAGAAGCCCGGCGTTCGACATCGCGAGCAGCGCGGTCGCGGCCGCGAACTCCGAGGCTCCCGCCTCGCTCGCGATCTCACGGAGCGAGCGCCGGCCGTCCGCCAGAACGGCCATGTGCCATTCGAGGGGCGTCAGCGTGATCTCGGCGCTCCCGCTCGGGACCAGCGCGGTGACCTCCAGGGCCCCGTCGAGTGACCCGAGTGACCCGAGGATCTTGCTCCATTCGGCGCGCCGCCGGCCGACCGCCTTCAGGAAATCCTCGACCGTGAGTCGCGTCGGCCCGCCGGCCGGCTCGAGCTCGAGGGCGAAATCGCCGCCGCCGCCGTCCATCAGTCGCATGGCCGTGTCGACGACGCCGTCGGCGTCGGGTGCTGCGGTGTCGTCCACAACGGCTCCGACGACCTGCCCGTCGACGAGCAGGATCCGCCCGCCGTCGACGTCGCGGTAGATGTTCACGGCTCCGGTTGCGCCGGAACGCGCGACGAACCGCAAGACGTCGGCCAGCGCGAACAGCTCGAGATTGCCGCTCAGCATGGTCCCTCTCCCTCGTTCATCGCCGGGACGGCTGCGCGTGCGCGAAGGGCCCGGCGGTCGGGTGGCTCACCCGAGATGTCGGCAACCGGAGGGGTTCGCTTGATAAGGGCGGGGTTCAGCGAACGGCGGCGGTCATCGCGTCGAACGGTGCGTCGACGCCGGTCCAGGCCTCGAAGGACAGCGCCGCCTGGTGGAGGAGCATCCCCATCCCGTTGAAGGCACGAGCGCCCCGTTTGGCGGCGATACGGACCAGTTCGGTCTCCTCCGGGTGGTAGATGAGATCGACGACGGTTTGTCCCTCGCCGATCGCCTCGGTCGGGAGCGGTGCGGACGCGTCGTCGCGACCGACGGGGGTCGCGTTGACGATCAGATCGGCGCCGGCGGCGACCCGGTCGCGTTCATCCCACGACACCGTGGAGGCTCCCGAGGCGGCCGCGACCTCGTCGGCTTGCTCGGAACGGCGGGCCGTCACGGTGACGACGACCCCGGCGTCGGACATCGCGGCAGCGATGCCCCGCGCCGCCCCGCCTGCGCCGAGCACGACCGCTGTGAGACCGGCCGGCACCATCCCGACGTCGCGCTCGAGGAACCGTAGGAAGCCGGCTCCGTCGGTGTTCGTCCCGATGAGGCGCGCGCCGTCCGCGACGATCGTGTTCACGGCGCCGACGCGCTCGACGTCGGGAGTCAGCCCGTCGAGATGCGGGATCACCGCCTGCTTGTGCGGCATCGTCACGTTCAGCCCCGCGATACCGAGACCGCGCATCCCTTGGAGCGCCGCCGCGACGTCGTCGGGCCGGACCGGGAACCCCACGTAGATCCAATCGAGGCCGGCGGCGGAGAACGCCGCGTTGTGGATCGCCGGAGAGAGACTCGCGTTCACCGGCCAGCCGATGATCCCGGCCACCCGCGTGGCACCCGAGACCGGAGGCATCACCGCGAGTTCTTCAATCGGATGAACTCGTCGTAGGTCTCCGCGAAGCCGTGCTCGCCGCTGTCGCTGATCAGGACGTAGTAGAGCCAGTCGCCCTGCGCAGGGTTCAGCGCGGCCTCGATCGAAGCGAGGCCCGGGTTCGCGATCGGCGCCGGTGGCACTCCGTCGATGAGATAGGTGTTGTACGGAGAGGAGAACTGATAGTCCTCGACCAGCAGGGGCTGCTTGTAGGACCCGGTCTTCAGATAGATGCCGTACTGCACGGTGGCGTCGATCTGGAGCCGCATCGGCTTCTCCAGCCGGTTGTAGATGACGCGCGAGATCTTCGCCCGGTCCTGGGGCACGCGCGCCTCGCGTTCGATCATGCTCGCGATGATGAGGATCTCGTAGCGCGACACGCCGAGCTTCTCGGCTCTGGTCCAATCGAGCGCCGCCGTTTCCTTCTCGAACTGCCCGTGCAGGAGCTCCACGACCTGTGGAACCGTGATCCCCTTGAGCAGGTCGTAGGTCTTCGGGAACAGCGTCCCTTCGAGGTTCTTGGAGTTGCGCGGGAGGAACGGGAGCGTGTGCTTGCCGCTCGTGATCTCGGACATGAACTCGTCCGCCGGGATGCCGGCGAGCCGCTCGAGGATCGCCGCGGTCTCGCGGACGGTTTTCCCCTCCGGGATCGTGAGGCGGGTGAATTCGAGCTCCGGTCCCTTCTCGAGGAGCGCGAACACCGCCGAATAGCTCATGCCCTCCCGGAACACGTACTCGCCGGGCCGGAGGCTCCCCGCGCTCCCCCTGATCCGCGCGTAGAGTCGGAACGCCCAGGCCGCTTCGATGACGCCTGCGCGTTCGAGCTGGGTCGCGATCGCCGACGCCGACGCTCCCGGCTCGATGACGACCGGGATCTCCTTCCCGCCCGCGCCGGAGCCGCCGGCGGCGTTGAGCACGTACCCGGCGAACGCTCCCATCGGGAGGAGGAGCACGAGCAGGAACAGCACGAGCTTGCCGAGCGGCGTCAGCCGCGAACGCCGGCGTTCCGGGGGCTCGGGTGGGAGCTGCTCCTCCGCGACCGGAGGCTCGACGATGGTCATCGCTTGTCCCTACCCCCATCGAGGTAGCTCTGCAACATCACGGTGGCGGCGACCTCATCGACGACGCTGCGGCGCTTCCGGCGCCGCAGGCCGGCCCCCACGAGCGAACGCTCGGCCTGTACGGTCGTCATGCGCTCGTCCCACAGCACGACCGGCTTGCCGGTCGCGGCGTGCACCGCCTCCGCGATCTCGCGCGTGCGCATCGCCGCCTCGCCTTCGGTGCCGTCGAGCCGAAGCGGATGGCCGACGACGATCTCCGTCGCGCCTACCTCGGTCGCGATCGCCGAGATCTCGCGCACGAGCTCCTCGTCGAGCACGGTAAGCACCTTCAACGGCTGCGCGATGCCGAGCACCTCGACGGCGATGCCGGTCCGGACCGTCCCGAGATCGATACCGAGCGCCTTGCTCATGATCCGAGCGCGCGGCGCGCCGCTTCGGCTGCGATGCGAACCGCTTCCGCGACGCCCTCGGGCCGGTTACCGCCGCCGGTCGCGAGATCGTCCTTGCCGCCCGCCCGTCCACCGATCGCTTCCGCCGCTCCCTTCGCGATCGCTTGCGCGGAGACGCCGCGACCGACGAGCTCCTTCGACACGGCCGCGGCCACGCCGGCCTTCCCGTCGGCCCCGGACGCGAGCGCCACGATCGCCGGGCCCTTAACCGCTTCGCGCACCGCGACGGCGAGCGCGCGGAGCTCGCCGACCGCCACCCCGGGGACCTCGGCGGCGACGATGGACGCGTCGCCGACCCGCTCGGCCTTCGCCGCGAGCGCTCCGGCTTGATCCTTGACGTCCCCCTTCCGGCCCCGTTCGAGCTCGGCGCGAGCCGCCTTGAGATCCTCGAGGACGCGTCGGACCTTGTCCGCCGCCTCGTCCGGCGTCCCGCGCACCAGCCCGGCGATCTGCTCGAGCAGCACGCGGTCGTGGCGGTAGCCCTCGATCGCCTCGGCACCGGTCAGCGCCTCGACGCGGCGCATGTTCGATCCGATCGAAGCCTCGCCGAGGATCTTCACGAGCCCGACCTGGCTGGTGTGCGTCACGTGGGTGCCGCCGCAGAGCTCGACGGAGTAGTCGCCGATCTCGACGACTCGCACGACGTCGCCGTACTTCTCCTCGAAGAGCGCCATCGCGCCGATCGCGTTGGCTTCGTCGCGCGTCGTCTCGTACGGACGCACGAGATCGTCGGCGATGAGCCGCCGGTTGACCGTCTCCTCGATCTCAGCGAGCAGATCGCGCGAGACCGGCTCGCCGTGGGGAAAGTCGAAGCGCAGGCGTCCGGCGTCGACGAGCGAACCGGCCTGTCGGGCGTGGGGACCGACCGCCGCGCGAAGCGTTGCGTGCAGCACGTGCGTGGCAGTGTGACTGCGCATGATCGCGTTGCGCCGGACCTGATCGACGAGCGCGTGCGCATCCGCGCCGACCGCGACCTCGCCCTGGCGCACGCGAGCGCGATGGACGATCAGTTCGCCGAGCGCCTCCTGCGTGTCGAGCACCTCGAGCTTCGCGCCTCCGAGCGTGATCAAGCCGGTATCTCCGACCTGGCCGCCGCCTTCCGCGTAGAACGGCGTCGTGTCGAGCACGACCTCGACCTCGTCACCTTCGGTCGCGGCGGGTACGCGTTCTCCCCCGCGCACGAGACCGACGAGCTGCGCGTCGGCCTCGAAGCGCTCGTAGCCGAGGAACTTCGTTGGTCCTCGCTCGGCAAGGATGCCGCGGAGCGCGCCCTCACTCGACGCGATCTCGCGCTTGCCGGCCGCGCGCGCGCGCTCCTGCTGCTCGCGCATGAGTTCGGAGAAGGCAGCCTCGTCGACCTCCATCCC
>DATFGK010000131.1:0-11613 GCA_035249485.1 Actinomycetota bacterium | reverse complement strand
AGCTCCTTGAGGACCCGGATCCGCTCGTCCAGCGGCGGGTGGGTGTTGAACAAACGGTTCAGCCACCCCATGAATCCTTGCTCGCGCTGGAGCGGCGACTCTATCCACAGCGCCGCGGTGGCCCGCGACGCCGAACGCACCACGGTCTGATCGTCGCGCAGCTTCTCGAGCGCCGAGATCAGCCCCGGGGGATACCGGGTGAACCGCGCCCCCGTGATGTCGGCGAGCGTCTCGCGCTGGCGGCTGATGGTCGCGCGAAGGATCTGCGCGATGATAGGCATGAGGATCGCGAGCACGAGCCCGATGATCGCGAACGCCGCCGCGCCGCCCCCACCGTCTCGACCGCCCCGACGCCGACCGCCGCCCCAGAACATCGCGCGCAACGTCCAATCGCTGATGAGGACGACGATGCCGAGCAGCGTGGCGGCGACGGCCATGACGAGCGTGTCGCGGTTCTTCACGTGCGCAAGCTCGTGTCCGATAACGCCCTCGAGCTCGACCCGGTTCATCTTCTCGAGCAGTCCACGCGTCACCGCGATCGACGCGTGCTCGGGATCGCGACCGGTCGCGAAGGCGTTCGGCGCAGAGTCCTCGACGACGTAGACCTTCGGCTTCGGGATCCCCGCGGCGATCGACAGCCCCTCCACGATGTTGTGCAGTCGCGGCTCGTCGGCGTGGGCCACCTCGCGCGCGCGGCTGACGGCGAGCACGATCTTGTCGCCGTTGCGGTACGAGAGCCACGTCATGAACGTGGCGACGACCGCCGCGATCGCGAGGCCGACGAACCCACCGCCGTAGAGCTGGCCGAAGAGCCAGCCGATCGCCAGGACGATCAGCACGAACCCGCCGGTGAGCAGCATCGAGCGTCGGGTGTTCTTGCGATAGAGGTCCCACATGGCCGGCCCTACGGTACCGGGTCGGAAGCCCGCGCGAGCGACGCCGAGATCAGAACTGGACCTGAACCGGTCCGGTCGCGGCTTCTTCGGTCTCGAAGAACTCGCGGGTCTTGAAGCCGCCCATCGATGCGACGATCGCGGACGGGAACTGCTGCACGAGGTTGTTGAAGATCAGAACCTGGTCGTTGTAGAACTGCCGCGCGAAGGCGATCCGCCCCTCGGTTCCGGTCAGCTCCTCTTGCAGCGCCAGGAAGTTCTCGTTCGCCTTCAGATCCGGGTAGTTCTCGACGACGGCCATAAGCTGCCGCAGCGCCTGCGTGATCATGTTCTCCGCCTGCGCCTGCTCGCCGACAGTCTTCGCCGCGATGCCGGCGGCGCGGGCGGCGGTCACGTTCTCGAAGGTCTGCTTCTCATGCGCCGCGTAGCCCTTGACGGTGTTGACCAGGTTCGGGATCAGGTCGTACCGGCGCCGGAGCTGGACGTCGATCTGAGACCAGGCGTTGTCGATCTGATTGCGGTACCGCACGAGGCGGTTGTAGATCGCGATCCCGATGAGGAGAAGGAGACCGACGACCCCCAGGACGATCCACAACGCGAGCATTCGGGCGCAATCGTAGGGTCCGGCCCCCCGGGCGTCAACGAGGTTTCCGTCGCCCCCGTTGAGCGCCCTCGACCGCTTCCGTATAGACGGCTTCGATCTCGCCGGCGACGACCGCCCAGTCGTAGCGGCCCGCTCGTTGCCTTCCGGCCCGTCCCATCGAACGCCCGCGTTCGGGATCGCCGAGGATCGACGCCAGCCCCGCGGCCAGCGCGGGAGCATCACCCGGCGGTACGAGCAGCCCGTCGACGCCGTCCCGCAGCACGGCCGCGTAGCCGGGGATGTTCGACGCGACGACCGGACGGCCCGCCGCCATCCCCTCGAGCAGGACGATGCCGAAGCTCTCCCCGCCGAGCGACGGCACCGCGACGACCGCCGCTTCGCCCATCGCTTGCGCGAGCTCCCAGGGCTCGACCCGGCCGACGAACGTGACGTCGTCCCGGAGATCGTCGGGGACGGCTTGCTCGCAGGCGCGCCGCTCCGACCCTTCCCCAACCATGATCAGTGTCGCGTCCGGCCGGAGCCGCTTCAGCGCCGGGAACGCGTCGATAAGCACGCGCGCGCCCTTGCGGGGCTCGAACCGTCCGATGAAGAGGACCGCCGATCCCGACGGTTCTGCCAGGCCGGCGAACAGGGAAACGTTCACACCGTTCGGGATCACGCGGAGTCCGTCGCCGAGCACCGACTCCACCGTTCGCCGCGCCTCGTCGGACACCGCGATCCGCCCGGCGAGCCGGCGGTAGAGCGGACGGAGCGGGGGCGACGCGAGACGGTAGGCCCGTGATCGCGGCGCGCTCGCATGGAAGGTCGCGACCACGGGCCGCCGCGTCGACAGCAGCGTCGCCAGGCTCACGCTCGGCGCGAACGGTTCGTGGACGTGGATGACGTCGGGGCGATAGCGCCGGATCGCGACGCGCACCCGCATCGCGACGCGAGGACCGAACGCGAGGCGGGCGATCGACCCGTTGTAGGGGATCGGGATGCTTCGGCCGACGGAGATGACTCCGGGGGCCTCGGCCGCGTCGGGGGCGACGATGCGGACCTCGTGGCCGCGCACCCGCAGCGCGTCGGCCAGGTTCGCGACGTGAGCGCCGACCCCGCCGGGCGTCGCCCAGGAGTACGGGCAGACGACGAGAACCTTCACGAGCTCAGGCCGTCGTCGCAGCCGGAGGGGCTTCCGCGGTCCGCTTCGACGGCAGCCACATCGACGAGAACGCGTGCCATTGCGTCGGTTCGCGAGCGATCAAGCGTTCGTAGGCCTCCGCGAGACGCTGGGTGAGCGCGGCGACGTTCTGCGGTGTCTCACCGGTGATCCCGTCGTCGATCGGGTCCATCACCCACGCATGCCACCCCGTGTCCGTCATGTAGATGCACGCCGGGATGAGCGGGACGCCGGCACGCAGCGCGAGCACGGCCGGACCCGGCGGCATCTTCGTCCTCCGGCCGAACATCGTCACCTCGACCCCGCTGCCGGACAGATCGCGATCCGAGACCAGCGCCACGTACCCGCCCTCGCGGATCTTCTCCATGCATCGCGCGGTCGCGTCGCCGCCGCGCACGAGCGGGACGATCGTCATGCCGAGGCTGCGCCGGTGCTCCACGAATCGATCGAACAGCATCCGGGGACGCAAGACTTCGACGACGACGGTCAGCGGCCAGCGTTCGGCGACCCACCGGCCCCCCGCGTCCCAGTTCCCGAGATGCGGCGTCGCGAGCACTCCGCCGCGGCCGCGCTTGTGGATCTCCTCGAGGGACTCGAGGTTCTCGCCTTCGAACCGGCGGGCCAGCTCGTCGCTCGACAGATCCTGCATGCGGAAGGTCTCCATCCAGTAGCGGCCGTAGCTCTTGAACGCCTCGGGGACGGCCGCGTCGAGCGCCTCACCCGGCCCGACGACGGGCTCGAGGTTCTCACGGACGATCGTGCGTCGCCGGACGTTCCGCCGGAACGAGCGCGCGGACGAACGATCGAAGAGCTTGGCGGCGTACCGGAGCGGCAGCAGCCGGGCGAACCGCCACACGAGGAGGTACGCGACGCCGATGAGCTTCAAGCGAAGGCCGTCCCGGCCCGGCTGATCCGCCACGGCCTACCCCGTCCGTTCTTGATCGCGCGCGGCAACGACTTGGCGATGGACCATCTGGAGCCGCTGCACGACGGTCGCGGCCGCCAGGACGGCGAGCGCCCACATCGCCGGCTCGGCCGCGCCGACGATCAAAAGCGCGGCGCCGTAGAGGATCGCTCGCTCGGGTCGTTCGGCCCAACCGCCCTCGCACCGATAGCCGAGGCTCTCGGCTCGCGCCTTCACATAGGAGACCAGGTAGGAGAGGACCAGCGCGGCCAGGACGACGACCGCGAGGCGCGGACGCTCGAACCGGAACCGATACGCGAGCGCCACAAGAAGCGCCCCCTCGCCGACGCGGTCGGAGACCGAGTCGATCATCGCCCCCCAGGTGCTCGTCATGCCGCGACGGCGCGCGATGAGGCCGTCGAACAGATCGAGGAAAGCCGAGGGAACGAAGAAAGCCGCGCCGATCCCGAAGCGGCCTTGGGCGACGAACACCGCCGCGGTCAGCGTGCCGGCGAGGCCGAGCAGCGTGATGCCGTTCGGCGTTATCGGGGTGGCGTCGATCGCTCGGGCAAGTGGCTCGGCGATCTTTCCGACGGCTTGGCGGGCGTTCGAGAGCATCGGCCTGCGTAGCATAACGTGCATGCCTCGTTCGCCCTGCTCAGTGCGCGTGCGAAGCAAGGATCGGCGGGTTCTCGGCCCGAGATGGTCTGGCTATAATGACGCCCCGCTCGACCGCTGTTGACCCCATGCGCTCGCGGAACGAAAGGATCGGCCTGTGAAGACATATCCCACCGACCGGATCCGCAACGTCGTGCTCGTCGGCCACGGAGGCGCCGGAAAGACCTCCCTCACCGAAGCCCTCCTGTTCGCTTCCGGCGCCATCAACCGGGTGGGCCGCGTCGAGGACGGCAACACCGTCAGCGACTTCGATCCCGATGAGGTGGCCAAAGGCATCTCCATCTCGCTCGCGCTCGCGCCGTTCGAGTGGAAGGACCACAAGGTCAACATCCTCGACGCCCCCGGCTACGCGGACTTCGTGGGTGATGCCGAGGCGGGGCTGCGAGCGGCCGATCTGGCGATCATCGTGGTCTCCGCGGTCGAGGGGCTCGAGGTCCAGGCGCGCGTGGCGTGGGACATCGCCGAGCATCTGGGCGTACCGACGGCGTTCTTCATCAACAAGCTCGACCGCGAGCGCGCGTCCTTCCAGCGGACGCTCGACGAGCTCGTCGAGGCGTTCGGCACCAAGGTGGCCCCGCTGCACCTTCCGATCGGCGAAGAGCACGAGCTGTCGGGCATCTGCGACCTCCTCGCCGATCGCGCGTTCACCTACACCGACGGCAAGCGCACGGAGGGCGACATCCCGAACTCGCTCCAGACACAGGAGGAAGCGCTCCATGTGAAGCTGCTCGAATCCGTCGTCGAATCGGACGACGCGCTCATGGAGCGTTACCTCGAGGGTGGCACGATCGAGGTGAAGGAGATCGCCGAGGCCCTGAGCAAGGCCATCGCGTCGGGCGTGACGGTCCCGGTTCTCTGCGGGAGCGCGACCAAGAGCATCGGGATCGATCTGCTCGCCGACTTCATCGTCGACGAAGCGCCGTCACCGGCCGACCGCCCTCCGGAGAAGGCGACGAAGGACGGTCAAGACCTCGAGCTGCCACCGGACCCGAACGGTCCGCTCGCGGCGCTCGTGTTCAAGACGCTGTCCGACCCCTACGTCGGCAAGCTGACCTTCTTCCGCGTGTACTCGGGCACGTTCCGCCCGGACCAGTCCGTGTACAACGTCACCCGCGACGCCGAAGAGCGTGTCGGTCAGGTGCACACGTTGCGCGGCAAGCATCAGGAGACGGCGGCCGAGGTTCCCGCCGGCGACATCGGAGCCCTCGCGAAGCTCTCGAACACGATCACGGGCGACACGCTGGCGCTGCGCTCCGCCGCGATAGTCCTGCCGTCGATCGAGTTCCCCGACCCGTTGCTGTCGGTGGCGATCGAGCCGAAGACGAAAGGCGACGAGGACAAGCTCTCGACCGCGCTCCACAAGCTGGCCGACGAAGATCCGACGTTCCGGCACGAGCGCAACTCCGAGACGCACCAGACCTTGATCAAGGGCATGGGCGAGGCGCATCTCGATGTGATCGTCAGCCGGCTCGCGCGGCATCACGTCGAAGTGACGACGCTCCCGCCCAAGGTTGCCTATCGCGAGACGATCAAGAAGACCGCGTCCGCGCAGGGCCGCCACGTGAAGCAGTCGGGCGGCCGCGGGCAATACGCGGTCTGCTCGCTCGAGCTATCACCGCTCCCACGCGGCGGCGGCTTCGAGTTCCAGAACGCGATCGTCGGCGGCGCGATCCCCGGAAACTTCATCCCCTCGGTCGAGAAGGGCGCACGAAAGACCCTCGAGGAGGGGGTGCTCGCGGGCTACCAGTTCGTCGACGTGAAGGTGAAACTGTTCGACGGCAAGTTCCACACCGTCGACTCGTCGGATATCGCGTTCCAGCTCGCCGGAGGACTGGCGTTCAAGGATGCGGCGCGCGCGGCGGGCGTGATCCTGCTCGAGCCGATCATGGACCTCGAAGTGATGACACCCGACGACACGGTCGGCGACATCATGGGCGACCTGTCATCGAAGCGCGGCCGCATCGAGGGCACCGAGCCGGTCGGCCGCGGCTGGACCCACATCAAAGCCAAGGTCCCACAAGGAGAGGTGCTCCGTTACTCGATCGATCTACGGTCCAAAACCGGTGGTCGCGCCAACTTCAAGGTGAGCTTCTCCCACTACGAGGAAGCGCCCTCCCACGTGCAAGAGAAGGTCGTCGCCGAAGCGCAGAAGGCCAAGGAAGAAGCCCACAAGTAGCCGGCGGCCGGACGTCAGACCGCGCTGCGCCGGTTCTCGCTGCCGCGAGGCGTCGGAGCGACCAACCCGTTGCGGACGGCGTACGTGACCGCCGCGAGCTTCGAGTGCACCCCCAGCTTCGTGAGCACGTTCTGGATGTGGGTCCGAGCCGTGCTGTACGCGACGCCCATCTCCCGCGCGATCGCCACCGTGCTCTGCCCCTGAACGAGCCGCGTCAGGACCTCGCGTTCCCGCGGCGTCATGAACCGAAGGTGCGGCGCCTGGGTCGGCTCGGGGCTCCGCGGAGCGGCGACGCGAACGTCGTCGGTTTCGGCGAACTCGAGCGCGGCGATCGTCGAAAGGATCCGGTCCACGTCTTCCGATTTGAGCAGGTACGCGCTCGCGCCGGCCCCCAGCGCGCGCGCGATAAGATCGGGCTCGCCGGACGCGCTCAAGACCGCGACCTTCGTGGTCGGCGAGGCCGCGATGATGGCACCGATCGCTTCGATGCCCGCGTCCTCGAGACCGTCGAAGCTCATGTCCATCACGCACACATCCACCGGCTCACGCGCGACGACCTCGACGGCCGCGGCGGGGTCCAGCACGCAATCGACGATCTCGTGGCCGCTCGCTTGCATGAGGGACGCGAAGGTCTCGACGAGCAGCCGGTGGTCGTCGCAAAGGAGGATCTTCATCGGCGCACCGGCGTGATCCCGGGTTCCGTTCGCGCGGCCGGCAGCCGAAGACGCGCGAGGGTCCCACCGAGGTCGCTCTCGAGCATCACGAGATCGCCTCCATGGCTTCCGGCCAGCCATTCCACGATCCCGAGCCCCAGGCCCGCGATCCCGACCGGCCCGGCCCCGAACCCGGGGCCTGAGTCGTGGACGTCGATGTGAACCCAGTCTCCGTGCGTTCCGACCCTAACCGTGACCGTGCCGTTGGCACCGGCGGCCCGGATCGCGTTGTCGAGCAGGTTGATCAGCGCCCGGCGCAGTGCGGAACCGTCGGCCACCACGGTGGAGTCGGGGTCCGCGACCACGGTTACGTCGGCCGAGGTCGAGGTCCGAAGCGATTCGGCTACGGAGCCGGCGGCCTCGCCGGCGTCCATCGGGCGGAACGTCATGCCTTCGCCGGCGGCCTGGCCGACGATGGTTGAGATGTGGCGGGCTTCCGACGCGATCTGCTCGAGACGGCGACGGACGTGATCGGGAACGTCGCTCTGGGTTTCCGCAGCCGAAACGAGCGCGAGGATGGCCGCGGCCGGCTGCCTGAGGTCGTGACAGATCTCCTGGATCGTGCGGTCGCGGCGACGATGGGGAGGCGCTGAAACACGGCCACGCGACTTAGAGGTCACCTGCATTACACCCCCGGCGCCCCGGAGAAAGGCGCACCCCCCAGTCCTACGTAAACTGAAGGATGACACTACCACCTGTGGTTAATTGCCGCAAAGAGTTGCAAGTCCCAACTCATCAGGGCCAATATCCCTGGGAACGTCCCCCTTCCTCCGCTTTCACAAACACGAACGCCGCTTCGGGAAGGGAGTCATCGCGCAAGCCGCTCGGTCCGCTTTCCGCAGTAGCTCCGCCCGGCGCGAGTCCCCCGCGTGGCGTAGAGCGATTCCCCCATTCGCAGGTCGCGGGCTCACGCCGTTGGATGGAAGGTACTTCTGTTGAAGGCCATCCGTGTCCTGATCGTCGATGATCATCGGGTTTTCGCGGAGGCGATCGCTGCGCGCCTCCAGACGGAACCCGATCTTCGCGTTGTCGGGCAAGCCAACACCGCGGCGCAAGCGCTCGATGCGGTCGAGACGCTGGATCCGGACGTCGTCCTCATGGACGTCGAGCTCGGCGCCGACGACGGCATCGAGCTCGCCGGCCGTCTCCGCGCCACCTATCCCACCCTCGCGGTGATCGTCGTGAGCTTCCTGACCGACACGGCGCGCGTCGGTCAGGCGGTGCGCGCCGGCGCCGCGGGATGGGTCACGAAGGACGCCCCGACGGAGGAGCTGCTCGGCGCGATCCGCGGGGTCGCCGTCGGCGAGAGCTGGATCCCTCCCCGGTTGCTGACGGGGGTCCTCAGGGAGCTCCTGACGACCCGGCGCATGGTCGACGAAGACGAGGAGCGCCTCGTGCGACTGACGCCGCGGGAGCGAACCGTCCTCGACATGATGGCCGACGGGCTCGACCGTTCCGCGATCGCCGAGCGCATGTTCCTATCGACCAACACCGTCCGGACGCACGTCCAGAACATCTTCGCGAAGCTGAACGTCCGCTCGAGCCTCGAAGCGGTGGCGCTCGCGCTCCGCGTTCGTTCGAGCCAGCCCGTTGCCGCCGGCGGACGGCCCTCGCGCGTCTCCTCGTAGCGCTTTCACCTGCGCCGTTGGGACGAAAAGCGTAGGCAAGTTCACCCTCAGGGTTGAGGGACGCGGTTCGCCCTCTTTGTACGCTCGGTGCCGCTACCAGCGCGTTCCGAGTTGTTCGTAGTCACCCGGGGGGGTGCGGCCGTTTGGATCAACGAGAGTTGCGTAGGCGCGGCCGCCCCGGTCGCAGCCTCCGCATGCTGACGCCGGCCCTCGAGGCCGCAGCCCTGGTGCTTTCCTTCGCTCTCGTCGGATCGCTCGATCCGACCGGGTGGGCGACCATCCTGTGCGCCGTCGTCCTTCTGCAGCTCCACGGGGGCGCCGGCCGTCGGCTGAACCCCTCGATCGGCGAGGAGCTTCCGATGCTCGTCGCGGCGGTGTGCGCCGCAGGCATCGCCGGTTCGGCTCTCGCCGGCTTCGGCGACGAGACCGGACGCATCGCGCAGTCGGCCGCCGTCGGCGCCGGTGGTGTCGTGCTCGCTCGTGCCGTCGGATACGACGCGGTTCGCCGGTTGCGACGCGCCGGCCGCGGGCTCCAGCAGACGCTCATCCTGGGCGGCGGACCGGTCGCCGCCGAGATCGCCGAAACGCTCGGGCGCAGCCCCCACTACGGTCTGCGACCCGTCGGTTTCGTCGACGAGCGTAACGGGCGCGACCTCCCTCTTCCCTATCTCGGCTCCTTCCGCGACCTTCCCGTGATCGTCCGCGAGCACGCCGCGACGCGGCTGATCGTCGCGTTCGGTCCGGTTCGAGAAGAGGACTTCGTCGACGTGTTGCGGTCGTGGGACGAGATGCCGCTCGATATCTACGTCGTTCCGAGACTGTTCGAGCTCGGGGTCGGCACCGACGGAAACGCCGACGATATCAACGGGATCCCGATCATCAAGCTGCACCGCGCTCCCGAGCGCGCCCCGGCGTGGCGGGCAAAACGCGCGATCGATGTGATCGCGGCGGCCGTCGGACTGATCGTCGCCTCACCCCTCCTCATCGGCATCGCGCTCGCCGTCCGCCTGACCAGCCCCGGTCCGGTGTTCTTCCGCCAGAAGCGCATCGGCCATCGCGGCAAGCTGATCGAGATCCTCAAGTTCCGAACGATGCTCGTCAACGACGACTCGGACACGACGTGGACGGTGAACGGTGACGCCCGCCAGACGCCGATCGGCCGCATGCTTCGCGCGACCCACATCGACGAGCTTCCCCAGCTGATCAGCGTGCTCAAAGGAGACATGTCGCTGGTGGGTCCGCGTCCCGAGCGCCCGTACTACGTCGATCTGTTCGCTGCCGAGATCCCGCGTTACAAGGACCGGCATCGCGTACCCGTCGGGCTCACCGGCTGGGCGCAGATCCACGGCCTGAACGGCGACACATCGATCCACGACCGCACGCGCTTCGACAATCGTTACATCGAGCGCTGGTCGCTCTGGCGCGACCTCGTGATCTTGACGAGGACCGGCAAGGCGATATTCACCGGCGTGTCGCAGGCACGCCGCGCGGACCGGGCTGCGGCGGCGCAGCCTGCTCCCGACGCTCGCGTGATCGACCTCACCGTGGCCGAGCTTCCCTCCGTCAACGGGAACGGCCACGCGAACGGCAACGGCAAAGGTGCGGCCGCGATCCGTCTCGACCAGATCACCGAGAACGGCCACGCGAAGGCGCCGGCTCCCGACGGCACGACCTCGACCCAGTAGGAGGAATCTAGAGTGACGCAGACCAAAGTGTTCGTGACGGGCGTGAGCGGGTTCATCGGCTCCTACCTGGCGGAGCGCCTGCTCGACGAGGGCTACCACGTCGGCGGGCTGCTCCGGCAGACGAACCGTTTGAACTATCCAGGCGTGCAGCGCCTCATGGGGCGCGTCGACATGCACTACGGGAGCGTGACCGACTACCACAGCGTCGCGCAGGCGCTGCGCGAGTTCCGCCCCGACGTCATCGCCCATCTGGGTGCCGTCACCCCGGTCGCATACTCGTTCGCACACCCGCACGAGGTCACCGACACCAACTACATGGGAGTCATCAACCTCTCCGAAGCGGCGATGAAGATCCTGCCCGACCTGAAGCGCATGATCTTCGCCTCGAGCATGGAGGTCTACGGCCACCAGACGCCGGACGGCCCGTTCGAGGAGACGCTGGACCCGCACCCCGCATGTCCGTACGCCGTCGCGAAGTTCGCGTCCGAAAAGTACTTGCAGTACATGAAGTACGCCTACAACTTCCCGGCCGTCATGCTCCGCCAGACGAATTGCTACGGTCGCCGTGAGAACGACTACTTCATCGTCGAGCGCATCCTCACGCAGATGCTGAAGAGCGACACCGTCAACCTCGGCGAGAGGGACCCGGTCCGCAACTTCATCTTCATCACGGATCTGCTCGATCTCTACGTCGAGCTCATCGGCTCGACCTCTGACGAGAAGCTCCACGGCGAGGTCTTCAACACCGGACCCGACAACGGCCTCACGATCGGCGCGTTGGCCGACGAGATCGCCCGGCAGCTGGACTGGAAGGGCACGATCAACTGGAACACGATCCCCAAGCGTCCCGGCGAGATCTTCTACCTGAACTCATCTCACGAGAAGGTCTCGAAAGCGACCGGCTGGGAGCCCAAGGTCTCGCTGGAAGAGGGCATCGGCCGGACCATCCAGATCTGGCGGGATAACCTGGGGAGATGAGCCGCAGCCGGTCCTCGCCGGGTGAGCCGGCGATGGGACCGGCGCCCGTCGTCGGTTCCCGCGATCCCCTCGAACGGATCGCGTTCCTCCTCGCTCCCGCCGGGCGTCCGTGGGCGTTCCTGTCCGCCGACGATCGCTGGTCGCTGCCGGCACGGGATACCAGCCGGAACGTCGTGTGGGGCCGCTCCGCGCTCC
>DATFGK010000130.1:0-16920 GCA_035249485.1 Actinomycetota bacterium | reverse complement strand
GATCGCGTCGTCGAGCAGCTCCGCGCGCGCCTGGTCGCCGAACATCGCGAGCAGCTCTTCGGGCGTGATGTAGTCGGGTACCTCGTCCGACCACGGGCCGGTGAGCGCCTCGCCGAGCCCGAGCAGGTCGCCGACCTCGTGACCGCGCTCGAGCGCCTCGATCAGCTCGCCGATGTTCGCCAGCGTGTAGCCGCGCTCGAGCAGCTGGCCGATCAGCCGGAGGCGCGCGAGGTGCGCGTCCGAGTAGATCCCGACCCGCCCCTCGCGACGCGGCGGCGGGAGCAGGCCACGGTCCTGATAGGCGCGAAGGTTGCGAACGGTTGTGCCCGCGACGCGGGCCAGCTCATCCACGCGGTAATTGGCCATCAGGCTGCACCGTACGCGTTCGCGGCCGGGGAATCGGCGAGGTAGGCGAGGGCACGCTCCGTCGAGCCTTCCTGGGACGGGTGGTAGTCGCGACGGAGGTAGCGCGGGATCGCCGCGAGCAGCATCGAGGTCGTCGGGACGAGCCCCCGGCGACCGGCGCGACGGAACGCGCGCCAGCTCGGCGGCCGGCTCACCGTCGCGTCGGCGTTCATGAAGAATCGCACGCCCTGGAACCAGAGCCACGCGAGCACCGGTGCGGTCACGACCATCGCGAGCACACCATTGAGGTAACCGCCGCCGGCGTGCTTGAAGACGTCGAACGCGACGTGGCGATGCTCGACCTCCTCGGCGCCGTGCCAGCGCAGCAGATCCAGCATCACCGGGTCGGCGCCGGCGCGCTCGAGCGCCGGCGAATCGAGGACCCACACGCCGAGCACCGCGGTGAAGTGCTCGACCGCGGCGATGATCGCGAGCCTCCGGAGCAGCCAGCGGCGCTTCAGCCACCGCGGGATACGCCGGAGTCGGAGCGGGTTGTCGCCGAGCAGCCGCTCGAACATCCACTCGACCCGGCGCGTGTACGGCGTGGTGTCGATCCCCTGAGCGGCCAAATGGTCGAGCACGGTCGCGTGCGCGCGGCTGTGCCATGACTCCTGAGCCATGAAGCCCTTCACGTCCTCGAGCAGACGCTCGTCTCGGATGTCGTCGAGGATCTGCTTGTAGACCTTCACGAACCACCGCTCCCCCGCCGGGAGCAGCAGGTGCAGCACGTTGATCGTGTGCGTGGTCTGCGCGTCGCCGGGCACCCAGTGGAGCGGCGTGCGCTCCCAATCGAAGACGACGCGGCGCGAGTGGATGGTGCCCCTCATGGTCTCGGGTCGATCCGGCCGATCGCACGGCTCAGCGACGGCGAGATCCGGTAGATCGCGCGGAGCGCCTTCGCTTCGGGGGTGACGGGCACGATGGCCTTGTCCTCGCGCACGGCGCGCAGGATCTCGACCGCGACGCGGTCGGGCGTGAAGTTGCGGAGCCCGTACACGCGCACCGCCTCACGACGGCTGCGCGCCTGCTCGTCCGGCGACATCCCGACGAACCGCGAGGTGCGCGTGATCGACGTGTTGATGAGCCCGGGACAGATCGCGCTGACGCCGATGCCGTCGGCGGCGAGCTCGCCGCGCATGCACTCGGAAAGCATCAGCACGGCAGCCTTCGTCGTGGAGTAGGCCGGGAGCGACTTCGAGGGGAAGTACGCCGCCGCCGACGCGACGTTCACGATGTGCCCGCCCTCGGCGCGCTCGGCCATCTCCCTCCCGAAGAGCAGCGAGCCGTGGATCACGCCCCAGAGATTGACGTCGAGGATCCGGCGCCAGTCCTCGAACTCGGTGCGGAGGAATGGGCCGGCGATCCCGATCCCCGCGTTGTTGACGACGACGTCGGGGACGCCGTGGTCGTGGAGCACCGTCTTCGCGAATCGCTCCATCGCGTCCCGATCCGACACGTCGACCTCGAACGGGTGAGCGGCCGGGCCGATCAACGCCGAGAGCTCCGCGGTCCGCCCGGCGGCTGCGCCGTCGATGTCGGCCGCGACCACCTCTGCGCCCCGCTCCGCGAACGCCAGCGCGGTTGCACGGCCGATGCCGCTCCCGGCTCCGGTGACGACGACGAGATGATCCGCGAACGGCTGGCGACCCGGGGCGGAGCGCGACCGTCGCAGCGATCGCGACGCCGGCGCTCCTTCGATGTGATCGACGAACTCGGAGATCATCCGCGCGATCAGATCCGGCTGTGAGCGGATCACCCAGTGCTTCGCCGGGATCCGGCGGCGCCACAACCTGGGGGCGAACCGCTCGACATCGGCGAACAGTTGCGGCGAGAGCGCAACGTCCCGGGCCGCGACGATCAGCTGGACGGGCACGTCGGTGCGGCCGGACCGCGGATGCCGCATCCGCGTGAGGAGATTGGTCCGGTACATCGCGACGCCTCGCGACGCGTCGGCTCCGAGCGTCGCGGCCGGATGCCCATCGCGTGGCTGGATCCCCTCCGCGCGGCGCAGGAACTCCGGGAACCGGCGCGGCAGGACGCGCTTCACAACGAACCGCGAGAAGGGCCCGTGGAAGAACCCCACGTACCAGGAGCGTGCCCCCTGGCCCAGCAGATCGCGCACGCGCCCGGTCCGCACGCGCTTTTCGATCCACGGCCGGACGTGGTCGAGGCTCGGGCCCGAGATCGTCGTGTATGAAGCGATCTTGGGGGCGATCGACGCCGTCGTGACCGCTTCCCACGATTGGATCGATCCCCAGTCGTGACCGACGACGTGCGCCGGCCGGCCCGGCGAGACGGCTTCGATCACGGCGGCGAGATCCTCCGCCAGCCGCTCGAGCGCGTACGCGCGTGGCCCGCGCGGCGCCGTCGACCCGCCCGCGCCTCGGACGTCGTACGCGACGACGTGGTACCGGCCCTGCAGCCGCTCGACGAGCTCGTCCCACACGCGCGAGGTGTCCGGCCAGCCGTGAACCAGCACCACGGTCGGCGCGCTCGGTTCGCCGTGCTCGCGAACGAGCAGCGACACACCTCGGGATTGGACCCGGCGCTCGGACGTCACGCGGCCGCCTTGACCGGCGGCTTCCAGATCCCGAACGCCTTCCAGATCGGCCGGTTGGCGCCGTTGATCAGCTTCAGCTCGTAGGCGAGGCTCCGCACCTTGTCGAGCGACGCGCTCACTTCGGCGCGTGCGTCGGGGTTGTTGCGGTAGACGTCGTCGATGACCTCGCGCGGGATCTTGAACCGCCGGATCATCGAGGGGGACGGCGCGAGCATCTGGCGCGCCATGATGCCGAGGATGATCGGGATCGCGATGCCGACGATCTGCCGTCGCACCCAGCCCACGCGGGGCAGTCGACGGCGGAGGTAATGGCGCGCGAACGACAGGTGCCGCGCCTCCTCGGCGACGTGGATGCGGATGATGCGCTCGACGAGCGGGTGAAGCGGGTCGCCGCGGTTGATCATCTTGCGCTGGACGTGATCGATCGGATCCTCGCCGCCGAGCACGAAGAAGAAGAACAGCCCGGGGAACCAGCGACCGAGCGGCACGACGGCCGGCGCGATCAGGCTCAGAAGTGGGGGAAGGCCGGGGATCGGCATGCCGGTCCGGTTGATGAACTCCTGGAACATCATGCCGTGGTGACCTTCCTCGATCACCTCGTGGTAGACGTAGCGGAACTCGCTCGAGCCGTTCGGGAGCGGAAGCGCGTACGCCAGGAGCCCTCGCTTCAAGAGATTCTCGAACTGCACGCCGATCTTCATCGCGGCCGCGATCCGCCAGAGGCCGATCTGTGCGCGGATCTCGGGCGTCTGCGCCCGGTACCAGGTGTGCCCGCCGAGCGGATCGATCGGCGGGAGCGCCCAGCGTTCGTCGTTGGGATCGATCGACATCTCAGGCGAGTCCCAGTCGATGTCGATGTACGGCTCGTAGTGCTTCTCGACGGACGCGACCGACAGGCGGTCGATGAGACGGTTGTACGACGCCTTGTCGGCGATCTTCTGCTCTACCTCGTGGTCAAGCTCCTGAGGCAACAGGCACCATCCCCCAGCGCCTCACGTGCGGCAGGTCGTCGTCCAGCCAGAACGCGTCGTCCTCGGTCACGACCATCAGTTCTTCGAACTTCACGCCGACCCCACGGAAGCCGAGGTGCGGCTCGACCGCCCACATGCCCGGCACGGGCTCGTGCTCGGAGCGCTTCCCGCCGGCCCACAGCGGCGACCACCCTTCCGGAAGGCTCTCGGCCAGGCTGCGGCCGAGCAACCGGAGGCTGCGGTTCCCGAAGCCGGCCACGATCGTCTTGGGACCCGGGTTCTGGACCCGCCAAACCTGGTGGGCGAGCACCTTCCCCGGATACACGTGATGGGCGGGCTCGTACCCCTGCTTCGCGGCGAGCACGTCGACGGCGTCGTAGATCTCGGCGAAGGTGCGGCGCTCGCGAACCTGGTCGAGGATCATCGTCCGGTACTCCGCCAGGTCCTCCATCATGCGGTCCCAGATCGCGTTGGACCCGAGGCAGCCCGCGTACCCGATGTCCGAGGTGTAGCCGCCCCTGACCGGTGCCACGTCGAGGATGTACGGCATCCCATCCTCGAGGCGCCGGTTCGACGGGAAGAACTTGAAGGGGTTGCGCATGCCCTTGAGCGTCGTGCGGTCGCCGAACCACGCGAACGGCGTGTGGAACCAGTCCTCCACGCCGTTGTCGAGAAGCCACCGGCGGATGCGCCCCGCCGCCTGGCGCTCGGTGATCCCCGGGCGGAGCGCTCCGCCGACCTCACCGACGCACCGGTACGCCAGCTGCTGGACCTCGCGGAAACGCGCGAGGTCCTCGGGGGCCGTCGCGGGCGCGATGGACTTCGATGACCTCATCATCGTAGACTGTAACAGTTCACACTGGAGTGGTCAAAACCCGGCGAAGCCGGCTTAAACCGGGGGCGTGCCCTGCTCGCGACGACGGATCTCCTCATCGACGGCCTGGCGATAGTCGTCCTTCAGCTTCCGGTACTTGCCGTACAACGCAAGAGCGACGTAACCGGCTGAAAGCGAGATGAGGACGATCCAAGCGCTTCGCATCGCGGCTTCAGGGAATCGTCTTGATGATCATCACGTCGCAGGGGGCGTTGTGCGAGACCTTGTTCGGGACGCTTCCGAGAAGGAAGCGCGTGGTACCCGTCATTCCGCGGTTCCCTACGACGATCAGGTCCGCGTTCTCGTGCTCCGCGACGCGGATCAATACGTCCGCGGCCTCTCCCCGCTCCGTGAGCATCCGCGGCGTCACGCCCTCGGCGGCAGCGGTGCTCTCCCCCTTAACGATGGCCTCGTCGGCGATCGTGGACGGCGTGAAGCGCCACGAGATCTCCTCCGGGGCTTCTTCCCGCCAGCGGTCGACGGTGCCCTGGTCGAGCGCACCGTACGCACACACGACCAGCAACTCGGCGGCGAAGGACTTCGCGAGCCGGGCGGCCTCGCGAACGCTCTTCAGCGAGGGCGGCGAGCCGTCCGTCCCGACGAGGATGCGTTTGTAGGCCACGTGGCGACCATAACGGGAGGGCCTCACGGTCGTCCAGCCCCCTCCGCCGGGCGTCCCTTGACGGTTCGGAACGTCACGAACGAGACTTGGGCCTCACGCCGGGTGGCGGACATCACGGGATCGATCCCCTCAGTCTGAGCGGAGTGACATGGCGCGAGCGGTGAAGATCCAGATGGCAGGCTCTGCCGCCGGGGACGGCGCGATCGTCGAGGCGGCGATCCGCATCGTGGGCCTCACCAAGTCCTTCGGCCCTCAGACGATCTTCGAGGACGTCTCGATGGAGATCCCGAAGGGCCAGGTCACGATCGTGCTCGGCCCGTCGGGAACCGGAAAGAGCGTTTTCCTCAAGCACCTCGTCGGGCTCCTGCGGCCCGACCGCGGCGAGGTCTGGGTCGACGGACACAACATCCCGACCCTGCGCGACCGCAAGCTCTACGAGGTGCGGAAGAAGTTCGGGGTCCTGTTCCAGGACGGCGCGCTGTTCGGATCGATGTCGCTGTACGACAACACGGCATTCCCGCTGCGGGAGCACACCCGCAAGTCCGAAGGCGAGATCCGGACGATCGTTTCGGAGAAGCTCGAGCTGGTCGGGCTCACCGGCGCCGAACGGAAGTTCCCCGGCGAGATCTCCGGTGGGATGCGCAAGCGCGCGGGCCTCGCGCGTGCGCTCGTGCTCGAGCCCGAGATCATCCTCTTCGACGAGCCGGACTCCGGCCTCGATCCCGTCCGAACCGCATTCCTCAACGAGCTCGTGATCGATCTCAAGGAGAAGCTCGGCGCGACGATGGTCATCGTCACCCACCACATCCCGAGCGCCCGGCAGATCGCCGACTACATCGGGCTGCTTTTCCGCCGGCGCCTCATTTCGTTCGGGCCGGCGCAGGACATGTTCGACTCGAAGGACCCGGTCGTGAAGCAGTTCCTCGCCGGCGCCACCGAAGGGCCGATCGGGATGAGCGAGGAGAAGGACCGGCCGGGCGAGCAAGGCGGCAGCGGGGAAGCGTCCTGATGGCCCGCGCGGCCGGTTTGTTCGGCGGAGGCGGGGGGATCCCCGGCGTACGCAAGCTCCAGGGACTGCTCGGCGATACGGGCCGCATGTTCGCGCTCACGCTCGACGCGTTCCGCGTCATGTTCCGCCGGCCGGTGCCGTTCGAGGAGTTCGTGCGCGTGTCGTGGTTCATCGCCAGCGTCTCGATCATCCCGGTGATCCTCGTCTCGCTCGCCTTCGGCATGGTGACGGCGCTCCAGGTCGGCGGCGTGGCGCGCCAGCTCGGTGCGCACTCGCAGACCGGGGCGTTCATGGTCATCGCGGTCGTGCGGGAGGCGGCGCCGATCGCCACGGCGCTCCTCATGGCGGGTGCCGGCGGATCCGCGATGACCGCGGACCTCGGCTCGCGGAAGATCCGCGAAGAGATCGACGCCTTCGAGGTCCTCGGTGTCGACCCCGTCCACCGGCTGATCGTGCCGCGGATCTGGGCCATGATGTTCGTCGCCGTCTTGCTGAACGGCTTCGTGAGCGTCGCCGGCATCGGCGGCGGCTTCGTGTTCAACGTCGTGCTCCAGGGTGGGACGCCCGGCGCCTACATCAACTCGTTCAACCTCCTGGCGCAGCCCTGGGACCTGTACTTCGCGCTGATCAAGGCGGCGATGTTCGGGCTGGTCGCCGCGATGGTTGCCGTGCACATGGGGATGACCGCCAAGGGGGGGCCGAAGGGCGTGGGGGACGCCGTCAACCGCGGTGTGGTGCTGACGTTCATGCTGATCTTCTTCGTGAACATCATCTTCACATTGCTCTACTTCCAGCTGATCCCGCAGAAGCTCGCCTGAGCCATGGCCGTCGCCGAGCGCGCCCTCCCCAACCCCCTATCGTTCGGCCGCTACCTGTGGCGCCGCGTGACGGGCGGCCTCGAGGGGATCGGCAAGCAGCTCGCGTTCTTCGCCGGGGCGCTGAAGGACTGCCTGGTCGTCGTCCCGCGGCACCCGGGTGAGGTACTGCGGCTGATCGGCGACATCACCTGGGGATCCGGCGCCCTGATCGTCGGCGCCGGCACCGGCGGCGTCATCTTCTTCATGTCGTTCATAACCGGCGGGCTCGTGGGGCTGGAAGGGTTCAAGGGCCTCGAGCTGATCGGCGCGGAGTCGTTCTCGGGGTTCGTCTCCGCGTTCGGCAACACGCGCGAGATCACCCCGATCATCGCCGGCGTGACCCTGGCCGCGCAGGTCGGCGCCGGCTACACGGCAGAGCTCGGCGCGATGCGCATCAACGATGAGGTCGACGCGCTCGAGGTGATGGCGATGCAGACGCGCCGGTACCTCGTCGCCAGCCGCGTCGTCGCCGCGCTGGTCGCGATCACGCCCCTCTACCTGATCTCGCTGTTCGCCTCCTACCTCGCGACCGAGCTCGCCGTCGTGCAGCTCCAAGGCCTTTCGGCCGGCACCTTCAGCCACTACTTCAGCCTGTTCCTGCCGCCGATCGACGTCTTTTACTCGCTCACGAAAGCGTGGATCTTCGCCGGCTTCGTCGCCCTGATCCACTGCTACTACGGCTACAACGCGAGCGGCGGACCCGTCGGCGTCGGTGTGGCCGTGGGCCGCGCGATCCGCACGAGCATCGTCGGGATCAACGTCATCAACTTCGCGCTGTCGGCACTGATGTGGGGCGTCAGGGATACGGTTCGGATCGCGGGATGAGCCGGCGCAGCTCGATCCTCGTCGGCCTCGCCGCCATCCTGATGCTCTTCGTCTCCGGCGCGTACATCATCAACGGGCTCGGCGGCCGCACCGGCGGGCCGTTCCAGGTCACCGTCACGTTCGACCGCGTCGGCCAGCTTCTCCGCGTCTCGGGGGACGTGAAGATGCGTGGGGTGCTCGTCGGGCAGATCCACCGCATCGAGAAGCACCTGAACGGGGCCGCCGAAGTGGTGCTCACGCTGCAACCACGGCATCGCATCCCGGCGGACGCGTCGGCGTCGATCCGCGGCAAGACGCTCTTCGGCGAGAAGTACGTCGAGCTGATCGACCCGGAGCAGCCGACCGGCGCGCTGCTCAAACCGGGTGACGTCATCCCGCAGAGCCGCACGATCCCGCCGCTCGAGCTCGAGCAGGTGCTCGACTCGCTGCAGCCGCTGCTCGACGCGATCGAGCCCGGCGAGTTGGGGGGTGCGATCGGCGCCGTTGCCGAGGGACTGGCCGGTCAGGAGGAGGAAGCGGGGCGCGCGATCGACAACACGCTGGTCGTGCTCGAGTCGCTCGGCGCGAGCCGAGACGACCTCGACCGGCTCCTCGCCGGCATCGACGAAGGATCGGACGCGTTCGCCCGTGCCACGCCCGACTTCGTCGCCGCGCTCGCCGACCTCGAGGTGCTCGCGCGCGCGATCGTGGAGAACGCGGACGACCTCCGGGCCGTGCTCGGCGACGCGCCCGAATGGCTCGACGTCGCGGCGCAGATCGTCGAGGAGCGCTACGACGACCTCGTCGACCTGTCGGTGAAAGGCGCCGACATCCTCGATCTCGTGGCCTCCCACGCCTCGGAGCTGCCGATGGCCGTGGAGGCGCTGAAGGACTTCACGCAGGCCTGGGTGACCAACCTCAGCACGCCGTGCGAGAACGTCGCCGGCGTCACGGTCGGAGAGGCGCACCCCGAGCTGGCCGGGTCGACGTGCTGGCAGGTGTGGGCGCTGACCTCCGAGAAGAACCGCGTGCCCGGCGGCTACGGGCCGGCCGAGAAGCCGACGCCTGGTTCGGCCGTCGCCGCCGCTGCGTACGTGGCGCAGCTTCGGCAGCTTCTCGGGCTCCCGTTCGGAACGCCGCCCTCCGATCTCGCGGTGCTGATGCACGGCGCGATCCGCGACGCCGCCGGCCTGATCCCGGAGGCGATGCTGTGAAGTTCAAGGGTGTTGCGCTGAAGCTCGGCCTCTTCGCCGCGTTCACCGGCTTCGTGACGATCGTGCTGGCGTCGATCATCGGCAACTTCTCGCCGTTCCGTTCGCGCTACCCCGTGGCCGCCGTCTTCGACGACGTCACCGGCCTCCTCCAGGGCGATCCGGTAACGCTGGCCGGCGTCACGGTCGGCAAGGTCAACGGCGCGCACGTCGAGAAGGGCCTCGCCGTCGTCGACATGTCGATCGACTCGGCGGTGAAGCTGCCGAAGGCGACGACCGTCGAGGTGCGGTATCGCAACCTGATCGGGTTGCGCGTCGTGAACCTCGATCCTCAGGAGGGCGCCCCGCCGTACCTACGGTCCGGCGACCGCATCCCGCTCGAGCAGACGCAGGGACCGCTCGATCTCGACAAGGTCTTCAACAACCTCAAGCCGCTGCTCACCGGGTTCAATGCCTCCGACCTCAACACGATCTCGAAGGCGCTCGTCGTCAGCTTCGCGAACCACAAGGACGACATCGACGCGGTGCTGGCCGACACCGCGACGTTCTTCGGCGCGCTCTCCGGGACAGGCGACGATCTCGGCTCCCTGATCGAGGGCGTGGCGACCGTCGCGAGCGCCGCCGCCGACGAGCGCGCGGAGCTCGAGCGCCTGTTGTCCGCGCTGGCGACGGTCGGCACGACGCTGTCAGGGAACTCGGACGAGCTCGGCCGGATCCTGACCAACCTCGACACGGTGACGGGCGACCTGGGCCGCTTGATCCGCGACAACCGCGCGGGCCTCGAGCAGGACCTCGACGACCTCGCCGAAGTGCTCGGCATCGTGCTCGACCATCAGACCGATCTCACGCAGGTGCTCAACCACCTCGACGACCAGCTGCGCGCGACGCTGCGCGCGATGTCGTACGGCGAGTGGGGCAACCTCTACGTCTACGCGCTGTGCGTGACGGCGGTCGCGCCCGGCTGCGACAACGCGTCCGCAAGCAGCTCGACCGTCGCGCGCGAACGCGGCCTCGACACGCTCTTCGCCGGGGCGACACGATGAAGTCCTTCCGGGAGCGCAACCCGACGCGGATCGGCCTCGTGTCGATCGCCGTCCTCAGCGCCCTCCTGCTCGGCACCTTCTACCTGAAGGAGCTCCCCTTCGTTTCGAGCACGTACGCGCTGTCGGCGGAGTTCGCCGACGCGGCCGGGCTCCAGCCGGACAACGAGGTCCGCGTCGCGGGGATCAAGGTCGGGCGCGTGACCGGCGTCGAGCTCGCCGCCGACCGCGTCCTCGTGTCGATGGACATCAACTCCGACGTCGAGATCCCGGAGGACGCCACCGCGGAGATCTCGCTCAAGACGATCCTCGGGACCAAGTTCGTCACGATCGACGCACGCAGCGGCGGGAAGCTGATCGAGGACGGCGGGACGGTCCCGCTCGAGCGCACGAGGATCCCGTTCGAGATCTACCAGATCGCGAACGCGGCCGTGGACCTCCTCACCGACGTCGACGGCGAGCAGCTGAACGACGCGTTCGACGCGCTCGCCGACCTCACGGCCGACCCGAACCGCAACCTCGCGCGAACGGTCGAGGGAGCCGCCGACGTGCTCGAGACGCTCGCGGACAAGCGCGAGGCGATCGACACGGTGATCCAGAAGGGCGCGCTCGTGCTCGAGACGCTCGACCGTTCGGCGCCCGACATCCAGGCCGTGCTGCGTCAGACGAACACGATCATGGGCGTCCTCGCGGAGCGGCGCTCGACGGTGCAGCGGCTGCTCCGGAACACCGAGCTCCTCGCGCGTGAGCTCGGCACCTTGCTCAAGGAGAAGCGCCCGGAGCTGGACTCGATCCTCACCGACCTGCACGCGACGCTGAAGATCGTCGACGCGAGCCTCGGACAGGTCGAGGAAGCGGTTCGCGTTCTCGGCCCGTCGACCGAGGCGTTCGCGCGGATCGCGTGGAACGGTCGCTGGGCGAGCATCTGCACGGCGGCCCTCGGCGCGTCGCTCCTGCCGCCGCCGCTCCCGGCTGAGGTGAACCTCGGCCAGGGGCCGCCCGGCTCGCCGACCGGACCGGTCGACTGCCCGGTGAGCGAGAACGCCCCGACCGAAGCTGCCGCTCCCACCGGGACCACGATGCGCGGCGGGGTGCAGCGATGATCCGCGCGACCCGGATCCGGCTGACCGCGGTCCTGATCGCGCTGTCGTTCGCCGGCGGCGTCCTCGGGCTCGCGTTCCCGCGCGAGAAGGGTGCCCCGCCGATCCGCGTGACGGCTGTGTTCGAGAAGGCGATCGGGCTGTTCGAGCAGTCCCACGTGCGCGTGCTCGGCGTGTCCGTCGGCCGGGTCGAGTCGGTCACCCCGAAGGGCAGCGCGGTCGAGGTCGTGATGAAGATCGACGGTGACCGGAAGATCCCGGCCGACGCGAAGGTGGTCCTGGTGCCGATCTCGCTCATCGCCGACCGGTACCTGCAGATGGCGCCCGTGTACGAGTCGGGGCCGGTTCTGAAGGACGGCGACGTCATCGGCGTCGACCGGACCGCGATCCCGGCCGAGCTCGACGACGTGCTCGCGCAACTGAAGAAGCTGCTCGACGCGGTCGAGGCCGGGACGGCGGATAACCCGGAATCGATCGGCGAGGCCGTGCAGAACCTCGCGGCCGCGCTGCAGGGAGCCGGCGACGACTTCTCGCGCGCGCTCGACGGCGGCGGCGCGCTCGCCGGCTCGGTTGCAGCGAACGCCTCAGCGGTGGACGCCAGCATCGGCCACCTCGCCTCCCTGGCGTCGGCGCTGGCGGAACGTCGCGGCGATATCGCCTCGCTCAATACCCGGTTGTACCAGGCGCTCAACGCGATCGCGTCCGAACGCGGCGCGCTGGATGGAGCGCTCGCGAACGCGGCGCTGCTCACCGAGCAGCTGGGCTCGCTCGTCAAGGAGCATCGCCCCGCGCTCGAGGCGGATCTGAGCGTCCTCGCCGACACCACCCAGGTCCTGATCCGCCAGCAAGACTCGGTCATCCAGAGCCTGGAATGGCTGCACGTGCTCGCCGACGCCGCCGAAGCGGGGCACAACGGCGGCGCGATCCACCGCGAGCCGGGCCAGCCCACGCACATCGACGTCCGCGACGAGCACCTGTTCGCCTGCCCGGACCCGATCCCGACCGCGGTCTGCCTCCTCATCGGCCTGACCGGAGGCTCGCTGCCGATCTCGCTCCCGGCAGAGCTCGGCGGCACGGGCGTTCCGGCGGCCCCGGCGGCGCCGGGCACCGAGGAGACGCCGGCCGTCCCGGACCCGCTCAACCTCCTTGACCTCCTCCCGCGGCTCCCGCTGCCGGGCCTCGGTGACGGCGCTTCGGCGCCGGCGCCGCAAGCGAGCCCGGGCGGGACGCAGGGTCTGCTGAGCGGCTTGATGGGGTGGCTCCTGTGAGGCGGCTCGCGATCGCGCTCCTCGCGCTCACCGCGGCCGCGGCTTCGCTCGGCGCGTGCGTCGGCCGCGGCAACGCGATCACCGTTCACGCACTGTTCGACGACGTCGGCGACCTCCCGCGCTTCTCGAACGTGCAGTCGCTCGACGTCGTCATCGGTCAGGTGACCGGGATCCGGCTCGAGGGCTATCACGCGCGCGTGACGATGCGGATCGACCGCAACGCGCGGATCCCGAGCAACGCGATCGCGCTCGTGCGCTCGACGTCGTTGCTCGGCGAGAAGTTCGTGGACCTCAGGGCTGCGGAAGACGCCCCGCCCGCGCCCGGCCTGCTGCAGGACGGCGGCGTGATCCCGGTGGAGCGGACGCGGCGGTTGCCGGGCGTCGACGACGCGTTCAACAAGCTCGGCCGGATCCTCGAAGGTGGGAGCGCCGCCGCGCTCGCCACCGTGATCCATTCCTCCGCGACGATCGTGCGCGGACGCGAAGAGGCGCTCGGCCAGATCTTCACCGAGCTGCGGAGCATGTCGAGCGTGCTCGCCGTTCGCGCGCCGGAGATCGCGTCGGCGATCACCGATCTCGACACCGCGTTCTCGGCGCTCGCTGCCGGTGAGGGTGTGATCCGCCGGGTACTCCGGTCCGGCGCAGACGCCGCGTCCATCCTCGCCGACGAGCAGGAGAACCTCGACCGGCTCGTCGGCTCGCTCGATCGCGCGTCGAGCGTGCTCGCGCGCTACTCGAAGGCGACCACGCCGTCGTCGGATGCCGCGCTCAAGGATCTGCGCGACGTGCTCGACGTCGTGATGACGACGACCGACGACCTGGAGGCCGCCGTCTCCGCGCTGGCATCGTTCACCGACCTGTGGCCGCGAGCGATCCCCGGTGACTACATCCAGCTCGACATCGCGCTGACGCTCGCCGAGGAGACGCCGTCCGAGGCGAGCGCCGCGAGCGCGCGGGCGCAGACGCGCGAGCTCCGGCGGCTCCAGGAGCTCGCCGAGTTGCTGTGGGGGACGGTGCGATGAGGCTCACGCGTCGCGTCGTCGTCAACACGATCGCCTTCGGCGTGCTGTCGCTGCTGCTGATCGTGGTGATGTCGTTCCAGGTGCTCCCCACCGTGTTCGGCTCGAGCTACCCGATCTACGGGATCTTCACCGCGGCCGGCGGCGTCGCGACGAACCAGGAAGTCACGTACCGGGGCGTTCAGGTCGGCCGGGTCGGGGACATGACGCTTACCGAAGACGGGGTACGCATCGAGCTCATCATCGAGTCCGGATATCGCATCCCCCGCGAGGGAACGCGCGCGCGTGTGCTGTTCAAGAGCGCCGTCGGGGAGCAGTTCGTCGACCTGCTCCCCGAATCCAACGGGGAGCCGTTCTTCCGCGCCGGCGACACGATCCCCGCCGACCGCACGTCGATCCCGATCCAGATCGAGGACCTGCTGCGCCAGTTGCAGGACGTGCTCGTGTCGGTCGACCCCGACGCGCTGGGCACGCTGATCCACGAGCTCGGCACCGGCCTCACGGGACACGGCGACGAGCTCAAGAACATCATCCTCGCGCTCGACACACTCGGGAAGATCGGGGCCGACCGGCGGGCGCAGCTCGCGGGTCTGATCGGCGACGGCGCAGACATCCAGGGATCGTTCAACTCGACGCGCGAGGACTTCGTTCGTGCGCAGGAGGCGGCCCGCGCCGTGCTCGAGACACTCGTCGCGCGCAAGGACGACGTCGAGCGAACGCTCAAGGCCACCGCGGCGCTCGACACCGAGATCATCGCCCTGCTCGACAACCGGCGGCAGGAGCTGAACCAGATCCTGGCCGACCTCGGCGAAGTGGTCCGCATCTCGCACGCCCACCGGGGGGACCTCGACAAGACGCTGACGTACCTCGGGCCGTTCCTCGCCGACGCGGTAGCCGCCTACGACGCGCCGTACTTCGTGTTCAACCTGCTCGCCAACACCGACTCGCCGTCATGCTCGTACGACCCCAGCAGCCGCCCGCAGCGTGCGGTGACCGACCCTCCGGAGGAGCCCGAGCACGACTTCGCCTGCGCCGGCGCGGGCGGGGCATCGGTTTCGGCCTCGGGTACGACTGCCCCGCTGCCTCCCGCGCTCCAGGCGCGCCTCGACCGGCTATCGTGGCTGCGCCTGTTCACGATGGGGTACTGATGGCCACCGACGAGATCACGCTTCCCGAGTACCAAGGCACGCCGCCGCGGCGGCGTTTCCCGGTACCGCGCTCGCCGGCGACGCTCCTCATCGTGATCCTCATCGCGCTCGTGCTCGCCGAGGCGATCCTGCTGGTCCGCAGCGACGACGACGGCGGTCGGACGCAGGTGTTCCAGGCGTCGCAGCGGTTCCTCGTGCTGTTGACGACCTACAACGCCACGACGCTCAACGAGCAGCGGGATCGGGTGCTCGCGATGGCCGTCGGCAAGTTCCGCGACGACTACTCGACGCTGACCGACGCCGAGTTCCTCAAGGCGTTGACGGACCGGCAAGCGGACTCCAAGGGGCGGGTGCTGAAGCTCGCGGTGACCTCGCTGGAAGGCGACGACGCCGAGGCTTTCGCGCTCGTCGAGGTAACCACCAAGAACAAGGATCTGCCGAACCCACGCGTCGAGAACAACGTCATCGAGCTGTCACTCGTGCGATCGAGCGGCGGGTGGCGGATCGACGCCGTCACGATCCTCGGCGCCCTCCGCTGAGCACTTATTCCGGTATCCACCCCTTGACCCGTGGTGTCCCTTTAGGGTATATGAACGTTCGTTAACCTCAGCCGGGGTGGACGAGGGGGCGGGGCCGGTGACGCGAAAGGGACCGATCTGGGTGGTCGCGCTCGCGATCGCCGGCGTCGCTTGCAGCGGAGGCGGCGCCACCGGCCGCCAGGACCAGGCCGCGCCTCCGACCGTCACCGTCACGAACTCCCCCACCGCGACACCCACCGGGCCGCTCGCGAGCCTCTCGCCCACCGCGAAGGCGACGGCGAAGCTCCCCGGCAAGGGCACGGGCAAGGGCGACGGTTCGGTGAGCGTTCCGGTTCCGACCGGCTTCCCGATCCCGAACCTCTTCACCGCGGCGGAGAACAAGATCGGCATCTACCCGGACCGCATCGTGATGTGCACGCACGCGGCGCTCTCGCTCGCGGCGGTGTTCCAGGTGAACGCGGCCGACCTCAACGCCTACTGGGAGTACGTCAACAACGAGCTCGGCGGGATCTACGGCCGCCGGGTCGAGATGCACTACGCCGACGACAACTACGGGAACACGGCCGGCGACGTTCCGCAGGCGTACAACGAGTGCAAGGCCCGCAACCCGTTCATCCTGCTCGGCGGGATCGGGTTCGATCAGATCCCCGGTGTCCGGACGCTAGCCGAGCAAGGCCACCAGCTCTACATCCACCACATCGCGCGCGAGGACTTCTCGAAGAAGTACAGCTTCTCGTTCTTCCCGAGCGTCGAGACCGCCGGCCGGCGGGCGGCGCAATGGGTCCTGAAGGCCCACCCGGGACAGAAGATCGGGGTCGTCTACCGCGCCAGCGAGAACTGGGAGCCGGGCCACGCGACGTTCAAGGACGAGCTGGCCAAGAACGGCGTCGGGCTCGACGCGGACCTGCCGGTGGACAAGAACGACACCATCTACTCCACGCAGATCAGCACGCTGAAGACGCGCAAGGTCAAGACCGTGTTCCTCTGGGAGAACGCGCTGACGGCCGTCGAGATCATCCGCCAGGCGAAGGCGCAGTCGTATTTCCCGCAGTGGGTGATCTTCCCGTTCAACCTCATCACCGACACCCTCAAAGGCACGACCGTGAGCCCGATCCCGCTCGAAGGGATCGCGATGTGGCCCGCGTACCGGCCCGGGCAAACCGGCGGCTCGTACTCGTCGTACGCCGCCGAGATCAAGCTCTTCGAGGCCAAGCACAGCAAGTACGCGTCGGGCAAGCGCGACGACATCACCTGGATGACCTGGCTCGGCTGGCATCAGATGCACTCGATGCTCCTCGCCTGCGGCAAGGATTGCACGCGCAACCGTCTGGTGGGCCTCATGCAGGCGAACCTCGTCAAGCCGGTGCTCGGCGACTGCGGCTTCGACTTCAGCAAGAACGGTCACGTCGGCGGATTCGACGTCAACATCTTCCGCGTCGACGAGTACGGCGGCACCGTCGGCTGGTCGAACGTCGCCCTCTGCAAGCGCAGCT
>DATFGK010000129.1:0-3522 GCA_035249485.1 Actinomycetota bacterium | reverse complement strand
CCGGCGGCGTCGCTGCGCCCGGCGTGGTCGGACCCGGCACGGCGGCTGGAGGCGGCGCGCTCGGCCCCGGGATCACGAAGGACACGATCTACGTCGGGGGCGTCTACCTCAAGAACGCGGCGGCGGGGAACTCGGCCGTGGCCGGTGCGGCCGGCACCGATCCCGGCGACTTCCAACGCGTCTACAACACCGTGATCGCGCAGGTCAACAAGGAAGGCGGGATCGCCGGACGGAAGATCGTTCCGGTCTACGCAGAGATCGACGTCACCTCGTCGCGCACGATCGACCAGCAAGCGCAGTCCGCGTGCGCCAAGTGGACCCAAGACAACAAGGTGTTCGCGATCATCGCCGGCATCCAGGGTAGCGTCGTGCAGGAATGCACCGAGAAGGCCCGCGCCGTCAACATCGTCGCCGGCGCCGGCAGCTCGCTCCCCGACGACTACCGCCGCTACCCGCATTACGTCGAGGTCAGCGGAATGAACCTGGTGCGGATGGGTGCGGTGACCGTCGGCGGACTCAAGGCACAGAACTACTTCGATCCCGGCGCGAAGCTCGGGATCGTGACGTGGGACGACGCGAACTACAAGAAAGCGCTCCAGGACGGGTTCCTCCCGGCGCTCGCGAAGGTCGGCGTGAAGCTCGCGACGCAGCCCGCGTACGTGCACGTGCCGCAGTCGTTCAACGACCTGGGCGGGATGAACAGCGGCGTCAACAGCGCGGTTCTCCGCTTCGCGGACATCGGGATCACGCACGTGATGATCGTCGACGGTTCCGCTGGGGTCTGCGCCGGCGCGTGTCTCGGATACCAGTTCCTGAACCAGGCGGAATCGCAGCGGTACCGGCCGCGGTACGGGTTCAACGAATACAACTACGCGGACTCGAGCGTCGGGGAGCTCTACCCGGCGAGCCAGCTCGGGCGCTCGGTCGCGGTCGTTTGGTCCGACGATCAAGCCTCCGACGACGTCGGCTGGCGGCCCAACCCGGCGCGCGAGGCCTGCTACAAGCTGATGCGCGACAACGGCGTGCCGATGGAGAACGACAACCAGCTGTACGCGATCCGCGCGGCCTGCGAGCAGGTGTGGTTCATGCGCGCGGTCGTCGCCAAGATGGGCAAGGCGGTACTGAACAACGACAACTTCATGGCGGCGGTGAACACGATGGGGACGAGCTTCCAGCCGCTGAACACGTATCTGTCGCGGCTGAGCGCGTCTCAGCACGACGGCGCATCCGCGGTTCGGAACCAGGCTTTCTTCGAGTCATGTACCTGCTACCAGTACACGTCGAACCCGTACCTGGTCTGACGCGCTACGCCGACTCGCTCTTCGTCCGCGCCGGCTTCCGCCGCGCCTTCGTTTCGGATCCCTCGACCGCCGGGCCGGAACGCCCGATGGCGGTCGTCGAGCCGCCCAGGTAGGCCTCGACGACGAGCGGATCGTTCTGTACGACCCCCGGCGTTCCCTCAGCGATGACGCGCCCATCGGCCATCGCGATCACGCGATCCGAGATCCCCATGATCAGCGGCATGTCGTGCTCGATGATCAGCAGCGTCACCCCCAGGGCAGCCTTGATCTCGCGGATCACATCGCCGAGCGCTTCAGTCTCGCGCTGGGCGATGCCGGTGGACGGCTCGTCGAACAGCAGCAGCGACGGGCGGGTGGCGACGAGGCAGGCCATCTCGGTGATCCTCCTCGTGCCGGTCGACAGCTCTTGGATCTGCATGTCGCGGTAGCGGTCGAGTCCCATGATCCCGACGAGGTCGCGCGCGAAGCGCTCCTTGGCGCGCTCGCCGGCCGCCGGTCGTGCCAGCGAGGCGAAGAAGTGCGTCGGGAACGTTCCTTCCGCGGCGAGCGCGACGGCGTCCCCGACGGTCAGCGTCGGGAACAACGCCGAGTCCTGGAACGACCGGATCAGACCGAGCCGCGCGCGCGCCTCGGGGCCGAACGCCGTCACGTCCTGGCCGTCGAACCAAACCTCACCACGATCCGCACGCGCGAAGCCGCTGAGGAGCTCGAACGTCGTCGTCTTGCCGGCGCCGTTCGGACCGATGAGGCCGACGGTCTCGCCCGCGCGCACTGCGAGCGAGACTCCGTCGACGGCGTGGACGCCACCGTAGGACTTCACGAGACCGGTGGCCTCGAGCAGGATCCCTCCGCCGAGGCGACGCTCCCCGTCCATCGCTTTCAGGTCGCGGATCCGGAGCGCCGGCCGCGCGAGCTCCTCCCGCGCGGAGGGCGACGCAGCCGCGTACGCTGCACCGGCGTCAACGCCCTTGCGGCGCGCGATCCTCGCGACGAGCCAGTTCCGTGCCGGCTCGATCACCTGCGCGAGCCCGGCCGGGAGGTACATGACGATCAGCAGCTGGCCGAATTTGGTCGCGGTCGCGCCCGCGGAGTCGACCGGGACGAACGCGGGGAACGCCAGCACCAAGCCCGCGCCGAGCAGCGGCCCGTACATCACCCCGAGCCCGCCGATCACGGCCATCACGACGAGGTCGATGCTGAGCTGGGTCGGGAAGCTCGCAGGGATCACCCGCACGAGGCTGTGCGTGTAGAGCGCGCCGCCGAGCCCCGCGATGAAACCGGCGAGCAGGAACGCCTGCGCCTTCACCCACCCCGCGCGGATCGTGAACGCGCGCGCGTTGTCTTCGTTGTCGCGGATCGCGGTGAGCACCCGCCCGAAGCCGCCGCGCCGGACGTTTCGGGCGACGAGCATCGCTATCACCAGCATGATCAGCGCCAGCACGTAGTACGTCCGGCCGGTGTCGAGCCGGACGCCGAACGGCTCCGGCTGCGCGGGGCTGATCCCGTCGCCGACCATCCACGACCGGCCCAGCAGCCAGGTCGGCGCGATGAGCGCGAACGCGAGCGTCGTGACCGTCAGCACGAGCCCGCGCGTTCGGAGCGCCGGGAGCCCCAACAGTAGCGAGGCGCCTGCGGCGGCGAGGCCCGCGTAGATGAATGCGAGGACGAAGTTCCCCCCGTTGGCCGTCACGTGGTACGAGACGACCCCGGCGACGGCGGCGACGGCGAACTGGCCGACCGAGAGCTGGCCCCCGAGGCCGGTCACGATCCCGAGCGACAGGCCTACGATCGCGAGCGCGTAGATCCCGGTGAGCGTCGACGCCGTCGAGTGGCTCACGAGCATCGGCACGATGGCGGCGAGCGCGAGCGCAGCGACGCCGACGATATTGCCCAGGTGACGCACGAGCCAGATCTCGCGGAGCGCGTCGGGCAACGGCCGCAGCGCCTGCACCGAGGCCCAGCTCCCGCGTTCCTCGTCCTCGCGACCGCTGAGCGCGCGTTGCGACAGCAGCGCAACGAGGATGATCGCGAACAGCACGACGTCGACCAGCCCCGGTTGGGCGTAGTTCCACAACAAGAGCTGCTCGAGGACACCGAGGCAGACCCCGGCGGCGAGCGCCGTCGCGAGGTTGGTCATCCGGCCGATGGCTGCCGCGGCCAGCGCGCGCAACAGGAGCGGAGCGCCGAAGGACTGCGCGCCGGTGAAGCCGAGCGACGGCTG
>DATFGK010000128.1:0-7894 GCA_035249485.1 Actinomycetota bacterium | reverse complement strand
GCGTCACGTCGGCGGCGAGCGACGCGAGATCGTCTTCGATCATCTGATCGATCAGCTCGCGAACGCCGCTGCCGTGGTCACCGTTTGTTACGTGATCGCACAGCTCCTTCAGCGAGGGCAACGCGTTCGCGACCGCGACGGCGAGCTCGGTTGCGGAAAGAAAGGCGTGGTCGTTCTCGGCGTCGCCGACCCCCACCACGTTGTGCGCCGAGAGACACAGATCGTTGAGCGCCGCGGTCATGCCGGCGGCCTTGCTCACCCCCGCGGGAAGGACCATCACGGCGCCCTTGTTGAAGATCACCTGGAGCTCGAGCCCGCGCTCCTTGATCTCTTCCAGGACCGCGGTCTCGTTCGGCTCCCACGTCGCGACGATGACTTCACCGACATCGAGCGGTGCAACGCCCCGCGTACGCAGACCTTCGACGAACTCATCCGGCGGCCGGGTGCCGAGCGCGCGCGTCTGCTTCGTTTCGGGATCGTGGATCACGGCGCCGTTCTCGGCGACCACGCGATCGAACAGATCGAGCCGGTCGTAGACACGTTCGAGGTCCGGCAGGATCCGGCCGGTGACCATCACGAGCTTGCGGCCGGATCGCTTCAGTCGCTCGAGCGCGTCGTTCGTCTCGGGCGCGACGACGCCGTGGTGGGCGAGCGTCCCGTCGTAGTCGGTGACCAGAGCCAGGAACCGCATGGGTTCCCTATTCCCCAGGGGAACGAGCTCCAAGCCCGCCGCGCATCCGCGCCGTCGCGGATGGGTAAGTCCGACTCATGCCGGGTCGCGACGATGATCTTGGGCCGCCGGTTCCGGAGCTCGTCCCCGCGCGCCCGACGTTGCCTCGGTTGCGCCTCGCCGCGAGGGAGTGTCGCGCATGTCACCTCTATCGCGAGGCGACCCAGACCGTGTTCGGCGAAGGACCCGCGCGCGCCGAGGTGATGTTCGTCGGAGAGCAACCCGGCGACGCGGAGGACCGCGCCGGCCACCCCTTCGTCGGTCCCGCCGGTCGGTTGTTCCAGGAGTCGCTCGAGGAGGCGGGGATCGACCGATCCGCCGTGTACATCACCAACGTCGTCAAGCATTTCAAGTTCATCCGCCGCGGGAAGCGCCGCATCCACAAGAAGCCCAACGCCGAGGAGATCCGCGCGTGCTTCCCGTGGTTGGAGGCCGAGCTCGGCGCGGTGAAACCCCGGATCGTCGTGGCGCTCGGCGCCGTTGCCGCGCAGGCGTTGCTCGGCTCCAAGGTGCGCGTTACGAAGGATCGCGGTCGCCTGAACCCGGCATCGTTCGCGGATGCCGTGATGGTGACGGTCCATCCGTCGTCGATCCTGCGCGCGCCGGACGACGAGACCCGTCGGTCGGAACGGCGCGCGTTCGTCCGCGATCTCCGTGTGATCGCCAAGGCACTGCGCGAGCGTGCGAACGAGCCGCGACGCGCCCACGGTTAGCGGTATGCCGCGTCGGGTAAAGAGTCACCCGACGAAAGGAGGCGAGCCGTGGGCATCGGAGCCAGCATCTTCTTGTTCGCCATCGGTGCGATCCTCGCGTTCGCCGTCGAGGCGGATACGAGAGGGATCGACCTGAATGCCGTAGGCGTCATCCTCATGATCGTTGGAGCGATCGGGCTCCTGATCTCGATGATGCTGTGGAGCAGCTGGTCGCCCTGGTACCGGCGTCGTGACGAGGCGATCATCACCGAGGACGTGCACGAGCCTCACGCCGTCCATCACCACCACTAGATCCACTTTGGACGGGCCGGCGCCGGAGCGGAACACTCCGGCGTCGGCCTGGTGACCACTCAGCCGATGACCAAGATCGGATACGCGTTATCCAGCGAGGAACACGGCGCGGCGGCGCTCGTCGGCTACGCGAAGGATGCCGAGGACGCCGGCTTCGACTTCCTCATGATCTCCGATCACTTCCATCCATGGATCGATCGTCAGGGGAACAGCCCGTTCGTCTGGGGCGTGCTCGGGGCCATCGCCGAGGCGACGGAACGGATCCCCATCGGCACCGGCGTGACCTGTCCGATCATCCGGATCCATCCTGCGATCGTCGCGCAGGCCGCCGCGACCGCCGCGCAGCTGCTCCCCGGCCGCTTCTGGCTCGGCGTCGGGACCGGAGAGAATCTCAACGAGCACGTGCTCGGCGATCGATGGCCGGCCGGCGACGAGCGCGTCGAGATGCTCGCCGAGGCGATCCACGTGCTGCGCGAACTGTGGTCCGGCGAGCCCACGACGCATCGCGGCCGTTACTTCACCGTCGAGCAGGCGCGGATCTACTCGACGCCCGACGAACCCCCGCCGATATACGTCGCAGCGAAAGGCGAGCGCGCCATCGATGTTGCGGCGGAGAACGACGGACTCATCTCGACGATCCCCGACGACGATGTCATCCGCCGGTTCGACAAGGCGGGCGGCGAGGGGAAGCCCCGCATCGGCATGTTCCACGTCTGCTGGGCGGAGGACGAGGCGACCGCGCGGAAGACGGCGCGTGAGTGGTGGCCGAACAGCGCGCTTCCCGGCGAGCTCTCGGTCGAGCTTCCGCTGCCGCGCCACTTCGAGCAGGCGGCCGAGCTCGTGACCGAAGAGGACGTCTGCAAAGACCTGACCTGCGGCCCGGATCCCGCCGCCCATCTCGACGCGATCGCGAGCTACCGGGACGCCGGCTACGACCACGTCTACGTGCATCAGATCGGCCCGGATCAACAGGGGTTCTTCGCCTTCTACGAGCGCGAGATCCTTCCGAAGGCTCGCGGCTAGGCGGCGCGCCGCCGCTTCGCCTTCGCCCCTTTGACGCTGCGGCGGAGTGCGTCCTCGACAGACCGCGACGAGTCGGGAAGAGCCTTGAGGAACGAGAGGAGCGTCACCTCGTCGGCGCGCAGGCGATCGTCCGGATCGGAGCCGTTGCGGCGCGCCCGGCGGCGGGGGAGCTCCGCGAGGGAACCGTCGAGGTAGGCGTCGACGACGGCCGGATGCACGTAGCACGCGCGGCACACCGCGACGGTGTTGCCGAGCGCCGACGCCACCGTCTCGATCGCCGCCACGATGGTGCCGCGCGCCTCGCGTTGTGACTCGGCCGGCTCACGGCCGCGGAGTGCCTGCATCGCGAGCACGGTTCCGGCCCAGGTGCGGAAGTCCTTGGCCGTGAAATCCTCACCCGCGCACTCCCGGATGTAGGCGTTGACGTCCTCGGAATTGACGGGGCGCTGCTCGTCGTTCTCGTCGACGTACTGGAAGAGCTGCTGCCCCGGGATCTCCTGGCACCGCCTGACGATCCGCGCCAGCCGCTGATCGGTCACGTCGACGGTGTGCGTCTTGCGGCTCTTCCCTCGGAACGCGAAGCGGATCGTCGAGCCGGACACGTCCACGTGGCGACCCTGCATCGTCGTGATGCCGAACGAGCGATTCTGCTTCGCGTACCGAGGGTTGCCGACGCGCAGGTACGTCAGGTCGATCAGTCGCACGATCGTTGCGAGCACCTTCTCGCGGGGGAGCCCGGGAAGCGACAGATCTTCGCGGATCCGCCTGCGGATGCGCGGCAGCGCCTCGCCGAAGTCGACCATCCGGTCGTACTTGGTGCGGTCCCGTATCTCTCGCCATGAGGCGTGATAGCGGTACTGCTTCCGCCCGCGAGCGTCGCGGCCGGTCGCCTGGATGTGGCCCCTGGGCGATGCGCAGATCCAAACGCCCGTCCAGGCGGGCGGCACGGCGAGCGCCTTGATCCGACGAAGGTCCTTCCGGTCGGTCACCGTCGATCCGTCGGGGCCCATGTAGGTGAACCCTCGCCCCGACCGGCGCCGCGCGATCCCCGGCTGCTCGTCGGACACGTAGACGAGCCCGGCGTCGCGAGCCGCCTCTGCCGCTGGGTCGGCCGCCGCCGCGGTCCGGCGCCTCTTCTTGCTGGTCTTGGCCATGTATCCCAACTCCATCCCGGTCCGCTTCTTCTTCCCTCCCCTTGGTTTCTCAAGCGCGTGCACTCTGAGCGTTTAAGCGTGGCCGGATCGCGGTATATACCGTCGTTCAGGGTCCCATCCGACGGCTCGGGGAGGTCATCGTGGGCGCCGCTTTCCACATCAAGCTGGAGCATGACGAAGAAGCCTGGACCCTGATCTGCGGTGGTGAGCTCGACGTCTCAACCGCTCAGCAGCTCGAAGAGGCCTGCGACCTTTGTGGGGGATTGCGGCCCCGGTCGCTCCACATCGACGGACGCGACTTGACCTTCATCGACAGCGCGGGCGTCACTGCGCTCATCCGCTGCGCTCACCGGTGCAACGAAGACGGGATCGAGCTCAGCGTGGAGGTCAGCGACCAGGTCCGCGAGGTGCTGCACCGGGCCGGGATCGCCGAGCGGCTCATCCTGGGACGCACCCCGGCCGCCCCGGTCTAGGGCCCGGCCGACCGCGCCGACCCCGGCCAACCGGGGCATACTGCCGGGCGGTGGCCGACGACGAGATCCTCGAGGTCGCCGGGCGGACGGTTCGGATCACGAACCCGGAGAAGGTCTTCTTCCCCGCGCTCGGCGCGACAAAGCTCGACCTCGTGCGCTACTACCTGGCCGTGGCGCCCGGCGTCCTCACGGCCTGCCGGGACCGGCCGACGCTGCTCAAGCGTCACCCCAACGGGGTCGAGGGCGACTTCTTCTACCAGAAGCGCGTGCCGGCCTCGCGCCCGGAGTGGATCCAGACCGCGCACGTGACGTTCCCGAGCGGGCGGACGGCGAGCTTCCTGTCGATGCACGACGAGGCTCACCTCGCGTGGACGATCAACCTCGGATGCCTCGAGCTGCATCCGTGGCCGGTCCGCTCGAGCGACGTCGATCATCCGGACGAGATGCGGATCGATCTGGATCCGACCGAGGGCGTTCCGTTCGCGGACGTTCGGCGCGTTGCGTTGGTGGCTGCCGAGGTGCTCGAGGATCTGGGACTGAGAGGATTCCCGCGGACGTCCGGGAAGCGCGGGATCCACGTGATGATCCGCATCGAACCGCGCTGGGACTTCAAGGACGTCCGCCGCGCGGCACTGGCGCTCGGGCGTGAGGTCGAGCGGCGGGCCCCGGATCTCGCGACCACAGCCTGGTGGAAAGAGGAGCGGCACGGCGTGTTCGTCGACTACAACCAGAACGCCCGGGACCGGACGCTTGCTTCGGCGTATAGCGTTCGCCCGACCGAGGACGCGCGCGTCGCCGCCCCGCTCGCGTGGGACGAGGTCGCCGACGTCGACCCCGCCGCCTTCACGATCCGGACCGTCCCCGAGCGGTTCGCGACCGTCGGCGACCCCGGCGCGGGTATCGACGACCGTTCGTTCTCGCTCGACCCGCTGTTCGAGCTGTCGGAGCGGCAGGCGAGCGAGGGCGCGACCGACGCTCCGTGGCCGCCGCAATTCCCGAAGGAGGAGGGCGAACCGACGCGCGTCGCACCGTCGCGTGCCAGGGGCGTTCGGAAGAAAGCGGCACCGGCCAAGGGGAGGTCGCGATGAAGCTCCCGGTGAACCCGCCCGTGAAGCCCATGCTCGCGAAGCTGATCCCCCAGATACCCGCCGGGGCGTTCTACGAGCCGAAGTTCGACGGCTTCCGATGCATCGTCTTCCGCGACGGGGATGCCGTCGAGCTCGGGAGTCGGAACGAACGGCCGATGAACCGGTATTTCCCGGAGGTCATCGAAGCCATCAAGCGCGAAACCCCCGAGCGGTGCGTGCTCGACGGCGAGATCGTGCTCATGGTCGACGGCAGGCTGGATTTCGAGGCGCTCCAGCAACGGATCCATCCCGCGGCGTCCCGCGTCAACATGCTCGCGCGCGAAACGCCGGCGTCGTTCATCGCGTTCGACCTCCTCGCGCTCGGCGATGAGTCGCTCGTCGATCGGCCGTTCTCGGAGCGGCGCAGCGAGCTCGAGCGAGCGCTCGGCAAAGCGAAGCCGCCGATCTACGTCACGCCGGCGACCGACTCCCTCGACGAAGCGAAGGTGTGGTTCGACAGTCTCGAGGGCGCCGGCGTCGATGGGATCATCGCGAAGCCGCCCACGATCAAGTACGTGCCGGACAAGCGCGTGATGTTCAAGATCAAGCACGAGCGGACCGCCGACTGCGTCGTCGCCGGTTTCCGTCCCTACAAGAGCGGCGAGGGCGTCGGATCGCTCCTCCTCGGCTTCTACGAGGGCGTGGACCTATGGCCGGCCGGTGTGGCGGCGTCGTTCTCGGCCGCGTTCCGCAAGCAGCTCGTGGACGAGCTCGCGCCGTACCGGCTGAGGCCGGGGGAGGCGCATCCCTGGGCGCCCGAGGGCGTATTCGAGCGCATGCCCGGCGAGCCGTCGCGATGGAGCTCCGGCAAGGACCAGTCGTGGGAGCCGCTCCGGCCCGAGCTGGTCGTCGAGGTCTCGTACGACTACATGGAGGGGAAGCGCTTCCGGCACGTCGCGCACTTCAAGCGATGGCGTCCCGACCGGGATCCGCGCTCGTGCACCTACGACCAGCTCGAGCAGCCGGGGGACTTCGACCTCAGGACCGTGCTCGCGGACGCCGCGACGCCCGCGCAAGCGCGGGCGTCGCGCAAGCCGAAGGGCTCCTAGCGAGAGCGCTTGCGGGCCGACGCGCGCCCGCCCTTCCGTCCGGCGGCCTTCTTCTGAGCGGTCGTACCGCCCTGGGACGTGGCCCGCCGGCGCTTCCCGCTGCCCGAGGCCTTCCCGCCGCGCTTCGATGCGCCCGGTGAGTTCGCGATCCTCGCCGCGCGCTGTTTCGACATGCCCTTCTCTTTCAACTTCTCGTACTGATCGCGGTTCTTGATGTTCCCTCCACGGCGTCCCGGCATGGCGATCCTCCTCTCGATCTTTGGTTTTCACTTTCCCGCTTGTATCCGCGGCAAACGCGAGCGATCCGGGGGCGGGGTATCGTGATAGCGATGCGATCAACGCAGAACGCGGATCCGGAGGTCGCACGTTTCTGGGAGCTCTGGGCCGACGAGCTCGCCGGCGCGGCGCTGTACCGAGCGCTCGCCGAGAGCGCGGACGAGCGTCGTAGGCCGATCCTCACGGAGCTCGCCGAGGCCGAGGAGCGTCACGCGGCGCACTGGGCCCGGCTCATGGCCGAGCGCGGGGTAAGCGAGCCGCGCACACCGAAGCTGCCGCTCCGCGTGCGGGTGCTGTCGCTTCTGGCTCGCCGTCTCGGCGCCGACGCGATCCTTCCGCTCGTCCTGCGGCTCGAGGCGGCCGACGCGGCCAAGTACGAGGACATCGCGGAAGCCCCGGCGTCGATGGCCCGGCAGGAACGCGCGCACGGGAAGGCCGTGTCCGCGCTCGTGGGCGGCCCCACCGGGACGCGCATCGCGCGCGCCGAAGGCCGCCACCGCGTCGGTGCGGCCGGCGCATTGCGTGCCGGCGTCTTCGGTTTCAACGACGGGCTGGTGTCGAACCTCTCGCTCGTTATGGGCATCGCCGGCGGGACCGGGAACTCGCGCATCGTGTTGATCGCCGGAGTCGCCGGGCTGGTCGCCGGCGCGTTCTCGATGGCGACCGGCGAGTGGATCTCGGTCCAGTCCCAGCGCGAGCTCTACGAGCGCGAGATCGCGATGGAACGGGACGAGCTCACGCACTTCCCGGAGGAGGAACGCGAAGAGCTCGCGCTCATCTACCGCGCCAAGGGCGTCGAGCGCGACGAGGCGGAGGCGCTCGCCGCGCGGCTCATGAGCCGCCCCGACACGGCGCTCGACACGCTCGTCCGCGAAGAGCTCGGCATCGATCCGTCGGAGCTCGTCTCACCGTGGACGGCGGGCCTTTCGTCGTACGTCACGTTCGCGCTCGGCGCGTTCATCCCGGTGATCCCGTACATCTCCGGCTCCGGCGCCGCGGCGCTCGGCGCGGCGGCGGGACTCGCTGCGGTGATGCTGCTCGCCGTCGGCGCGGCGATC
>DATFGK010000127.1:0-3289 GCA_035249485.1 Actinomycetota bacterium | reverse complement strand
ACGAAGATCTCTCCGATCGCCGCCACATCCGCCTCCTCGTACTCCGTTGCCTCGGCCCGCGTGTACGAGACGAGGAACGCAGACGCAGCCGAGAGGAACGGTCCGCCGCGGACGGTCAGCTCGGGGAGGAGCACCTCGGGCTCTGTGGCCAGCAATCGCGTGATGAGCGGGTTGGATCGGGCGGCCCTCATCGTCACGACGAAGCCCTCGACAAGCTTGTCCTCGAGCGTCGGGAGCGGCGAGACGGCCGCGTCGAACTCCTTCAGGAACCGCGAGAGCTCGCGGAGCATCACGCCTTGGATCAGCTCGCTCTTGCGCCCGAAGCGCCGGTGCACGGTGACCCGCGAGACGCCGGCACGGACCGCGACGTCCTCCACCGTCGTGCGCCGCAGCCCGAAGTCGAGGAACTGCGCCATCGCGGCGTCGAGGATCTTTTCCGTGGTCGCGTCGGCCGAGCCGTGCTCGGCGGCCAGACGGACGAGCTCCGCCGTCGCGCTCACGACGCGCGCGCCTCCCTCCGGGCGCGATACGCCATGGGCAGGTAGCGCAGGCGCTCGGGCAGCCTCGGGAAAACGGTCCCGATCGCGCGGCCGATCCGTTGGAGCTTCCGCTCGTCGTCGTCGGACCACGGAAGATCGAACATCTTCCGGATCACCGGCGGGAACGTCCCGACGGTGATGAACCGCTGGAAGCGTCCGGCGGTCATCCCGAACGGCTTCCACGCCCCGCTGATCGCCGGCGGGAACCACTTCGGCGGCGGCGTCTCGGTCATCCGATCGAGCACGTCTCGCGCCGTCGGATGCGCCTCGAGCGTGGTTGCCACCATCTCGTCGAAGTACGTCCAGTAATCCTCGACCGTCGGCGGCATCTGCTCCTCCGGGACCTGCAGGACGCGGCCGAGCTTGAGGATCTCCGGATAGAGCACACGCTGATCGATCCGCTGCTCGGGGAGCGTGAAGTAGCGCTCCAGCGTCACACCTCGCTCGAAGGCGGTGAGGTGCACCCATGCCCACGGCTCGGGGTCGAGCGCGGAGTACGAGGTTCCGCGATCGTCGACGCCGCGGAAGGCCTTGTGCATCGCGCGGAGCCGATTCCCCTCTTCGATCCCGCCCTCACCCGCGTACACCCATTTCTGGAGCGAGTTGAGGCTGCGCTCGAGCCGGCCCCACGGATCGGTCTTGTAGATGCTCCGTTCGGCCACCGCGTGACCGATCGAGGGATGCATCGTCTGCATGATCAGTGCGCCCCCGAGCACCAGAAGGATGCGGCGGTCGCCGATCGTCTCCCACAGGATCGAGCCGGGCCCGAACGGCTCCGGCCTATCGCTCGCGGTCCCCATCACGACCCTCCACCCTCTGTTACAGAGATACGAATTATGTATCACCGATAACCGGGGCGGGTCAACCGAGGAGGCGTAGCTCGATGCCGAACGTGGCGGCGGCCCCGGCCGTAGGCCGGGGCCGCCACGAGACGCTGTGCGGCTAATCCGTGCAGCACTTCCCGTCCGGAGACTGCGCGCGATGCTCGGCGGCGGTCATGCCGCCCTCGCAGCACATCTTCTCTTCTTCCTTCTGTTCCGCTTTCGGCTCCATGGTCTTCTGATCTGCCATGACTGCCTCCTGTCTGGGGTGCACAGGAGTGATACCCCTCATCGAGCAGCTCAAAGCTTGCTCGGCTGTTGACCTGACGACCCGTCAGGTGTTAGAAACTGACACGCGCGTCACATCCTGGCGGGAGGGCAGCGCCGTGCGAGCGATCCCCATCGATAGCTTCTTCGAGGACCTCGAAGGCAAGCGCCCGATCAAGCCCGAAGAGGCGGTCAGCGACGCCTCGTTCGACTGGGGCCGCATCGTCGCCGAGGGTCTCGCGGCACGCGCCGCCGCCGACGGCGGATCCTGGCGGATCGGCCACCTCGCGCTCCTCGTCGAGCGCCGCTACGCATCGGGCGCGCTCCAGAAGTTCTCCGAGGCGATCGGCGAGTCGTACGGAACGGTGCGCCGATACCGCTGGGTGGCGAGGGCTTTCGATCCGGATATCCGCCTGCGCTTCCCGGGCTTGTCGTTCTCCCATTTCCAGGCGGTCGCCGGCCTGTCGGACCGGCTGACGTGGCTTCAGCGGGCGTCCCGCGGGAGCTGGAGCGTGGACCGTCTAACGCGCGAGTCGCGCTCCGAAGTAGCGTCCAAGCCCGCGCGGACGAGCAAGCGCGACCTGACCCGGCTGCGCTCCTCGATCGAGGGGCTCAAGCGCTCGCTCCCGACCGCGGCCGCGCTCGACGACGCCGCGATCGCCGGCGAAGGCAAGGGGTGGCTCGTCGAGGCGCTCGACGATCTGCTCGTCGAGATCGAACGGTTGCGCGAGCGCGTCCGCCGCGCGACCCGCGCAGCGGAGAACCGCCGTCCGCTCAAGGTCGCACGCGAGCGCTCGGTCGCGTCGCCGAAGCCGAAGACCCCCACCGCGCTCAAGGCGCGGGCGATCGGCCGCTAGCCAAGCCTAGAAAGGCTCGTTCGTCCCCTGCTTGTCGAGCAGGCGCGCGATCAGGTTCTTCTGGATCTCCACCGTTCCTGCGCCGATCGCCAGCCCCCGCACGTCGCGGAACATCCGCTCGACGGGGAACTCGCGCGTGTACCCGTAGCCGCCGTGGATCTGGATCGCTTCGTTGGCGACCTCTTGCGCGACGATGTTCGCGTACCACTTCGCTTTCACGACCATGAGCGGGTCCGGCTCGTGGATGCCGCCGATGTGCTCGCCGGTCGTGCACGCGCGCCACACCATGAGCCGCGCGGCGTCGACCTTCGTGCCCATCTCGGCGAGCTTGTGGGCGATCGCCTGGATGTCGATCAGCCGCTTGCCGCCGGACTTCCGCTCCTGCGCGTAGCGGATCGACTCGTCCAAAGCTCCCGCTGCCACGCCGACGCACATCGAGGCGTTGCCGAGCCGCTCGTGGTTGAACTGGGCGAGGATCGTGCGGATCGACTTCCCGCCGGCATCGCCCTCGAGGAGCACGTCCTCGTCGGCGACGGGCGCGTCGTCGAACATCACCTCGGCCTCGGCCGCGCCGCGCAGCCCCATCTTCTTATGCACCTTCGACACCGAAACGCCCGGCGCATCGGCAGGGATCATGACCGCGCCGAGCGCCTTCGTCGGGTCGTCCGCCGGGAAGCGCGCCACGACGAAGTACGCCTGCGCCTTGTGTCCGCCGGTGACCATGTTCTTGTAGCCCTCGAGCCGCCAGCCGCCGTCGGCGCGCCGGAGCTTCGCGCGCATCGCCATGGCGTCCGAGCCGGCGTCG
>DATFGK010000126.1:0-8146 GCA_035249485.1 Actinomycetota bacterium | reverse complement strand
GTCGTCGAGGACCTGCCGGACGATGCGCAGCGATTGGCGCATCTCCGCCAGCCGGACGACGTAACGCCCGAAGCAGTCGCACGCATCGCTGGTTGGGACGTCGAACTCGTAGCGCTCGTACCCCGAGTACGGCGAGGACTTCCGGAGATCGTGCGCCACGCCGGAAGCGCGCAGCATCGGACCCGTCACGCCGAGCGCGAGCGCGTCTTCGGCGCTCAATCGCCCGATGCCCTTGTTGCGATCGAGCCAGACGGGGTTGTTCGATAGCAGGTTTTCGTAGTCGTTGAGTTTTCGCGGGAAGTCGGCCGCGAACTCGCGGATCTGATCGACCGCGCCGTCGGGCAGGTCCTGGATGATCCCACCGGGACGGATGTACGCGTGGTTCATGCGCAGCCCGGTGATCAGCTCGAAGAGATTGAGGATCGTCTCGCGCTCGCGGAACCCGTAGAGCATCATGGACAGCGCGCCGAGCTCCATCCCGCCGGTGGCCAGCCACACTAGGTGCGACGAGATGCGGTTGAGCTCGGCGAGCAAGACCCGGATCGCCTGTGCGCGCGCCGGAGCATCGATGCCGAGCAGCTTCTCCACTGCGAGGCAGTACGCCATCTCGTTGTGGAACGGCGCGAGGTAATCCATCCGCGTCACGAACGTGACTCCCTGGGTCCACGATCGAACCTCGGTGTTCTTCTCGATCCCGGTGTGGAGATAGCCGATGACCGGCGTGCAGTTGACGACGGTCTCGCCGTCGAGCTCGAGCACCAGCCGCAGCACGCCGTGCGTCGAGGGGTGCTGCGGCCCCATGTTGATGATCATCGTCTCGTCTTCGGCGCCGGCGACGACCTGATCCCAGTCGCTGCCGCCGACGTGGAGCTCGCGCGTGCTCACGCGATCCTCCCCGGGTAGCCGGTCGTGGTGGTCGGCTGGCGTCGGATGTCGGGTGGGGGGACCTGCGCGCCCCTGAACTCGACCTTGGTGCCGCCGAGCGGGTAGTCCTTGCGCTGGGGGAAGCCATCCCAATCGTCGGGCATCAAGATGCGCCGCAGGTCGGGATGGCCATCGAAGATAAGTCCGAAGAAGTCGTAGATCTCGCGCTCCTGCCAGTCGGCGGTCGGATAGACGCCGGCGACGCTCGGGACCGACTCCTCGCCTTCCGGGACGAACACGCGCAGGCGCAGGCGCAGGTTCTTGCTGAGCGACGTGACGTGATAGGCGATGAGGAACCGCTCCGCCGGGGGCGCGACGCCGAGGAAGTCGACCCCGGAGACGTCGGACAGAAGCTCGAACCCGTCGTCGTCACGCAGCGACGCGCAAACCTCGGCGATCCGCCCGCGCCGAACCCGGACCGAGACCTCACCGAGCGTCTCCTCGGGTTCCGAGACCTGCTCGGGAAAACGTTCACGAAGTCCCGCGCAGATCTGCCTGAGCGTTTCGTTCATCGGCGGATCTACCCCTTGACCAGCGGTTCCGACTTGATCTTGGCGTGGAGCTTGAGGATCGCGTCCATGAGCTGCTCGGGCCGCGGCGGGCAGCCGGGGACGTACTCGTCGACAGGGACGATCTGGTCCACGCCCTGGACGATCGCGTAGTTGTTGAACATGCCGCCACACGAGGCGCATGCACCCATGGAGATGACCCATTTGGGTTCCGGCATCTGGTCGTAGATCTGCCGGAGGACCGGTGCCATCTTCTGCGACACGCGCCCCGCGACGATCATGAGATCCGCCTGCCGCGGAGAGGCGCGGAAGACCTCCATGCCGAACCGCGCGAGGTCGTGATGCGCGGCGCCGGTCGCCATCATCTCGATCGCGCAACACGCGAGCCCGAACGTCGCCGGCCAGAGCGAACCGGTGCGCGCCCACTGGACGAACTTGTGGACCGTGGTGAGTAATATCCCGCTCGGGAGCTTCTCCTCGATCCCCATCTACGCGCCGATCCGCTCGGTCTCGCCGGCGGACGCCACGGGAACGGCGGGACCGGGGACGGTCGGAACGGCGCCGACTCCTCGCTCGCCGGGCCCGAAAAGACTCGCGCGCTCGATCATGCGACGCCCGATCGCCTGCCGGAGCGTGATCGAGTCCTCCTCCCAGTCGAGGCCGCCGCGCTTCCAGATGTAGACGTACGCGACGAGCAACAGCCCCACGAACACGCCCATCTCGACCAGCCCGAAAAGCCGCAGCTCGCGGAATATGACGGCCCAGGGATAGAAGAAGACGACCTCGACGTCGAAGATGATGAAGAGCATCGCGATCAGATAGAACTTCACGGGGAAGCGCTCGTTCGGGAGCCGCTCCGGCGTGATACCGCACTCGTACGGCATCTCTTTCGCCGGCGTCGGCCGATGCGGACCCATCTTCGAAGCGACGTAAACCGACGCCACCGCGAAGAGGGTGGCGAGGCCGAGAAGGATCAGGATGGGCAGGTAGTCAGCGAGCACGAGCCTCCCTCGCCGCGACCGGGCGCCTCACGATAGGAAGGTGCTTTCTGAGCACGCAAACCGCGTTCGCGTTCACGAGCGCACCATCCCCGCACCCATCGACGCGCGACCTCTCACCGCCGTGCGTAATCCCGGGGCGATCCGCGCGAGGGCGTGGATGATCCGGTCGTAGGCGTCGCCGTCGCGCGGATCGGTGAGGTTGCCGAGGATCTTGAAGGCGAACTTCATCATCACGTCGTTCGGGAGCGCGTACTTGGTGAGCAGACCCATCGTCTGCCCCTTGCCGAGGAGCCGGGTGAAGACCCGCCCCATGATGAAGTAGCCCTCGTACGTATCCCGAAGAAGGTCCACGTAGAGCCGGACGGCACGCGGCTCGCCGGCGGTCAGGGCCTCGTCTGCCGCGCGGGCGGCCAGCCGGCCGGTCTCCATCGCGTAGGCGATGCCTTCGCCGTTGAACGGGTTGACGACGCCGGCGGCGTCGCCGACGACCATGAACCCCGGCCGGGCGAGCAGGGAGCGGTTGAAGCCCATCGGGAGCGGCCCGCCGCGCGGCTTCCCGATCCGGTTCTCGGGCGCGAACCCCCACTCCGGCGGCAAGCCGGCGAGCCAGTCCTCGAGCATCCGCTTGTAATCGGTCTGTTGGAAGTGCGGGCTCGTCGAAAGGAGTCCGAGCCCCACGTTCACGGTTCCGTCCGGCAGCGGGAATATCCATCCGTAACCGGGGAGCAGATGGTCGCCGGCCCACAGTTCGAGGAACGACTCGAAATACGTCTCCTCCGAGCGCGGGCTCCGGTAGTACGCGCGCATCGCGACGCCCATCGGGCGGGTCTCTAGCCGTTGTCCGCCGAGTGCCATCGCGAACCGGCTCGACGCGCCGTCCGAGGCGATCACGACCGGCGCCTCGACGGTGGCGCGGTCTCCGTTGCGCGCGACCTCGACCCCCGTCACCACTCCGGCGGCGTCGGTGACCGGACCTTCGACGCTGGTTCCCTCCCAGACGGTGGCGCCAGCTTCGCGCGCGCGGTCGAGCAGCAGCGCGTCGAAATCGAACCGTGTGCGCACGAGCCCGTAGTCAGGCATCGTGGCGAGCTGCGGCCACGGGAGATCGAGCACGAGACCGGACCCGTAGATCCGGAGGCCTTCCACGCGCGACCACTCGGCGCCTTCGGTCTTGACCCCCATCTCCTCGAGGCACCGCACCGCGCGCGGCGTGAGGCCGTCCCCGCAGACCTTCTCGCGCGGGAAACGAGACTTCTCGACGACGAGCACACGGCGGCCGGCTTCAGCGAGCCAGTACGCCGCGCTCGCTCCGCCGGGTCCGCCGCCGACGACGACCGCGTCGAAGGACGCCGACGTCAACGGCTCGTGGACGGCGGGTGCCGGCGCCTCCTTCGGCTTCCGCGCGCGCTTGGCTTTGCCGTTCTGATCCACAGGGCCCCGGCCTCCGTTTGTGAACGCTTTCACAAGAATGCTACGCCGAGGGTGGGAGCAGGTTCAAGCGGGGACGCGGATCCGCTCAGCCGCGGAGGGCCGGGATGACCTCCGTGCCGAAACGTTCGACCACCTCGGCGGCGAGGTCGACCGGCGTCCCCGGTACGACGAGGATCGCCGAGACGAACACCTCCTCGTACCCGAGACCGATGATGTCCTCCAGGTTCGGTGCCAGCACCTCGAGGATCTGCTCGGGGGTTCCGCAGATCGCTCCGGCCCGGACCGCGCCCTCCCACTCGGCCGCGACATCGCGCGCCGACGAGACGTCGCGCTTCCCCTGCCCCCACATCGCGTACGAGCCGCGGGTGTGCAGCAGCCCGTCGCGGATGTTCGCCCACCCCTGGTCGGGGTCTGCGCCGATCCCGATCGGGATGAACATGCCGAACCGATAGGGGCCGTTCAGCCCGAGGCGCTCGCGGATCGCCATCATCTCCTTCGCGCGCGCAACGGCGTCGGCCGGGGTGCCGGTCGACGACGGGAAATGCCCATCCCCCATCCGAGCCGCGCGCTCGAGCGCCTTCGGCGTTCCGCCGCCGAGCCAGATCGGGATCCGGCGAGCCGGCGCCGGACGCACGAGGATGTCCTCGTAATCGAAGATCGTGCCTTTGACCGTGAACGGCTCACCGGTCCAAGCGCCGCGCAGAACCTCGACGAATTCCTCGAGGCGCTTACCCCGTGCCTTCATCGGCACGCCGAACATGCGATACTCCTCGGCCACCCAGCCCAGGCCCATCCCTAGGTTGAGCCGCCCGCCGGAGATGTTGTCGAGCACGGCCGCGTCCTCGGCAACCGTGATCGGGTTGTGCAGCGGCGCCAGGAGAACGGCGGTCCCAACCTCGAGCCGTGCCGTCCTGGCGGCGACCGCGGTCAGGAACGGGAGCAGCGCGGGGTTATAGCCGTCGCTCGCGCCGTGATGCTCGGCGAGCCAGAACGAATCGAAACCCGATCGCTCCGCGAGCTGCGCGAGCGAGAGCGTGTCGGCGTAGAGCTGTACGTGATCGCGTTTGTCCCAGGGGGGGATCTGGAGCGTGAACTGCCCGAGCCCGAACTTCACGGACCGAACGAGCCGAGCACGACGCGGATGAGCCCTTCCGGCGGCCGGAACGATCCGGCGTCCGTGACCGAGTACGTGATGAGGTAGAAGAGCCCCCACGACACGATCGCCAGGATCACGAAGAGGAGCCAGCCCGGCGCCCGGCGGCGGGTGATCTTGATGCCACCGATCGTCTCGACCAGGCCTTCGCGCGGAGGAAGCCGGCGTCGCGCCATCATCCCACCTCGCACGTCAGCCGCAGCAGATAGGAGGCGAGCGCGCGCAGCTCCTGCGTGGACAGGTAGTCGAACGGCGGCATCGCCGACTCGGCGCGCACGGCCGATGGATCGCGGAGATGGCGTACGTACCAGTCGGGGTCGTCCTGCCGGTCGCCGACGCAGCTGAGGTCGGGACCCAACCGGATGACACCGATCAGGTTCGGCGCCTCGTTGTCGTACAGTCCGGCCTCCGACGGCGCCGCCGAAAGGAGCGAGTCGGAGAAGGCGTCCCGGACCGTTTGGGTGTGGCACGCGAAGCAGCTCTCCCGGATGTAGAGCGCGCGCCCCGCGAGCGCCTGTGCGTCGTACTCGCGCGGTTCGGCGCCGGCTTCCGCGGCGGTCGACTCGCCGGTGATCGGCAGGAGAACCGTCACGACGAACCCGAGAACGAGGCACGCGATCGTGCCGCCGATCACGGCGCCGGGCCCGGCCGCGCCGAGTTCGCCGCGGAGCGATCGTCGCCGGATCATGCCGGCGCTCCTACGGGCTCGGGTTCGGGCTCGGCAGCGACGGGAACCTCGATCTCGATGTCCTCACCGTTGACGACGGTGTTGATGAGGTTCCGCACGAACACCAGCAGGCCGATCACCACGAGCGCCCCGCCGCCGATCCGCAAGATGAACGCCGGCTTGATCGCGAGGGAGATCACGTGCCAGCCCTCCCCGGTCGTGATCGTCTGCTCGGTCTGGACGCCGGCGATCTGCAGGTAGCCCTGCACGACGCCGGCGACCGACATCGACACGACGACGGTGGCGAGACCGACGACCGTCAGCCAGAACTGCTTCGCAGCCCACTTCGCGCTGAACAGCGCACGGCCGATGATGCGCGGGAACAGGTGGTAGACGAGTCCGATCAGGATCATCCCGAGCCCGCCGGCCAGCGCCGTCTCTGTACCGATCGGCCACGTCGTGAACCCGACCACGTTCTGAACGCTCCGGAGCGACCCGAAGGCGAGATGGAGCGACCCGAAGACGAGGAACGCCGTCCCGCCGATGATGAAGCGAGCGGCCGGCTCGGAGAAGAGCTTGCCCCACGCGTCGCGCATCGTCCCCCAGAAGTTCGCGAAGACGCACAAGGCCGGGATGATCAGCCATCCGGAGAACGTGATCGCGACGGTCTCCAAGTAGTCCGGCCCCGGGCCGAGAACCGACCACAGCTGCCCGACCCAAGGCGTGGCGAACACGAACGACCAGAAGCCCATGATGGCCAGCCGATCCGAATAGATCGGAAGGCCCGTCGCGCGCGGGAGCACGTAATAGGCCGTTCCTACGCCCATCATCACGAGCCCCGCCCCGGTGCCGGCCACCGCGAACCCCGCGACGATCTGCTGATCGACGCCGTAGAAGTACGGGGCGGCGAGGTTCCCGAAGCCATAGGTAAGCGGCATACCCACGACGGCGCCGAGGTAGTACCAGAGCGGCACCGCGAGACGCTTCTCGGCGCGGCGTGCCACGGTGGCGATCACGTTCTGCGCGACCATCAGCATCACGTTCAACAGCAGCAGGTCGATCGGCCACGGGAACTCGAGGCCGCTGATCCCCTGCGTGCGCCCGAGGAGCAGCATCACGATTCCGACGGCGACGACCTGATCGTGGAGGATCACCGTCTGCGCGCCGATCCGCTCGCTCCACAGCTTGGTCCCGGTCACGCGCGGCACGACCGCGAACATCGCCGCGACGAAGCCGGTGAAGAGCACGCCCCACGCCATGACCGCGGCCTCCGCCGCGGCGAGCCTTCCGTAGCTGAGGAACGAGAACTGCGAGAGGAACCCCGGCACGACCAGCTTGATCGCGAGCACGAGCGCGAGCAGCAGACCGACGACGAACCAGATCGTCGACGAGACCATCGCGTACTTCGCCGCGGAGTCGGGCTTCGTCGGGAGCATTCCCGGGAAGCGGGCGAGGATGGGCTCGATGAGATTGTTGCGGATCCTCTCGACGCGCGCCTTCATCTCGGCCTGTCGCGCGCGCATCACGTCCTTGAGCTTCGGCGGCCGGACGGCTTGCTTCTTCGGCGGCATCGTCAGTCCCGCGCGCTCACGTCGGCTCCGGCTCGCGTCTTCACTTCGCGTACGAGTGGAGTCCCACGATCCAGAGGTTCACCACGTAGTAGGTGACCCACAGCGACACGAAGCCCGCGGTCGCGACGAGCGCCGCGCGGCGCCCGCGCCATCCCGAGGTCGCCCGCGCGTGCAGATATCCGGCGTAGATCGTCCAGGTGATGAACGCCCACGTCTCCTTCGGATCCCATCCCCAATAGCGCCCCCACGCCTTCGACGCCCATATCGCGCCGCAGATCGTGCCGAAGGTCCAGATCGGGAACGCGATCGCATGCGCGCGGAAGGCGAGGTTGTCGAAGGTGTCGGCGCTCGGCAGCTTCGCCCAGAACCCGCTCAGCGCAGCGGATCGCCGGCTCGGCTCGGCCTCGGACTCGAGGTAGTCGGTCGGGAAGCCTTGCGTCTCGTCGACCTTCGTGCCGAGGTAGGCGGCCCCGACGGTGCTTCCGGAGAACCCCCCGGCCGCGCGCCGCTCCGCGCGGTCCTTCAACAGGTAGAGCACCGTGAAGATGAAAGCGATCGAGAAGACGCTCGATGCCGTGATCATCGCGATCACGTGGATCTTGAGCCAGATCGAGTTGAGCGCCGGGACGAGCGGCCCGGCCGGCGCGTAGAGCTGCCGGGCGAACGCCATCGTGACGACCGAGATCGCCATCGCGAAGCCGCCCAGCTCGCGCAGGCGGAACCGTCCGTCGACCACCAGCAGATACCCGAGCACGACGAACAACGCGATCATCGAGGAGTACTCGTACATGTTGCCCCACGGCACCCGGCCGGCCGCGACGCCGCGCGCGGCGATCGAAGCGGCGTGCGCGATCGTGCCGGCCGCGGCCACGATGACCCCCGCCGTCGAC
>DATFGK010000125.1:0-7113 GCA_035249485.1 Actinomycetota bacterium | reverse complement strand
GCGATGGCGGCCGCGAGCCTCGATCTGTACGAGACGACCTTCGACGAAACCTGGTTCGACGAGGCCGTCCGGCTGACCGGCGACGCCATCGCCCTCTTCGCGGACGACCGAGCCGGCGGATTCTTCGACACCGGTTCGGATTCGGAGCAGCTCGTCGTGCGGCCGAAGGATCTGTTCGACAACGCCGTCCCGTCGGGCAACTCGATGATGCTCGACGTGCTCCTTCGCCTCGGCGCGTTCACGGGAGACGCGTCGTACGAGGAACGCGCCGAGCGCGCGCTCCGCGCGCTCCAGCCGGCCCTGGCGAACGCGCCGGCCGGATTCGGGCACGCGCTCGGCGCGCTGGACCTCGCGCTCGCGCGACCCAAGGAGATCGCGATCGCGGGCGACGCGTCGTCGGACGATTCCACGTCGCTCCTCGACGAGGTTCGACGCCGCTACCTGCCGAACCGCGTCGTAGCCGCCGGACGCAGCGAGGGCTCCGCCGTGCCGCTGCTGCGCGACCGCCCGCAACGCGAGGGCCGCGCTATCGCGTACGTCTGCGAACGGTTCGTCTGCAAGCAGCCGGTCACCGAACCCGAGGAGCTCGGGAAGCTGCTCGACGCGCGCTAGACGGCGGCCGCGATGCCTTCGGCGATCCGCCAGGCCAACGCCTGGATCGTGAGCGTCGGGTTATAGCCGCCGGACGTCGGGAAGATCGACCCGTCGGCGACGTAGAGGTTCGGGATCCCGTGGAAGCGTCCGTCCGCGTCCACGACGCTCGCGTCCGGATCCATCCCCATCCGCATGGTGCCGAGCTGATGGTTGACGGCGCCGCCGATCGGGTTGGGGAATTGCCGCCCGACGCCCCGGCGATGCGCGTCGGTCTTTCCCACCTGCGGGATGCCCGTCGGGATCGCGAACGGAAGGACGGGCTGGCTGGAGACCGCACCCATCGCGAGGAAGATCGCCTCGATGAACGGCATCATCGCCGCCTGGACCACGAGGTCGTTCGGGTGGTGGAGGTACGTGATGCGGGCGACGGGGAAGCCGTACACGTCGTTCACGATCGGGTCGAGATCGACGACGTTCGACCGTACCGGCGGATCCTGGCCGATCATGCCGAGGAACTGGAAGTGCCCGAACACGCTGCGCATGAACGGCTTGTGGCTCCTCCCCCATCCGGCCGTCTTCGCGGTCGAGATGAGACCGCCGGCGAGCAGCGGGTAACCGCTCGACGGTCCGATCGTCTGGAGATTCCCGAAGCCGAACGCGGGGGGCCCGCCGGGGAGCCCCAGATAGAAGTCGTCGAGGCAGCGCATGCTCCAGAACCCGCGGTAGTAGTCGATCCGCTCGTCGAAGAATCCGACGCCGCCGGGGAAGTGGTGGATCTGCAAGAACCGTCCGACGACATCGTGGTTCACCAGATCGCGCGGCATGTCCGAGAGGAGCACGAGCCGCGGCGTGTCGACCGTGGAGCACGCGAGCACGAACACCGAAGCTTCCGCCGAGCGCGTGATCCCTTGGCCGTCTACGTAGAGCACACGCTTCGCCTTCCCGCCGGCGGTCTCGACGCGGAACGCGTACGCGTCCGGGCGGATCTCGCACCGGCCGGTCGCAACCGCCTTCGCGAGCGCCGTCACGCGCGTGTCCCCCTTCGCGTTGATCGGGCATCCGTGCGACGAGCAGAACCCACAGTAGGAGCAGCCCGGACGGCCGTCGTAGGGCCCGTTGTTGATCGCCACCGGCGTGGGGAACGGATGGAAGCCGAGGGTCCGGGCGGCGTCTTCGAAGAGCTTCGCGCCGTAGTTCGGCGGGTGGCCGGGCATCGGATACGGATCCGTCCGCCACTCCGCGTCGGGGTCGGGCGAGCCCGGTCCCGGTTCCTCGCGCATACCACCTCCCGAGACGCCGATCAGCTTCTCGACCTCCCGGTAGGCCGGAAGGAGCTCCTGATACGTGATCGGCCAGTCGACGACGTCGGCGCCGGGGAGCGCACCCCAGGTCGACCTCGCCCGGAAGTCTTCGGGCCGGAACCGGAAGCAGACAGCTCCATAGTGCACGCTGCCGCCGCCGACACAGCGCGAAACCGGCAAGACCTTGCCGACGAACTGATGCGGCCCCTCCTCGGGACGATCGCGGAAGGTTCGCGGTTCGATCAGCGGATCCTGGTCGATCAGGTTGCGCTCGCCGAACCGCAGCTCGTCGTCGCCGAAGTCCTTCTCAGTCAGCCAAGGGCCCTTCTCGAGCACGAGGACGCGCGCGCCTGCCTTCGCGAGAACGTAGGCGGCGACGCCGCCTCCCGCACCGGAGCCGACGATGCAGACGTCGAACGTCTGCTTCGCCATCGTCAGGCGAACGGGTCGATCACTTCGCGGCCGATGCCGATCGCGTCGATGCAGCCGCCGTAGAAACCGTCGCCGTCCGCGTACGTGTCCGAGAGCTCGTCCGGGCACGTGGTTTCGCCCGAGTGGAACGCAGCGAAATACGCGATCTCGTTGAGCCGGTGATCGAGCGCGAGAGGACCGAGATCGTTCGCGACGTTGATATCGAGGTACGCCCCGGTGATCCGCTCACCCTGGTCGTTCATGTACCACGGACCGGTGTAGTACGGCCCCTGGATCTCGGAGTGGACGACGTGCGTCGTGTTGCCCGTGTAGGTCCGGTTATGGAGGTCGAACGCCCACACCAGCGGCTCCTGCGGCGAACCCTCCGGCACGACGAGCTTGTCGTTCGAGAAGTTCTTGACGTTCGGGCTGTGCGCGATCGGCTCGACCGTGTACGTGGGGTTGAACGATCCGTAGTGGAAGTAGGCGTGGCCGTGCGCGTATCGAACGCCCGGCTCGTTGGCCGGGATCTTCGCGTAGTCCATGAACAGCCGGCGGCAGCCGTTGCACAACGGCGGCGTCTGAACCTCGATCTTGACGAGCCCGGAGTCGCCGGGAGCGAAGCCGGAAAACGCGCAGTCGGGATCCGCTCCGGTCACGGTGGGTCCGATCCCGGTCAGCTGGTAGACGTCGGGCTTCACGCAGAACGCGTCGGCCGGCTGGTAGTCGGTCCACGCGCCGGTAACGTCGATCAGCGGCCCCATCGGGCTCTGCGTGATCGGCGTTCGGGGAAGATCGTGCGCCGACGCGATCGACGACGCGAGCGTCAGCGCGGCGAACGTTAGGAGCGCGCGCCTCACGCGACCGGGCCCTGTCCGGGACAGGCTCCCGGCTCGATCATCTCCTCGGGTGCGTATCCGCCGAACGTGTTCCATGCTCCCACGCTTCCTTCCGTCGGGTACCGCACGCCGTGAACGTCGCCTTGGTAGCAGAGATCTTCCCATGCGCGGTAACCGGTGTTGCCGCCGTAGACGGGATGCGCGTAGACACCCTCCATCGTGTGCTCGTAGAGAGCGGCGAAGAATTCCGACCCTTCGAGGTCGAGCGTGGTGAGAACGAGATCCTGTATCGGCTCGGGTGCGTCGGCGAACGAGCCTCCAGCACGGCGGTCGAGCTCGTCGAGCCCTTGCTCGTACACGCCACGCAAGCGCTGCGACTCGTTCGCCCAGCCCATCTCCTTGACGCGACTGAGCGGAGGGAACGCTTCGAACTCGTCGCGGGTCGGACCTCCCGCGTAGATGTCGTCGCCGCCCGACAGCAACCGTTCGATGTAGTCCCCCGCCCCTATGTCGGCGGCCGACCAGTCGCCCGTCCCGTCCGCCGGGATCATGCGCGCGAGCGCCGCGTCGAGGGTTCGCCTGCGCGCCTCGGAGAGGATCGGGTCCGCCGCTACGGCACGCTCCGGAACCACCGCCCCAAGCGGCAATGTGGAGACCGCAGCACCTGCCGCACCGGCTCTCGCCGCCGCGGCGAGGAACCCCCGCCGGGTGTAGCCACGTCGCATGGTGCTGCGGTTTCGCCGGACGCAGGTCGCTCTCCTCCAATGGCGCAGGCGCTCCACGGTTCGCATGTGCGGCGATTCGAGCGTTTCGCGAGGCCGAACCGCACATCGTCCCGGTTTGTCCAAGGCTTCTTCGGCAGGATTTTTCCTGCTTCCAGGCGAACCAAGCCGGACGCTCGGAGATGGGGGCTGACTTGGCCGGGGATCGTTCGCTCATCGCCCATCTGTTCCGCCGCGCCGGCTTCGCCGCTCGCCCGGCCGAGCTCGATCACTACCAAGCCGCCGGCTACGACGTCGCCGTCGCGGACCTGCTGTCCGGCACACCGTTGATGGGCGCGACGCCGTCGTTCGCGGAGGCAACCGACCCCGTGCTCGAGCCGACGTACAACCTCGTCGGGCGTGCCGCGCCTCGTCCGTTGCTCGACATCCAGACCGAGTGGCTGACGCGGATGGTCTCGACGACGGTGCCACTCGTCGAGCGGATGACGCTCTTCCTCCACGATCACTTCGCGACCGCGTACGTGCCCGGCGACATCATCGATACCCAGGAGCTGACGGCGCAGAACTGGGTCTTCCGTCGGCACGCGCTCGGGAACTGGAAGGCCCTCTGTCACGCGATGCTCGAGGACGTCGCGCTCTCCGCCTGGCTCGACAACAACGTCAACGTCAAGAAGCATCCGAACGAGAACCTCGCCCGCGAGCTCATGGAGCTGTTCACGCTCGGCGTCGGGAACTACACCGAGACCGACGTCCGCGAGGCGTCCCGCGCGCTCACCGGCTACCAGATCGGCTACAACCTCGAACCGCGCGGCCCAAGGAACACGATGGTCTTCAACGCAGCGCTGCACGACGACGGAACCAAGACCATCCTCGGCTCGACCGGGAAGTTCATGCCGCACGACGTGATCGACATCGTGCTCGAGCAGCCGGCCGCGTCACGGTTCCTCGCAACGAAGCTCATCGAGTACTTCGTCATGCCCGTCGCGCCGTCCGGATTCGTCGATCGCGTGGCGGAGACCTTCGTGGCGAGCGACTGGGAGCTCGTGCCGGCGCTCCGGACGATCTTCACCGCGCCGGAGTTCAAGGCGACGTCGGTCCGCGGCGCGCTCGTGAAGTCCCCGGCCGAGTTCATGATCGGCGCGTTCCGCGCGCTGAACCGCACCGAGAGCGACCTGCACCAGACCGGGGTCCGCTGGATGAGCCAGGCCGGACAGTCCTTGTACGACCCGCCCAACGTCGGCGGCTGGCCCCACAACGAGGGCTGGCTCGGAGCCGGCCAGCTGCTCGCGCGCTACAACGCCGGAAGCATCCTGGCCGACCGGCACGTGACCGCGTTCGTGCTGCCGGGAACCACAGCGGCCGGCGCGACGACGGTCGAGGGTTGGGGCGAGGTCTTCGGCATCACCGACCTCTCTGCTCCCACGGTCGCCGCGCTCGAGGGCTACCTCGACGAAGCCGACGCGGCCACGCCGCAGTCGATCGCCGCCGCGATGATCACGCTCGTCGTCGCGAGCCCGGACTTCCTGGTCGCATGATGAATCGCCGGGAGTTCCTCAAGTCAGTCGCGCTGGCGTCGTCGGCCCCGTTGTGGGTGCGGTTCAGCGCGATCGGAGCCGAGGCGGCCGCGAGCGCCGGCGCGCCGATACCCGACCGGCTGCTCCTCGTGCTCTATCTCGCGGGCGGCAACGACGGGCTGAACACGGTCGTTCCATATCTCGATCCGGCCTACGCGCAGCTGCGGCCCGGCATCGGGCTCAAGGCCGACGAGGTATCGAGCATCGGCGGTGGGCTGGCGCTGCACAAGTCGCTCGCGCGGGTCTATTCGATGTGGCAGCAAGGACAGGTCGCCGTCGTGCACAACGTCGGCTACTCGAAGCCCAACTTCTCGCACTTCGACTCGACCTACATCTGGGAGACGGCGAGCCCGGACTTCCAGTACCACACGGGATGGCTCGGCAGGTACCTCGACGCGACCGACGGCGGATCTGCCGGCGCGGTGCGTGCGGTGGCCATCGGCACCGGAGGCCTCCCGCGTACGCTCGTGGGCGAGGAGGGCGCGGGATTCGCGCTCAACACCCTTTCGGACTTCGCGTTCGCGGACGCGGGTCGTCCCGACGCCGCCTTGCGCCGCGCCGCGTACGCGTCGTTCGGCGCGGGGGTTCCGTCGTCGGCGATGCACGCGAAGATCATGCAGGCGCAGAACAACATGACGAGCGCCGTCGCGACGGTGTCGCAGGTCGCGAAGGGCATCACCGGCCCGATGACGCCGGCCAAGACCGTCGCCCAGATGTTCGCCGCCGGCGTCGGTACCCAGATCGGATTCATCTCGGTCGGTGGGTTCGACACGCACACGACCCAGCGCGGTGCCCACAACGCGCGGCTGGCCGAGGTCGACACCGCGATCGCCGAGTTCTTCGACGCCGCGGCCGCCCTCGGCGTCGCGGACCGGGCGACGGTCGTGACGTTCTCGGACTTCGGACGCCGCGTCGAAGAGAACGCCTCGGGCGGAACGGACCACGGCTCGTCGATGCCGGTCCTCGTGATGGGGCCCCGGGTGATCGGCGGGACCTACGGCGCGCGCCCCGATCTGACGGCCCTGGACGCGGGTAACCTCGTCCCGGCGATCCACCTCGGAAGCGTGTACAGCAGCCTGCTCGCTCAGGCCTTCGACGTGGACCCCGCGCCGATCATGGGACACGAGTACCCGACGCTGCAGCTGCTCGGCTGAGCCGAGTCGACAACCCGAACGGAGCGGCGCTCGCTACAAGGTGGGACAGCCGAACAGCGGCCACGGCATGGGCCGGCTGCACGTCGCGAGCGGAAGGCCGGCGATCTGCAGGATGCGCGTGATCGACGTCCCTGCGTTCCTCGGCGGCACCGTGATCAAGATGTGAGTGATGTTGCCGAACGCGAGGTTGCTGCCCGAGTTCGCGGCGCTCCCCGAGTCGCCGTTGACGATCAGCCCGGCGAACGTCCACAGGCCCGCGGGTGACCACGAAAGCGGGATCCCGAGGCGCGGCGTCCCGCCCGCACCGATCCCCAATCCCCAACCGGAGTGCTTCACGGTCAGCGGGAGCGGGCCGCCGGTCCACGCGCCGATCGGGCCGCCCCAGTGCGCCATCGACGGACTCACCTTGCTGTTGAACGCCGGGTTGATCGCGATCAGCGCGAAGTCGTTGCCCGGACCCTGATCGACGACCTTGGTGATGTTTCCGATGTTGAACAGGATCCTGCCCCCCGCCAGCA
>DATFGK010000124.1:0-6865 GCA_035249485.1 Actinomycetota bacterium | reverse complement strand
GCTGACGCATCGCGAGGCGCTCGAGGTCACGCGGATCTACTCCGTCGCGGGTCTGCTGGCCGAGGGCACCGGCTTGATCACCAAGCGTCCGATCCGGGCGCCGCACCAAACCGTCTCGACCGCCGGATTGATCGGCGGGGGGAGCCTCGTCCCTCAGCCGGGGGAAGTCTCGTTGGCCCACCGGGGAGTCCTCTTTCTGGACGAAGCCGGAGAGTTCAAGCGCGATGCGATCCAGGCGCTCCGGGGCCCGCTCGAGGATGGGACGGTCACGATCGTCCGCGGACGCTGGGCCGTGACCTACCCGGCCCGCTTCCAGTTGGTCGCGGCCACGAATCCGTGCCCGTGCGGCTACCTCAACGACGAGCTCCGATCGTGCAAGTGCGTGCCGGGCCGGCTCGCGAGCTACGAGGAACGGCTATCCGGCCCCGTGATGGACCGGATCGATCTCGCGGTGAAGGTGGAACGGCTCAAGAAGAAGGAGCTGTTCCTGCACCCGCCCGGCCACCCTTCGGCGGTGGTGCGGGAACGGGTCGTCCGCGCACGCGAGCGTCAGATCGAACGGCTGGCGGCCTTCGGCGTCCAGACCAACGCCGACATCCCGACAGCCTCGCTCGAGGAAGCGGTCCGGATCGACGCGTCGGCGCGGCGCGCGCTCGAGGGATCGGTGGACACGTACGGGCTATCGGTTCGCGGGGTACACCGCGTCATGCGCGTCGCTCGCACGATCGCCGATCTGGCGGAGGACGACGTCGTGACCGAGGAGCATGTCGCGGGCGCCCTCGAGTACAAGCTCGATCCGAAGAAGTGAGGTTCCGCACCGAGCGGGGGCTCGTCCTCGCCGATCTCGACGGGCGGGCTGTCGAACCCTCCTCGGACGAATACCCGGAGAAGCTCGAGCACCTTCCCGATCCCCCCACAGTGCTGTGGGTCGCCGGACGCCGTCTCGACCGGCTCCCGCCGGCGGTCGCCATCGTCGGGACGCGGACCCCGACCCCATACGGACGCGAGATCGCCCGCGCGCTCGCGATGGAATTCGCGATGGCGGGGATCTGCGTCGTGAGCGGCCTCGCTCGCGGCATCGACGCGGAGGCCCACCTCGGTGCGCTCGACCGCGGAACGACGGTCGCCGTGCTGCCCGGCGGGATCGACGTCTGCTACCCGTCGAGCAATCGCGATCTGTACGCGCGGATCGCCGTCGAGGGCGCGCTCGTCGCGGAACACGAGCCGGGGACAGGGACCCGCAAGCATCGGTTCACCCACCGCAACCGGCTGATCGCCGCGCTCTCGCTCGCGACGGTCGTCGTCCAGGCCGGGGAACGGAGCGGCGCGCTCTCCACAGCTCGTCACGCTCTGTCGATCGGGCGCGACGTCTTCGCGGTGCCGGGCGACGTCAGGGTCGACGTATCGGTTGGCCCGCACGAGCTGCTCCGGGACGGAGCCGCCCCATGCACGTGCGCCGGCGACGTGATCGAACGGATCGGCGTCGAGCTCGAGCGCGAGAACGCCGTCCGAGACCTCGGCGGGCTTCCCGAAGACATGCCCGCCGAGCAACGCGCCGTCCTGGAGCTGGTCGGCAAGCAGACGATGTCGGCCGAGGCGGTCGGCGCAATGGCCGGCTTCGACGGCCTCATGCTCGCGAAGACGCTCGTGCGTCTCGAGCTCGGCGGATGGATCGCCCGCGGCACGGGAGGCAGCGTTCGCAGGCTCCGCTGACCGCGTTCCTTGACGCTGGTGTCGGGCCCGCCGATAGTGGCCGAGTGACCGCGAAAACCGCGCGGAAGAACCCCGCCGAGGCGCCGGAAGTCGTCGCCGCCTTCCTCCGGCACCTCGAGGCCGAGCGCGACCTCTCACCGAACACCGTCGCGGCGTACCGGCGCGACCTCGAGCAGTACTTGGAGTTCTGCACGCGCCTCCGAAGCGATCCCCTCACGGCGACGCATCAAACGGTCCGGCGGTTCCTCGCGTGGCTCACGACGCGCGGCATGGCACGCGCGAGCATCCACCGCAAGGCAGCGACGCTGCGCGCGTTCTATCGATACTGCGTCCGGGGCGGCGTGCGTGCCGACAATCCGGCGACGGTCGTCGCGACGCCGAAACGCGCGAACCTGCTCCCGGCCGTCCTCAAGCGCGCTCAGGCCGAGTCGCTCGTCGAGCTGCCTCCCACGGACGAGCCCGATGGGCTCCGCGACCGCGCGATCCTCGAACTCCTCTACGGGTGCGGCATCCGGGTGGGGGAGCTGACCGCATTGGACATGGACGAGCTCGATTTCTCGCGCGGTCAGGTGCGGGTCCTCGGGAAAGGCCGCAAGGAGCGGATCGTTCCCGTGGGAGAGCCGGCCGCCGACGCACTCCGGACCTATCTCGCGAAAGGACGAAGTTGGTTCATGCGGGACGGATCGCCGCCGGCGGCACTCTTCTACAACAGAAAGGGGAAGAGGATAGGGCAACGGGACGTTCGAGCGGTCGTAACCAAGTACGCTCGAGAGGTCGTTCCGGGTGGGAAGACCTCACCGCACACGTTCCGGCACAGTTACGCGACCCATCTCCTCGAAGGAGGCGCAGACCTGAGGACGGTCCAGGAGCTTCTGGGACACGTTGATTTGAGGACAACCCAAATCTACACTCGTGTTTCGAGGGAAAAACTCCGGCAGATCTATGAGCTCACGCACCCCCGGGCCCAGTAGAGCACGCGCCTCCCGCAAGACCGACACGGTTGCCGTCGACGGAGCCGGGGTCGATCAGCTGGAAGGCTCGACGCTCGACGTCCTATGGCGGGACTTCAAGGCAAGCCACGACGAGACTTCGCGCGAACGACTGATCCTCCATTACTCGCCGCTGGTGAAGTACGTCGCCGGCCGCGTATCCGTGGGTCTGCCGGCCACCATCGAGCAAGCCGACCTCGTTTCCTACGGGATCTTCGGGCTCATCGACGCCATCGAGAAATTCGATATCGAACGCGGCATCAAGTTCGAGACCTACGCGATCAACCGCATCCGGGGCGCGATCATCGACGAGCTCCGCGCGATCGACTGGATCCCGCGTTCGGTGCGGTTCAAGGCACGCGAGGTCGAGCGTGCGCTCGGCGAGCTCGGTGGACGCTTGCAGCGGCCGCCGTCGGACGCGGAGCTCGCCGAGGAGCTGGGCGTGTCGCTCGACGATCTGCAGGAGATGCTCAACCAGATCAACTTGGTATCGGTCGTCGCGCTCGACGAGCTGCTTTCGGTCGGCGGTGAGAAAGGCGAAGCGGTGTCGCTCGTCGACACGCTCGCCGACACGAAGACCGCCGATCCCGAAACGTCGTTCGAGTCCGAAGAGACGCGGCATATCCTCGCCGGCGCGATCAACGTCCTCCCCGAGCGTGAACGGCTCGTGATCACGCTCTACTACTACGAGGGCTTGACGCTCGCGCAGATCGGCCAGGTGCTCGGCGTCACCGAGTCGCGCGTCTGCCAGATGCACACGAAAGCCGTGCTCCAGCTCCGCAACAAGATGGCGGAATCCACGACCGACTGACCCGCTCGTCCGGATCGAGGAACTTCACCGCCGCGGACGTCCCGCGTAGCGTCGCCCCGTGACTCGGCTCAGGCTCATCGCCGTCATCGCGCTCGCGCTCGCGCCGACGCCGGCAGGCGGTGTCGCGTCCGCGGCGACGCCCGGCTACTTGCGGCCCGTGAAGGGCCCGATCATCCGGCACTTCGAGCCACCCCCGACGCCGTTCTCCGCGGGACATCGCGGGATCGACATGGCGGTGCCCGTCGCGACGAAGGTGGTTGCATCCAACGACGGGGTCGTGTCGTTCGCGGGCGCGGTCGCGGGCGAGCTGTTCGTCTCGGTCGATCACGCCGACGGGATCCGCACGACCTACTCGTTCCTCTCGGTCGTCACGGTGCAGAAGGGCGCGTCGGTGGTACGAGGCCAGCCGATCGCGCTGAGCGGCCCCGGCCACGCCGGATCGACCCAACCGCACCTCCACTTCGGCGCCCGCATCGGGGAGACGTACATCGATCCGGAGCCGCTGCTGGTGGACGGCCTCCGTCGTGATCCGTCGCAGGCGATCCGGTTGGCGCCGATCGACGGCGAGCCGTAGCCGCCGGAGCGCGACCCGGCCGCGCTAGCATGCCCGCCCGTGAACGACGAAGGCCCGGCCGCCGAGCGCGGACGCGACGTCGTCATCCGCATCCGCCGGCGGCGCCCGGCGGAGGACTGGCGGCTCGGCCGCGTGTTGTCGTGGTCGGCGTCGGCGTTGTTCGGCGATCCGCTGATGCTCCTCGCGCCGCTGTTCTCGGTCGTGATCTTGATGTTGTGGGTCTTCGCGCTCGGCGCCCCGGCGCGCGCCGACGTGATGGTGCCGCTGGTCTCGCTCCCGCCGCTCGACGCCTTCCTCGACGTCGGTGTCATCGAGCTCACGGACCGCGCGGCCGCCGAGATCTGGATCTTGAGGTCGGTTGCGCTGGCGCTTCGGACCGCTGTGTTCGGCGTCTTGGTCGTCCTCGCCGTGCAGCGGGCGCGGGGCGAGGTGCCGTCTCTCGGGGCAGCGACACGCACGCTCTGGCGCCGGGCCCGGACGTTCGGCTTCCTCGAGCTCGTGTCGTTCGCATTCTTCGGCGTGTCGCTGACGCTCGGCGCGGACCTCGCCTCGGTGCGCGACGACGGCGCGATCGGGACCGCCCTGCTCTTCGGCGTGATGATCCTCGTCGGGACGTTCATCGCGGCAGCCGACGGCCACCCGGCCGGCGCCGCCTTCCGGCGCGGGAACTTCTGGATCCGGCGCAGACCGGTCGGACACGTCCTCCTCGTGCTCGGATACGGGTTCCTGTCGAACGGCCTGTTCCGTCTGGCGGCCGCCGGCGAGGCCGTCCCGCGGGCGTTCCCGCTCACGCTCTACGCGTTCGTCGCGGCCCTGGTCACGATGTACATGGTGCTCGCGTTCGCCCGTCGGTTCGCGCTGCTCTACCGCTCCGAACGCCCGGCCCTGCCCGCCTAGCCTCTGCTACCATTCGCGGGCTCCCACGAGGGAGCAAATACGCACGTTCGCCGATCGGCTACCGGTCCCCGGCACGTCCGGGGTTCAGCCGAGCGGGGTCCGAGGCGAAAGCCCCGGCCACGGCGAGCGGAGGGACAACCGGAGGTTCGTGTATGGCCGTTACAACCATGAAGCAACTGCTCGAGGCGGGCGTCCATTTCGGACACCAGACCCGCCGTTGGAACCCCAAGATGCGCCGCTTCATCTTCGGCGAGCGCAACGGGATCTACATCATCGATCTCGAGAAGACCGTCGCCGGGATCGAGCGCGGCTACCACTTCGTTCGCGACACCGTCGGTCGCGGCGGGACGATCCTGTTCGTCGGCACCAAGAAGCAAGCCCAGCAGATCGTCGAGGACGAGGCCAAGCGCTGCGGGATGCCCTACGTCAACCAGCGCTGGCTCGGCGGCATGCTCACCAACTTCCAGACGATCTCAAAGCGTCTGGCCCGTCTGCGCGAGCTCGAGGCGATGGAGGCGACGGGCGCGTTCGACGTCCTGCCGAAGAAGGAGGTCCTCAAGCTCCGCGCGGAGCGCGAGCGCCTCGAGAAGAACCTCTCCGGCATCCGCGAGATGACCAAGCTGCCGTCGGCGCTTTGGGTCATCGACACGCGCAAAGAGAACATCGCGGTGATGGAGGCGCGGAAGCTCCACGTCCCGGTGGTCGCGCCGCTCGACACGAACTGCGACCCCGACGAGGTCGACTACCCGCTCCCGGGCAACGATGACGCGATCCGCGCGATCGCGCTGCTGACGCGGATCATCTCGGACGCCGTTATCGACGGACGTGGGATGCGCCCGGCCGACCTCGACGGCGGGCCGGACCAGCCGCCCGAGCCGGAGCTCGTCCCGTCCGGCGAGCCGCTCGCCGAGTGGGAGCTGCAGCTGCTCGCGGAAGAGGAAGAGGAGCGCCGACGCAAGGAGATCGAAGAAGAGGAACGCAAGCGCGGCATGCTGCGCTAACCCGATAACGAGGCGAAGGGTAACGATGGCGATCGACCCGAAAGAAGTGAAGCGGCTCCGGGACGACACCGGAGCCGGGATGATGGATTGCAAGCGCGCACTCGAGGAGACGGGCGGCGACTTCGAGAAGGCCAAGGATCTGCTCCGCGCGAAGGGCATGGCCGCGCAGGGGAAGATGGCGACGCGTGGCGCGAACGAGGGCGTCGTCGAAGCCTACCTGCACAAGCCCGACCCCGGCATGCCGGCGAAGCTCGGCGTCCTGGTCGAGCTCAACTGCAGCACCGACTTCGTCGCGAAGACGGACGACTTCCAGGAGCTGGCTCGCGAGATCGCGCTCCATATCTCGTTCGCGAAGCCGGCGTACGTCTCGCGCGAGGATTTCCCGGGCGACGTCGTCGAGCGCGAGAAGGAGATCTACCGGAAGCAGGCGGAAGGCAAGCCGGACAACGTCGTCGAGAAGATGGTCGAGGGCAAGCTGAAGGCGTTCTACGCGCAGACGCCGGGCGGTGCTCTGCTCGACCAGGCCTACATCCGCGACGACAAAAAGACGGTCCGGGAGCTGCTCGACGAGGCCGCGGGGAAGTTGAAGGAGCCGGTTCGCGTGCGGCGTTTCTCGTACTTCCGCGTCGGAGTGGAGTAGATGGCGGGAGCGTACAAGCGGGTCCTGCTGAAGCTCTCGGGAGAGGCGTTCGCCGACCCCGAGCTCGGGTTCGGCATCGATCCGCGGATCGTGAATTCGCTCGCCGACCAGCTCGGCGAGGTCGTTCGCGAGCTGAAGATGCAGGTCGCCGTCGTCGTCGGCGGCGGCAACATCTTCCGCGGGAACTCGCCGCAGGCGCAGGGGATGGACCGCGCGCGCGCCGACTACATGGGGATGCTG
>DATFGK010000123.1:0-15531 GCA_035249485.1 Actinomycetota bacterium | reverse complement strand
GTTCTTCCATACGACGGCGTCTCCTGTCGCGATCGTGGACTTCGCGTTCAACCCCACAACGGTGCGGATCACGGCAGGAGACGCCGTCGTATGGAAGAACGGCGGACTCGCACCGCACACGGTCTCGGCGAAGGACGGCTCGTTCGACTCGGGCATCATCGACCCGGGAACGACCTTCCAGCGGGTGTTCGCGCGCGAAGGGAGCTACGCCTACCTGTGCAAGCTCCACCCGAACATGGCGGGAACCGTCCTCGTCGGCGCGGCGACGCGCGCACCGACCGAGTCGCCCGCGACGACCAGCACCACGGAGCAGGACGCGTCGAGCTCGCCGGACGCGCGGGCGGCGGCGATCGGTCGAGCGCCTTCGGATGGGACGACGATGCTCGGGCCCGGCGCGGTCGTGGGCATGGTCGTCGGGCTTCCCGCCGTGCTCGTGCTCGGGATGACGTGGATGCTGCGACGCAACGGCCCGGAAGAGGGTTAGTCGTCCTCGTCTGAGATCTTGCGCGACAACGGGATCCCGAACCAGATCACGATCAGTGCGCCGCTCACGACGGCCGTCGCGATCCCGGCCGCGGCTCCCTTGAAGAGCAGATCGGTCACGACGAAGACCACGAGTGAGACGGCCAGCGCGAGGAAAGCGATCCCGGCGATCGAGAGGATGTTGGCCGTCCGGAGCATGTGCTCCTTGTCGTACTCGCGCCAGCGGATCCGGTGATACGCCGTCGGCGCCATCAGGCATACCGACGACACCGCCGTGGTGAGGAACGCCGCGAAGTACACGTCGCGTTGCGGGTCCGTGAGGGTCCTGAACCGGTCGGTGAACGGGACGGTTAGCAGGAACGCGAACAGCACCTGGACGCCGGGCAACGCGACGCGGAGCTCGTTCAGCAGCTCCAGGAGCTCCCGGTCGAGCTTCGTCTTGCGATCCTCGCTCGGCATGTTCCTCCCTGATCGGCTCGTCGGGGCGCTGATAGTCTCCCCCCGTGCTCGGTCCGGTATTCCACCTCGACGGCGATCTCCTCGTCCCCACCGAGCTCGCCCGGGGCCCATGGGACCCGAACGCGCAGCACGGCGGCCCGGTCGCCGCGTCGCTTGCTCGCGCGGTCGAGCGTTGCGAACCGATGCCGGGACTCGAAGTGGTGCGGATGATCGTCGAGATCATCCGGCCGATCCCGCTCTCACCATTGCGGACCGAGGCGAAGGTCGGCCGCGGAGGGAAGCGCGTCCAGCTCGTCGAGGCCTCGCTGTTCGACGGCGACGTCGAGCTCGCGCGGGCATCTGCCTGGCGGATGCGTGTCGCCGACGGGCTGACGCCGTCGATCGAACCCGGGACGCCCCCGGCCCCGCCGGAGGACGGACGGCTCTGGGAATCGTGGAGCGACATCCCCGGCTTCTGGTCGGCGGTCGAGTGGCGGTTCGTCGTCGGCTACTTCTCAGACATCGGGCCGGCGACCGGATGGTGCCGCTTGCTGACTCCGCTCTTCGACGGCGAGGAGCCGACCCCGCTGCAGCGCGTGCTCGTCGCGGCCGACTTCGGGAACGGGATCAGCGGCACGCTCGACTTCATGTCGTACCTCTACATCAACGTCGATCTCGCCCTGCACCTGCACCGGGTCGCGCGAGGCGATTGGATCGCGCTCGAAGCGACGACGTCGGTGGGATCCGGCGGCGTCGGCGTCGCGCGCGGCAACCTCTACGACGAGTCGGGTTCGATCGGCGGCAGCGCGCAGCAGCTGTTGGTTGAGCCGCGTCGACCGGACTGAGCGGCGTTACTCGGGCAGGTGCTTCTCGATCGCCCCGATGAGCACGTCGTGCTCGGGGACCATCTTCGTGCGGAAGCGGCCGACGACCTCGCCCCCCGGCGCGACGAGGAACTTCTCGAAGTTCCATTGCACGTCGCCGTCGATGCCTTTGTGGTCGGCGAACGCCTCGAGCTCCGCGTAGAGCGGATGCCGCTCCTCGCCGTTGACGTCGATCTTGCGGAAGATCGGGAACGAGACGCCGTACACGCTGGAGCAGAACTCTCGGATCTCCTCCTCCGTGCCGGGCTCCTGCGCGAGGAACTGGTTGCACGGGAAGCCGAGGATCTCGAAGCCGCGATCCTTGTAGATGTCGTAGAGCTTCTGGAGCCCTTCGTATTGCGGCGTGAACCCGCACCGCGACGCGACGTTCACGATCAGGAGGAGCTTCCCCTTGTAGTCGGTCATCTCGACCGGATCGCCCTCGAGCGTCTTGAGGGGATGGTCGTACGAGATGGTTGCAGTCATGGAAACAGAGTAACCAATGGTTGCGGGACGGTGCGAACCGCGAGCTAGCGGTCGGTTGTGTGGATCTCGGCGTCGCGCGTGGCCGGCTCCTTCAGCAGCGTGCCGAGGCCCTCGTCGCCACGCGGACGTGGGATCGACCCGGCGACGGCCAGCCCGGCGGTGAGTAGAACCAGGTTCTTGACGACGAACTCGCCGATCACGGTGAGCCGGAACGGATTGCCGTCGAACGACAACCCCGGCCGGAGGATCAGCACCAGGAACGTCCCCAGCATCTGGAGGAAGAAGAGCCCGAGCGTCAGTCGGATCGCGATGCCGGTGATCAGACCGAGGCCGACGACGACCTCGACGATCCCGACGATGAGGACCGCCGTCCGATCCGGAAGCACGGGAACGATGTCGGAGACGAGCTCGGCGACCGGGGTCGCGTCGAACACCTTCAACAGACCGAACCAGATGAACACGATCCCCAGAGCGATCCGGAGCGTCGGGACCCCGTAGCGGCGGGCCAGCCGGACCGCGGCGTCGTCGAACCGGACGAGCGCGTTGTTCACGCCTCCATTGTCGCGCAATCCGCGGTCGGGCGGTCACGGGGTACCGGCAGACAGCCGCCCGGAGTTAGGCTGGGCGCATGGAACAACCGTTGGGCGAACGCTTCGCCAGAGCGGTCGCTGTGAAGGACTTCACCAAGGCCGTGGCACTGTTCCATCCCCGGATCGATTTCCGCGGAATGACGCCGAGTCAGATATGGGAGGCCGCCGACCCGGAGACGGTCGCTCGCAACATCCTCCCCCAATGGTACGAAGAGCACGACTCCATCGACGGCCTGCTCGAGCTCGAGAATGGGAGCGTTGGGGACCGTCGCCGGGTCCGCTACCTCTACGCGGTGCACAACACCGACGGCGAGTTCCTCATGGAGCAGCAGGCGTACTACGAGGTTCACGACGGCGCGATCACGTGGATGCGCGTCCTTTGCTCGGGATGGCGGCCGCGCGACGCGACGCCCGAGGACTGACGCCGGTGGCCGAGCGATCCGAGCTCGAGATGCAGGAAGTCCTTCAGCGGCTCCGCGACCGGCTCGCCGAGCGCGGGGTCGACGAGCAGGTTCTCGCGTCGGCCGTCGCCGAAGGCGCCGACGGCATCGCCCGCATGGTCGCGCGCTACCTGATGTTCCCCGGCGCACGCCGGTACACGCCACGCGAGATCTACGCGAAGAGTGGCGTCGACGAGGAGATCGCGCGCGCACTCTGGCGCGCCATGGGGTTCCCGCTCGTCCCCGACGACGAACCGGCGTTCACCGACGCCGACCTCGAGGCTTTACAGAAAGCGTGCCTGCTGTTCGATCGCGCGGAGATGGACGACACGATCGTCCTGCAGCAAGCCCGAGCGATGAGCCAGGCCGTCGCGCGCATCGCCGCATCCCATCAGGACGTGATCGCCGAGATCGTTCCCCAGACCGATCCGGCCGCGGCGGCCGCGCGGGCGCTGTCGCTCGCCGACGAGACACTCCCGGTCCTCGACCACCTGCTCGTATACATGTACCGGCGCCACCTCGCCGCCGCGACCGAGCAGCGCATGCTCGTGTCGCCGACGCCGGAAGGCGGCGTCGAGATGTCGGTCGGCTTCGCGGACATGACCGGATTCACACGTCTCAGCCAGGAGCTCGACGTCCGTGAACTGGCCCAGCTCGTCGACCGGTTCAACGCCGCAACCGCCGACGCGATCTCATCCGCGGGGGGTCGCGTCGTGAAGACGATCGGAGACGAGATCATGTTCTCGACGCTCGCCCCTGCCATCGGGGCGGCGATCGCGGTCGCGCTGCTCCAGGATGTTTCGGAGGTCGCCGGTATCCCACCGTTGCGCATCGGGGTGGCGAGCGGACTGGTGATCGCTCGCGAAGGAGACATCTTCGGCGCTCCGGTCAACCTCGCGAGCCGCCTCGTCTCGCTCGCGAGGCCCGGCAGCGCACTGATCGACGAGGCCACGCACGGGGCGCTGAAGGACCAACCGGGGTTCCGTTTCAGCTCGCTCGGCCGGCAGCAACTCAAGGGCTTCGGTCACGTTCGCGTTTTCCGTGTCCGCTCGGCGGACGACATCGAGCACAGCGGCACTCGATAGCGCCGGCCCGCTCGCCTTGCCGGTTCGCACGCGCGGTCCTCTGGGTAAAGCAATGGAAGGACCCGGAAGGAGCGCGTCATGCCGAAGATCACAGACCGGAACGGAGTCCGGGCGCTCATGAAGCGAGGCGCCCAGCTCGTCGAAGTGCTCCCCGCGAAGGAGTTCGAAGCGGAGCACATCAGCGGGGCGATCAACATCCCGCTCGCGGAGGTCCCGCGACGCATGAACGAGCTCGACCCCACCAGCCCGATCATCGTGTACTGCGAGGACTATCAATGCGACCTGAGCCCGCGAGCCGCCGTCCGGCTGGAGTTGCTCGGATTCAAGGATGTGTACGACTACGCGGCCGGCAAGGTCGACTGGAAGGCCTCGGGGCTGCCGACCGAGGGCAAGGAGGTGGACACGAAAACGATCGGACGCATGGCTCGGCGTGACGTGCCCACCTGCAGGATGGACGAAAGGGTCTCCGACGTCGCCGAGCGGATGCGCGCGACGGGTTGGGATATCGCCGTCGTCCTTGCGGAGGGAGACATCGTCGTCGGCGAGATCGACAAGCGCATCGCGGAGGAACACCCGCGAGAGGACTGCGGGAACGTCATGAAAGAGGGACCCAGCACGTACCGCGCCAACGTCCCGATCGACGAGATCGAGCCCAAGCTGAAGAAGACCGACTACGCGATCGTAAGCACCACTTCCGGCGAGCTGCTCGGCGTGTTCGAACGCCAGCAGATCGTCGAGACGCGCCGCGAGGAGGCGATGGCGGGATCGCGGTGAGCCTCGAGGCCGGCTTCCACCTCTCGAGCGAGCAGCATGGACCTTCGACGCTCGTCGAACAGGCGCGCGCTTCCGAAGACGCCGGATTCTCGCTCGCGACGATCTCCGATCACTTCCATCCGTGGATCAGAAGGCAGGGCCATTCTCCGTTCGTGTGGGGCGTCCTCGGCGCGATCTCGCAAGCGACCGAACGGATGCAGGTCGGGACCGCCGTAACGTGCCCGATCATGCGCATCCACCCCGCCGTCGTGGCACAAGCGGCCGCGACCGCGGCCGCACAGTTCGGGGATCGCTTCTTCCTCGGCCTCGGCTCCGGTGAGTATCTCAACGAGCACATCGGCGGTGACGCGTGGCCCGAGGGGAAGCAGCGCCTCGCCATGCTCGAAGAGGCGGTCGAGGTCCTCCATCTGCTTTGGAAGGGCGACCAGGTGAGCCATCGCGGCCGTTTCTTCACCGTTCGCGCTGCGCAGCTGTTCACGCTGCCGGCTACTCCACCGCCGATCATGATCGCGGCCTCGGGGAAACGCTCTTCGGCGATGGCGGCCCAACTCGGCGACGGCATCATCTGTGAGTCGTTGAAGCCCGAAGTCGTCGAGACGTTCGTTCGAGGAGGCGGCGCCGAGCGACCGCGGTTCGGGATGGTCAGCGTCTGTTACGCAGCCGACGAGGAAACGGCACGCGAAACGGCCCGGCGGTTCTGGCCCGTCGGAGCCTTGGACCCGAAGCTCCTCACCGACCTCGAAACCCCGGCACATTTCGAACGCGCGGCGGACCTCATCTCGGCAACCGATCTGGAGGAGGGCACCGTGCTGGGTCCGGATCCGGAGCGCTACCTGCAAGCGGTCAAGGCCTACAGCCGAGCCGGCTTCACGCACGTCGTGTTCCAGCAGTTCGGCCCCGACGCGCTGGGCTTCATCGAGTTCGCGAAGAAGGAGCTTCTGCCCGAGATCGCTCGTCTCGAGGTGCGAACTTCTTGAGATTCACCGCCGCGCCGATGAGGCCGACGTGGCTGAACGCCTGAGGGAAGTTCCCGAGGACCTCGCCGGCGGAGCCGACCTGCTCACCCATCAAGCCGACGTCGTTCGCTCGGGCGAGCAGATCCTCGAACAGCGCCGACGCTTCGTCCCATCGGCCCAGCATCGCGAGGTTGTCGACCAGCCAGAAGCTGCAGACCACGAACGCTCCCTCGTCGCCGGGCAGCCCGTCCGGATCGCGGTAGCGATAGATCAGACCGTCGCGCTCGAGGTTGGCACGGATCTGCTCGACCGTAGCTCCGACGCGCGCGTCGCCCGGCGGCAGATAACCAACAAGCGGCACGAGGAGCGCCGCGGCGTCGTAGCCGGGACCGTCGAGGCATCGCGTGAAGGCGCCGGTGCCGGGATCCACCCCGCGGGTGTCGATGCAGATCCGGATATCGCGACGCAGCTTGCGCCAGTTTTCGATCGGGGCATCGATCTTGAGGGCGCGGGCGAGCTTGATCGCGCGGTCGACGGCGACCCAGCAGAAGAGCTTCGAGTTGACCCAGTGCTCCCGCCCGCCGCGCGACTCCCAGATCCCCTCGTCCGGCTCCTCCCATCGGCGTTCCACCTCGTCGACGATCCCGACGATCAGCCGCTGCAACGTTGCATCGATGGCCCCGTCGTGACGGTGATGGAGCCAAACGGTGTCGAGCGTCTCGCCGTAGACGTCGAGCTGAACCTGGGTCGCGGCCCGGTTCCCGATCCGAACCGGGCGCGAGTCGCGGTATCCGGACGCGTGATCGAGCTCGACCTCGGTCAGCAGCCGTTCTCCGCCGACCCCATAGACCGGCTGCAGCCGTGACGCGTCGCCGGCGGACGTGCGACGGATCCAATCCATGAACGCCTGCGCTTCATCCGTATATCCGAGGCGGTAGAGCGCGTACACGTCCAGCGCGCTGTCGCGGAGCCAGGCGTAGCGGTAATCCCAGTTCCGCGTTCCGCCGATGACCTCCGGGAGTGAAGTCGTCGGAGCCGCGACGATCGCCCCGGTCGGCTCATTGGTGAGGGCCTTCACCACGAGTGCGCTGCGGATAACGGCCGCGCGATGCGGTCCCTCATAGGAGCACCGGGATGCCCACTCCTCCCAGAACGCCTTGGTGTTTTCGAGCAGCCGCTCGGGCGGGCCGGGGTTCTCCCCGCGGCCGGTGAGATGCGCCGCCGTCGATCTGATCGTGAACCACGCGTCTTCGCCGGCCGAGAGTTCCCAATCGGTCGTGCATTCGCACACATCGAGCTGCTCGATCGGATGGGACGTCCAGAATGCCAAGCCGGCCGCCCCGCCAACGACGACGCCGTGCGTTGGGGAGTGCATCTCCATCAGCGGAACGGTGAGCCCGTAGTCGAACCGAGGACGGAACACGATCCGCATCGTCACCCGTCCGTCGGTGCAGCGGATCATGCGCACCAGGCTGTGGAAGGCTCCACGCTCGGGATCGCGCGCGAGGAAGTCGACGAGTTCGGCCTCACCGTCGTCGGTGACGAAGCGGGTCAGGAGGATGTTCGTGTCGCCGAGATACGACCGCGACGACCGGGCCCGACCATCGGCGGGAGAGATCGAGAACGACCCTCCGTCGTGAGCGTTGATCAGGTGAGCGAACGCAGGCTCGGCATCGAATCGATGGAATGAGCACCAATCGATCGACCCGGCGCGGGATACCAGGGCCGCGCCGTGACAATCACCGATCAGCGCATAGTCGCCGATCGGCAGCTGTTCCCGGCTTGAGCTTCGTTCCACGCTCGAACCACTGCCCGCGGTGGCGCCGGACGAAACACGTGCCCATCAGGCCGGGTGGAGGTCCGAATACTCCGGGTGCGAGCGCATGAAGGCCTTGATGAACGGGCACTCCGGGATCACCTTCAGGCCACGCGCCCGCGCGTCGTCGAGCACCGCGGCGGTGAGACGACCGCCGTGGCCGCGGCCGCCGTAGGCGGGGTCGATCTCGATGTAGGGAAGGATCATCGTTCCATCGTTGAGGACGTAGTCGACGAAGCCGACCGCGGCGCCGTCCATGGACATCTCGTACCGGCTCTCGGCTTGGTTGTTCGTTACTTCCATGGTCTGCTCGCTCACGGTGGTTGCGGCTCACCCCCAGGTCACACCCTAACGGGACACGCCGTAGCGCGCGCATGGGTGGATAGTCTCTGCCGGCGATGGACGACGTCACCGGCCCGCCGAAGCTCTCACACGTCCGGCTCTTCGGTCGTTTCTTGCGCTTCGGTGTGCTCGCGTTCGGCGGTCCCGTGGCGCAGATCGGGATGATCCGCGACGAGCTCGTCGAGCGTGAGCGATGGATCTCGCGTGAGCGGTTCAACCGGACCCTCGCCGTCTATCAGGCTCTCCCCGGGCCGGAGGCCCACGAGCTTTGCGTGTACTTCGGAACGATCGCCTCGGGACGCGTCGGCGGCCTGCTTGCGGGACTCGGGTTCATGCTGCCCGGGTTCGTGCTCGTCCTCGTCTTGGCGGCGATCTATGTGGAGTACGGCATCTCGTCGGCGGTTCTCGCCGCCGTGCTGGCCGGCTTCCAGCCGGCCGTTGCCGCGCTCATCGTGCGCGCGGTCGTTCGCATCGCACAACACGCGCTGACCCACGTATGGCTGTGGATAGCCGCGGCCGGCGCGGCCGGAGCACAGATCGTCGACGCTCCGTTCTGGATCCCGCTCCTGGCGGCGGGGATCTCGTACACGTTGGTGGAGCGCCGGCAGTACGTGCTCGCGATCGGAACCGTCGTCGTCGGTGCGATCGCGATCGCGTTCGCCGCGGAGCCGGGAGCGATCACGATCGACCCCGTGTCGGTCGCGACCGGCGATCCGCCGGGTCTGCTCTCGTTGCTGGGCTCGGGGTTCAAGGCGGGGCTGCTGACGTTCGGCGGCGCGTACACCGCGATCCCGTTCGTCCGTCACGATGCGGTCCTCGCCGGGCGATGGATGACCGACGGTCAGTTCCTGGACTCCCTCGCGCTGTCGGGGATCCTGCCGGCGCCGTTGATCATCTTCGGGACCTTCGTCGGCTACGTTGGAGCCGGGCTCGACGGCGCGGTCATGATGACCGTCGGGATCTTCGCTCCCGCGTTCGCGTTCACGCTCGTCGGGCACAACCAGCTGGAACGGCTCGTCAACGAGCCACGGACGCACGCCTTCCTCGACGGCGTCGCAGCGGCGGTCGTCGGCCTGATCGGGGTGACCGCGGTGCGGCTGCTCCCGGCGGCGATCCCCGACGTCGGTGCCGGGGCGATCTTCGCGGGCGCGCTCGCCGGGATGATGCTGTGGCGAGCCCGCTGGAACGTGCTCGGGATCATGCTCGCAGCCGGGATCGCCGGCGTAGCTCTCGACCGGCTCTAAGCCTCGTCGGCGAACAGCTTCTCTTCCACCCTGCGGACCTCGTCGCGGTCGGTGTCGAACTCGCGGGCGATCTCGCGCAGATCCCAAAGCTTGCCGTCGGCGAGCCCGAACCGGAGCCGCATCATCTTCCGCTCGCGCTCCGGGAGCGCGCCGATCCGATCCTCCAGCGAGGCGTTGAGCTCGTCGAACGGGTCCATGCCTCGTCAGATCCTTTCCCAGGGCGGAGGGGGTGGGATTCGAACCCACGGGGGGTTGCCCCCCAGCAGTTTTCAAGACTGCCACCTTCGTCCGCTCGGTCACCCCTCCACTTTCCAGGGTAACCCAGCCTCCGGGCTGTTCCTCGACGGATTCGAACCCGGTCGTCCGGGGGTACGTAGTCCCCAACAACGATCCACCCAGGGAGGCGTCTCGAACATGCGACGAGGGCAGCTGCTCGCCTCGATGATCATCCTGAGTTTGGCGGCCGTGGCTTGCGGCGGCGATAACACAACGACGCCTAGTGCCGGAGGCACCACTTCGCCTGGCGCGACGCCGCCGCAGCCCTCCGCCAATCCTTCGATCAACAACCAGGGCCAGCTCGACGCGACGGGGATGAGCGCGTTCTCGATCGAGCTCGACGACAACTACTTCAAGCCGACGTTCATCAAGGCCAAGACCGGCCAGACGCTGAACATCGAGCTCGAAGCGGAGGGCGCAAGCGCCCACACCTTCACGATCACCGCGATGAACATCGATCACGAGCTCGCCGCCGGCGAGAAGAAGGAGATCAACCTCACCCTCCCGGCCGGGACCACCGACATCGCGTTCTTCTGCCGCTTCCACGGATCCATCGGCATGCAGGGAGCGTTCTTCTTCGGCAGTGCGCCGACCGCGGCGGGATCGTCTGGCTCCGACTACACGCCCGACCCGTACTAGGGCTCGAGCCGCTCGAAGCCCGTGTAGTGCCGCAAGGCGTGCGGGATCTCGACGCTCCCGTCAGCGCGCTGATGGTTCTCGAGCAGCGCGACGAGCGCCCGCCCGATCGCGATCGCGGTGCCGTTGAGGGTGTGGACGAGCTGAGGTCCCGACTCGGTGCGGAACCGCGTCTTCAGTCGCCGCGCTTGGTAATCCGTGCAGTTCGAGCACGACGTGACCTCGCGATAGGCCGCCTGTCCGGGTAACCACGCCTCGATGTCGTACTTCTTCGCAGCCGACGCGCCGAGCTCGCCTGCCGCGATGTTCACGACCCGGTAGGGGATCTCGAGCGCTTGGAAGATCTCCTCCTGCTGCTCGAGGAGGAAGTCGTGTTCGTCCCACGACGCGTCGGGGTGCGAGAACGAGAACATCTCGACCTTGTCGAACTGGTGCACCCGGAAGATGCCGCGGCTGTCCTTCCCGTACGCGCCGGCCTCGCGGCGGAAGCACGTCGAGATCCCCGCGTACCGCAGGGGCATCGCCTGGGCCTCGATGAACTCGTCGGAGTGCATGGCGGCGATCGACACCTCGCTCGTGCCGACCAGGTAGAGCTCGTCGTCCGCGAGCTTGTAGATCTGCTGCTCGTCGGTCGGCAGGAAGCCGGTCGATTCCATCGCCTCGCGGCGGACGAGCACCGGTGGGATGACCGGCGTGAAGCCGTGGTGACCGAGCTTCTCGACGACGAACCGGACGAGCGCAAGCTCGAGCAGCGCACCCTTCCCTTTGAGGTACGCGAACCGCGCGCCCGAAGCTTTGGCGGCGCGCTCCGCGTCGATCGCCTCGAGCGACTGGCCGATCTCGAGGTGATCGCGAACCGGGAAGTCGAACGCCGGCGGCAAGCCCCAGGTCCGGATCTCGACGTTGTTCTCGTCGCCGACGCCCTCGGGCACCGACGCGTGCGGGAGGTTGGGGATCTCGAGCAGCAGACGGTTCAACTGGAGCGCGGCCTCATCCTCTTCGGCTTCGAGTTGCGTGATCTCGTCCGAGAGATCCTTCAGCTCGGTGAGGAGCTTCGCCTTCTCGTCGCCCTCGAGTCGGGGCACCTCTTTGCCGATCTGCTTCTGCCGGGAGCGCAACGCGTCGAGCCGCGTCTGGAGGTCCCGGCGGCGGCGATCGACCTCGAGCAGCTCGTCTATGCGGGCTTCGCCGCCGCGGCGTGCGAGCGCGGACTTCACGAACCCGGGATCTTCTCGGACGAGCCGGAGATCGATCATCCGGCCCGCGGGTAAGAGCCCATCACCTTCACGTCGAGGATCTTCGTCCGCAGCGACGCCAGCGCGTGGCGGACCTCGTCCTCGTCGGCGTGGCCTTCGATGTCGATGAAGAAGCAGTATTCGCCGAGCCGCTCCTTCGTCGGACGCGACTCGAGCTTCGTGAGGTTGATCCCACGGTCGGAGAACTCGTGGAGGATCGAGAGCAGCGCACCGGGCCGGTCCTTCGCGATGAAGCAGACGACGCTGGTCTTGTCCTTCCCGGTCGGCGCAGGCCCCTCACGGCCGACGAGCACGAACCGCGTCGAGTTCTCGCGGCGATCCTCGATATCGGGCGCCAGCACGACGAGACCGTAGAGGCTCGCGGCGAGCTCGGTCCCGATCGCCGCCCACGGTTCGATCGGTCCGCGTTCGGCGACGATGCGCGCCGCTTCGGCGGTCGAGTTCGCAGCGCGGATCTCCGCGTTGGGAACGTTGGAGATCAAGAACTTGCGGCACTGACCGGTCGCGTGCGGGTGCGAGACGACGGCGACGATCGACTCCATCGCCACACCCTGCTTCGCGAGCAGCGCGTGGCGGATCGGAAGGACGATCTCGCGCCGGATCGTCACGTTCTCGGCCTCGAACGCGAGCGTGTCGAGCGTGATGTTCACGGAGCCCTCGATCGAGTTCTCGATCGGCACGACGCCGGCGTCGACATCCTTGGCTTCGACCGCCGCGATCACGTCCGGGACCGTCGTCATCGGAACCAGCTCGGCCCCGTCTGCCTCCGGGCACGACAGCAGGGCCTCCTCGGTGAAGGTGCCCGGCGGGCCCAGGTACGCGAGTCGCATCACGGCGACCGGAACCTCGGAGCGAGCGCCCGGCGGATCGCCTCTTGCTCCTCGTCGGACAGGTGGTACCGGCTGGCTGCGCGCTCGATCGGCTTCGCGTAGATGCGGGTCTCCTGCCGCCCGTTGATGGAGCTGAACACGAACCCGTCCCCTTCGCCGTCGAGCATCGCGGCGGCGAACGACAGATGACCTCCCATGTCCTCGAAGGCGTCGAACCGCACGAGCCCCACGTGCTGGACCGCGAGCGCCGCGACGACCTCGAGATCGTCGACCCGCTTCACGACGTCGGCGAGTCCCTGGATCACGTCCGCCGCGTCGTCCAGCGTTTCCCCGCGGCTCGCCTGCGCTCCGCGCAGCACCCGCCGGACCCGACGCAGCCGCGTGGTCGCCCGGAACGCCAGCAGGAGGGCCAGCACGGCAACGCCCGCGGCGGCTAATGCGACGATGGAGAGGATATCGGGATCGAGCGGCATGATCTGTCTCTTTCGGGGAACGACACGCGAGTATATCGGCTGCTAGCATCGGTTCGCCGTGGACCGCGCCTCGCTCGACGCGCTGCTCGATGCGGTCGCGGCCGGTCAGGTAACGCCGTACGAGGCCGCCCAGCGTCTCGAACGACTCCCATTCGCCGACCTCACCTACGCAAAGGTCGATACCCACCGGCAGCTCCGGACCGGACTCCCCGAGGTCGTCTTCGCTCCCGGCAAGACCCACGAGCAGATCCGCGGCATCACGCGCGCACTGCTCGACTCCCAGGGCGCTCCGCTGCTGATAACGCGCGCCGGGCCCGACATCTTCGACGCCGTGCGCGATCTCGCGCCCGAGGCCGCCTACTCGGAGCTCGGTCGCGTCGTCGTTCTCCGGCCCGAGATCGGCGCCCCGATCGGCAGCGTGGGGATCGTGACCGCCGGCAGTTCGGATCTGCCGGTCGCGGAGGAGGCGGCGGTGATCCTCGAAGCCGCGAGCGCGAAGGTCGACCGCATCGCCGACGTCGGCGTCGCCGGCCTCCATCGCATCCTTTCGGTTTCGGACCAGATCCGCGCATACGACGTGCTCATCGTCGTCGCCGGGATGGAAGGTGCGCTCCCGTCGCTCGTCGGCGGGATGGTCGCGTGCCCGGTGATCGCCGTCCCGACGTCCGTCGGGTACGGATCGTCGTTCGGCGGGCTCGCCGCGTTGCTGGCGATGCTCAACTCGTGTGCGCCGGGCGTCGCGGTGACGAACATCGACAACGGGTTCGGCGCGGCGGCACTCGCGATCCGGATGCTCCGGATGGGGAAGGCATGACCACGGTCGCGTTCTTCGACTGCTTCTCGGGGATCTCCGGGGACATGGTGCTCGGCGCGATGGTCGACGCCGGGGTGCCGCTCGAGGCGATCGCGTCGCCCCTCGCCAAGCTTCCGATCGAATCGTTCGAGCTCGAGCCCGTTCGCGTGGAGCGGCTCGGCATCTCGGCGACGGCGATCCGCGTTCGCGCCGAGGACGGCGGAGTCGCGCGCACGTACACCTCGGTCCGCGCGATGCTCGAAGAAGCGGCGTTGCCGGCGCGCTCCAAAGCGCTCGCGCTGAAGATCTTCGAACGGCTCGGCCGGGCCGAGGCCACCGTCCACGGCAAGGACATCGCGCACGTCCGCTTCCACGAGCTCGGCGCCGTCGACACGATCGTCGACATCGTAGGTGCGGCGCTCGCGTTGGAGCATCTCGGCGTCGAGCGCGTCCACGCGTCGGCCGTCGCCACAGGGATGGGGATGATGCGCACCGACCACGGCGTGTATCCGATCCCCGGCCCGGCGGTTCTCGAGCTCCTCAAGGACGTCCCGATCTACTCGCGCGGCATCCCGAACGAGCTGGTCACGCCCACGGGGGCGGCGATCCTGGCCGCCACCGCACAGTCGTTCGGGGACATCCCGCCGATGCGGGTCTCGACGGTGGGGTACGGCGCCGGCACGCGCGAGCTCGACATCCCGAACGTGTTGCGGATGCTCGTCGGCGAAGCGATGGAGGACGACTCGGTCTTCGGCCCGGTGCCGGCGGTCATGCTCGAGGCGAACATCGACGATATGAACCCCGAGCTGTACGAGTACGTGCTCGAGCGGCTCTTCTCGGCCGGCGCCCAGGACGCCTGGGTCACGCCGATCACGATGAAGCGCGGCCGGCCGGCGGCGACGCTGCACGTCCTGTGCGGGCCGGGGGACGAGATCTCGTGCCGGGATGTGATCTTCTCCGAGACGACGACGCTCGGGATGCGCCGCAGCCCCGTCGAGAAGTGGACGCTCCCCCGCGAGATCATCACGGTCGAGATCGACGGCGGGAGCGTCCGCGTGAAGGTCGCCCGCTCGGCCGGGGGTTCGATCACGGGGATCGCGCCCGAGTACGCCGACTGCGCGGCGCTGGCGCGCGAGACCGGCCGCCCATTGAAGCAGGTCTTCACCGAAGCTCACGCGGCGGCCGAACGACGGCTCCATGAGGCGCTTCGATAGCCGCAGGCTTGCTCGCTCGCGCTCCCACAAAGGACGTAGTGCGCCTGGTCATCCCAGACGTTCCTGAGACAGCCCGCCGGCGATACCCTGCCGAGTCGCGACCCAGCTCTGAGGGAGCCGTCACTGCACGCACAACGTCGTCGCGTCCTGGGCCGAGGGAGGGCTCACGGCGTCGCCGTCGTGATCGCCTCATTCTTGATGCTCGCCGCATCGATGCGCGGCGGCCCGGCGCACGCGGCCACACAGGTGGGCTTCAAAGGACCCTCGTACGCGGGATCCGGCGCCGAGAGCACGGGCGGCGCGATAACCGGAGAGAAACCAGAGTCGAAGCTCTGGTACCACGCGGGATCGTGGTGGGCCGTCATGGTGAGCGCGTCATCGTCGGGGGCAAAGACGATCTGGCGTCTCGGGACGACCAGCTGGATCAACACCCACGTCGTCGTCGACAGCCGCCCATGGACCAAGGAGGACGTGCTGGCCGTGGGAAACACGCTCTACATCGCGTCTCGCGGCGGGTCCGAGCCGACCGGCAACCT